>JAFQID010000031.1 GCA_017397685.1 Bacilli bacterium | reverse complement strand
GTCTAATCATACCTGTTGATAAGATATTTTCTTCTTTGGCTACTGCATAACTTGATTTTCCTTCTTCTACGATTTTCTTTACAATTCTTAATTTTGCTTCTTTTGACCAATGTTTAAACTTTTGACCTTTACTAGCCATATCGATATCATCTCCTTATTTTATTATAACAAAAAAGTAAACAGTTTTTTTCTGTCTACTTTTATCTTACAACTTCAGATTAATTTTCTCGGTTATTTTCTTAAATCATCCTTATAAATGAGACAATTACAAAGAAAATTGGTATAACAAAAATTATTATTTTAAGTATAAAAAGCATTGTTTTTCTGAACCAATAAATAAATTTTTGTAAAAATGGAACTTTACCCTTTTCATTAATATCGTTTAACCGATATGATAAATAATCATATTTAGAATGATTCTCCACAGTATTCAACAGATTAGAATACTCTTCATATATTTTTTCCATATCATAATTTTTATTAATTCTTTCATTTAAACATTTATAATACATATTTCCAAGTTTTAAGTAATTATCTTTCATATTGATATATCTATCTTTATAATTCATTGTATTTCCATAAAATACTATTCCCATTACAATTATAGAAATAAAGACACTAAAATAATTAATCAGTTTATCTCCATTAATTAACGTAAAAACTGATAAAAGTGTTAGACATATTGTATATATAGTTGAATAAAAATCCAACAACTTAGAATTATTTAATAGCCTTGTTGCTGTGATAATACGAGACTGATATGTTTTCCATATCCTATTTTCTAAGTTAACGAATTCTTTTTCTTTCATTTCTTCATCCATAAAATATCACTCCTTACGATATATTATCCAAATCCATTTCTAATGATTTAAGGCACTTAAATACAGCTATTTTATAGTTATAATCAAGATCTTTATTTGATAATTTTCCTATTTCTTCTTTGGAAAAATCTGTTATATTATGCAATATATCCTTTTTCTCCTCATCTGTTGCCTTATCAACGTTAAAAAAATAGTCATTATTTTTAATATCATTTTTTTTAATCTGATAATATGCTTCTATAAATTTTTTGTTATCTATACCTGTAACATTATATCTTTTTTTGAATTTCAGTACCAAATCATCTAAATGATATAAAAGTTCTAAATCATTTATTTTATTAAAATAAAATAACCAACCATATTTTTTGTTATTACATATAGCGCCTGATATTCTAATATTCAATCTCCATAATAATTCTTCCTTGTTTTTATTGTGTTTATAATTTTTAAAAAGTTTTTCTAGACTATTTTCCAATTTCGTAATTGATTGTTCTTTTACCGATACACAATCATTCATAAGAGAATATCCTAAAAAAACAAATGGATGCATAATCTTAGATATTCTTGTTTTTGACTTGTTTAATTTTAATTTATTTTTATATATATGAATTTTTAGTTTAATATAATTAATGTAAACATTTCTATTGCAAAAAATAAAAATGTCATCTACATATCTATAATAGTGCACTTCCTTTATTTTTTTAAAATAATTATCAATATCTAACATATATATATTAGCTAGTAACATTGATATGCTAAGTCCTTGTGGAATACCTACATCATTTCTATCAATAATAGTATCATTATGTTTTTGGCTATTTTTTAATATTTGTGTTAATAAGCCTATGGCTAATTCGTCACTAACTTTATTCTTTATTTTTAGTATAAGTCTATTATGATTAACTAAATCAAAATACGTTGTTAAATCAGCTTTAATGTATTTTGAATATTTATGTCCATTATAGTCCTCAATAAATTTTGTTATCAAATTAGATATTCCAAAATTTAAATTATAGTTATCATAACATAAATATAAATACTCCTTTAATGCCTCTATTATTAATCGATCTCTGATAGTAGGAACACATACTTTTCTGGGTTTAGAATCAATATTTTTAGGAATCAATATAACTTTATATGGTTTAAGGCTATACTTATGATTTGATACATCCCTAATTATTTTTTTAATATTTCTAATTATATTCTTTTTAAACTCATAGTTATTAGTTTTATCGACACCAACACTACCAGAGTACATAATTTTATCATTATAAATTTTCAATAATCTTTCTTCTGTTAAAAAATCAATAAAACTCATCAAACCACCTGCATTGTAACTTAGCGGTAACACAACTTTAACAGTTAATAACTCTTATTTATTTATTTTCATACTTTATTTAATTACAAAGATTTGTCTAGTTTGCATATGCATACTATACCGCTAAGTTAACTTATATCTTACCACAAAATATCATTTTCTTCCATATTTATGGTACAATTTTTAATTTTTGGTACACAAATGGTACACAAAATAGTTTATTTACTTGCTTAATTCTTCACAATTCCTTATTTTATGGGCAAAAAAATGACGGAACATTGAATCGTTCCGACTTCAGGGGGAAGAGAGTATTTTATTTAAAATGTTTATTAGTTGTTTTTCTCTTATATCGATTTTAATAATTCGGTATCCCATATCCATATATGTGAATGCTGTTTTTGTTAAATTTTCTTTTTACTACTTTTCTTGCTACAGCTTTACTTGGTTCTTTTCCACCTACGTTGCCTTCTATAGTGTATACATAACCATTTTTGTATTTTTCAACTATTCCTACGTGATCTATTAAATCATTTTCGTTATTCCAATTAAAGAATATAATGTCTCCTGGTTTTGGTGTATATTCTTTTTTATATTTAAACCATCCTTTATCTTTGTAAAAGTCTATACCTTCTTTTACCCATGCTGTTTTCGGTATATTACCCGCTTCTATTTGTCCATGTTGTTCTCCTACCCAACTAACAAATGCTGCACAATATTCCATGAACCATTCTTGTCCATTATACCAGTTCCAGTATTTATATCCAGTATTACCTACTTCAGCTAGTGCTGTTTCAACTATTCTTTTTCTTATGATATCTTCTCTATTTATTTCAAAATCAGCATTACTTATTTCTTTATTTACTAAGTCTTCATCAATTAATATTTTAACTGTTGTATCTTTTTCTATGTTGCCAATATAATTATTAAATATTTTTGATGCTTGTTCTTTTGATATTTCAGTTTCTAATATTTTTTTGTTTTCTTTGTCATACATTTTTGTTTTACTATCATTTTTTATTATTTTGTTTATTGTTTGTGAATATATGTCATTTATTGAGCTAGTGTAATTTATTAGTTTGTTTAAATCATTTGCATATTCATTTATTTCTTTAAAATCAAGTGATATTGTGTCATTTTCGTAATTAATATTTAAACTATTTATTTCTTTGTTTACAAATTGACTTTGCATTTTTGTTACAGGTTGTGTGTAAAGAAATAGTACTATAGTTGCTGCTGATGAGAAAACTAATATTAATAAAATACAAATCATTTTTTTAGTTTTATTTTTAGTAAACATTATAATTAGTGATATTAATATTATAACTATACTAATAATTGAACATAATTGTTTTATTTGTTCTATGTTAATTAAAGAGAATGAAAATTCAACTGTTTCATTTTTATTAACATTTATAGTCCAGTTCAAAGTTTTTCCATTATTTGTTACACTTTTTGAGTTATGATTTAATGGTTCATATGGAAGTGTAACACTAAACTGTGTTATAAAGTTTATTTTATCAAGGTCATATTCTTCATTATTGTTTATTTGTGATGATTCATCTTTTATATTAAATGTAAAGTTTGCTGAGTATTTATTTTTTGTTTTATTGAATAATTTGATTTCTTTTAATTTTTCTTTTGAACTATAATAATTCAAATTAATTTGTTTTACATTTATATCTGATATTTCATCAATATTTTCTACTTTATATGTATATTGATATCCTATATAATTTTCATCTGATATTGGTGTTTTATTTAAGTCTTTTAAAAATGTATAGTTTATTTTTTGATTTAAATATTGTAGCATTGCATCTTCTGTTATTGATACATTTTCATTTTCTAAATGCATAATGTTAGAAAGTGCATTTTTTTCTATCATTACATTAAATGTGTAATCTAATTTACCATCTTTGTCTATGGTCATGTTATTTATATTTTTAAAAGAACATCCATTTAACAATAATACGGTTATTAATATTAATATTATTTTTTTAATGCTTTTCATAATCCCTCTTATTATCTATCTTTTTATTCGATTATTATTTATATTATTATTATGAAATATAATTATCATGTTGTCAACTAATATTAAAGTTAAATCAAAGAAAATATTTTATATTTTTATTAATTAATATTTATGTCATTTAATAGCTAATATATTTGTTAAAAAAATGAGAGATTTGTGTCTCTCATTAGTAATTATTCTTTTACTGTTTTATTTATATAAAACGCATATATTAGTGGGAATATTATTAAAAAGATAGAAGATGTGAATGATTGCGATTGAATATTAAATATAGAAAGGGCATTTACTAGTGAATGTGTTATTATACATGGAATAAGTGATTTACTTTTATAAAATATAATTACAAATAAATAACCTATTGAAGTTGCATAACATATTTGCATTAATGTTTTGATAAAATCCGCTCCATTAAATAAATTAATGATATGTCCTATTCCAAAAGTAATAGCACTTATAAGTATTGCTGTTTTGACGCTGTCTTTTTCTATCATTTTAAATAAGAATCCTCTAAATATTATTTCTTCTATAAAACCAATATTAATCATATTTATAATATAAAATGTTATTTCTTTTGATGAATTATTTATATTAATACCATTCCAAAGATTAACTGATACTATTAAAATTAATGGAATAAAATATAAATATTTTTTTAAGTTTGATACTTTTGTTAAACCATAATATTTTACTTTTTTCAGTATAAATATTAATATAATTAGTAATATAGAAAATAATGTATTTATAATTGCACTCTTGTAATTATCTATGCCATAATTTTGAATGCAATATGAGTTTATTATAATATAAAGTATTATTAATAATATACAAAAAAATGTTTCATGTTTTTCAAATATTTTTTTCATTAGGGTCTCCTATCAAATTATTTTGTGTCATTTATGTATTTTATTATTTCATTATAGTTCAGTATCTTTATTTAATAATATTGTTTTGAGTAATATTCATCTTTATCAATCCTTTCTTTTTTGATGTTTTTTATTTTGATTCTATCAAAACTTTCATAAAAAGTTCCAAAAGAATTCTCTGGATGCATGCAGCTAAAAAAGTTAAATTATTTTCTAAATTATTAATATAATTCTATTTTATCCATAACCATTACTCTATTTTTATTATACTATATTTTTCTAAAATAAAGGTATTTATTTATATCTTTTGTTTTTATGCTGAATAACAGCAAGAACAACCTATCTCTCTAAATGTACATTTTGTCACATTTTTAATTTTAAATCATATTAAAAAAAAATCATAAAAGATTTTACTCTATTCATTGATTTTTTAATTAAATTGAACCAGTTGTTTTATTGCATCTTATAGTTACTCTATTTAATCCATCACTAGTACATGTATATAAAGTTAAATCAAATTCAGAATCAATCATCTCTTGTACCTCATCCGGACTTAATATTTCTATTTCTAATACTTCATAGATATGATTATTACCATATACATCTGTAAATATTACTATATCTCCTTGTACTAATTTATTTAAGTATTTAAAATGAGTTTTATATGAGTGAGCGCAAATAATTAAATCGTTTGTATATATCGAACCATAATAACGGCATGGCGCTATATTCAATTTTACTTTATCATAATCAGACAAAACTGGTAATTCTATATTTAGAGTAGGAATATGAATAATACCAATATATTCATATCCATTAATATTTGTTGTAGACATTTCTTTATATTCTTTATTGTTTATTTGAATGTAATCTTCTTTATTTATATTATTTTTTATTATTTTTATAGCATCTTTAGATTTAATACCAGCATTTAATTCTAAATAACTATTATGCATAATGACTATAACAGATGAAATTATTAGAGTAATTCCTATTATTATAAATAACTTTCCTATTTTTACTTCTGTTATTTTCTTTTTTATTTTATTCATATTTTTTCCTTTTTTCGAATATTATTCCTCCAATAATTAGTATAAATCCTGATATTAGTAGTAATTCAATTATCCATAATTTTAATCCAGTTTGTACTAAGGTTTTAGTATTAGTAATAATAAATTTATTATATATTTTTCTATAAGTAGCAGTATATCCAGCTGGAATGTCGATTTCTAGAACACTATAATTATCACTTTTTTCTATTCTTTCCCAAGTATGTGTCCAATCATTTTCTTTATTCAGTGTAATTGTATCAATTAATTCCTTTTCTTTATATAATTCTACTTTTATACTTGTAGGAATATTGTTATCATTAGTATTCCATACTTTAGATACAATTACATTCATTACTTTATAGATTTCTGTTTTTGGACTTGCTTTTAAATCATAAATCCAATTATTGTTTTCTATTTGTGGTATCATTATTAAGAATGAATCAAATGATGAATAACCTTCAACTTTATTAGTTTGAGTTACCAAGTATAATCCTAAATCTAAGTCGTTAAATTTAGCGATACCATCTTCATTAGACTTTCCTTTAATAATTGTTGTTTCATCTTTAATACAATTAGATAATGATGATGCTAGTGTATCATCTTCAAGATTTGTTAGTGGTATTTCACATTCTTTTAATTCTTCGGTGTAAATAAATTTTAGATTGTGATTTTCTTCAGTAGCATTTGCAATGTGATATAAAGATATTTCAGCTTCTTTTATAGGAAGATTTTCTTCTAAATCTTCTAGTGTTATACTGATACTACCCTTTCTAGTAAAATCCACAATATTAGTGTTTTCTTCAGCTTTTACTTCTGGCAATACTAAGAATAAACTAATAATTATTATGAATATTTTGCTTAAATTTCTTTTCATTTTCTTACCTCCTGTTCCTTTTTTGTTTTTGACGGAAATATATATTTTTCAATTTCATTATATTTATTGTTATTTTCTATTGGTTTAAATATAATATATAGCAATAAAATAAATATAATTGGTAATGATACTAATGAAGTTACTGTCATAGTATTTACTCTAAATGCTTCTGTAGTTATATATATTGGTTTTTCTTCATTTTCTATTCTTTTTCCTCTTACTAATAACCTATGAGTATTTATTCCATATGGAGTACAAGTCATTAATGTTAGATAATCTTTTTTTGGATCTATTTTTAAATTTTTTATATCATGTGGTTCAACAATTTCTATATGATCTACTTGATAAGTTAATTTTTGATTTAAAATTGTAACTGAGAATGTATCTCCAATTTCAAGTTTATCTAAATCTGTAAATAATTTTGTTGAAGGAAGTCCTCTATGTGTGGATAAAACACTATGGGTACCAACTCCTCCAACTGGGAAACTACTACCTTTAAGGTGTCCTACAGCAACATTTATTACTTTTTCACTTGTACCATGATAGATAGGTAATTCTACTTTTATTTTGTCTATTGAAATATATCCCATCATACCATTACCATCTAGATTCATTATTTGATTATAATTTTTTAATTTGTCATGCGTTAAGTATGGATCTGATAATGATTTTAATTTTTCATTATATGAATATGCTGAAGCAAATAACTTAGAATAATCTTTTTCTTCATAGTTTTTTAAGATTGATTCATACGAAGCAATAGCTGCTGATTGTACTTTTTGATTGTATAAATCACTTAATGTTGGATAAAGCAAGACTAATAGACCCATGAAAAAAAGTAATACCATGATTATAGTCTTATTTTTTTTCATAAATCTCTTACCTCCCACCTTATTATTTTATTCCTAGGGGAGAATATATCCCCCCCTGGAATAACTTTCTTTTTTTGTTTATTTTATATTTTCTTTATTATTGGCTTTAAATATTTTTATAGAGCCATTTTAGAAATTCTTAATTTAGTAACTAGTAACACTCCAAATCCAAGTACTAAAATTAAACCTATAGTTACAAATAATACTGTACCCATTCCACCAGTTGTTGGTAGTAATGCACCTGTAATGTTAATAATACTTACTTTATCTTGTGAATATTCTACTGAAGTAGATTCTTCACCACTCACAGCTACAGAACTTGTGTTATCAGTAACTATATTTGCAGTTAATTTTACTTCAACACGGCTAGTTAATTTATTATAACCATTTGGTGCCATTGTTTCTTCAAGATAGTAAGATGCATCATCGTCAAGTCCTTTAATAGTAACACTTCCAGCTACTACTTTAGCACTAACAAATCCTTCTGCACTTGCTTCTTCTGATGTTGCCACTCTATAAGTATTATCTTCAGTTTTTACTAGGTTAATTTTATTTCCACCTGTTGCAGCATCATATAAATCGAATTCTGCTCCAGATAATTCTTCGTTTTTATTATTTACTTTAATTAAATCAAAACTAAATGTATAAGTTCTAGTTTCATCATAATTTGATTTATTATTGTCACCATATACTAGGTGAGTTTCATTTTTATTTCCAGTTCCGCCTACAACTGCATTTTCATTTAAGATAGCATTGTAACTTACAACAATTTTGTCTTCTGCTACTAAAGTATCTTCGAAATCTTTTGCAAAATCAATCACGAATGTATATCCTTTTTCAGTTGTTGATACAGTATAGTCTTTATCTTTTTCTAAAGTTATTTTTTGCACTGTATTTTCTTCTGAAGTTTCGCCTTCTATTGTTCTTTCTAATACTATTTCGATACTAGATTCATTTAGTGTTAATCCAGCATCCATTTTATCGTATAGTTTGTAGTTTTCTGCACCATTTTGAGCATTAATTGTTGTTTTGAAATAAACTGTTGATCCGATTTGGTCTTTATTAGTAGATCCAAATGTATTTGTTGAATCTTCTTTTACTTCTTTATCAACTGTTGGAATTCCATTTTTTTCTTCAATAGATGCTGTTGGATTAGTAGTAGTTAAATTACATAATGCTCCAAGTGTAGAGTCTACTAAATAGTATCCTAAATTTAAATTTGTGAATTTTACTGGACTAGTTGGTTCAGCAGGTTCTGTAGGTACTGTTTGTGAAACTGTTGCAGTAATTGTTTTAGCATAAGCTAATGCTTTCTCTGAAAATGCTTTTACATCAGCGCCTTCTTTCCATGTAACAATATTTGTACCAGTTTCAACATTTACATAATCCTTTCCTTCTCCAGTAGTTAGGAATTGAGTCCAAGCTGGATTCACTTTATAAGTATAAGCTTCTTTTTCTGTATCATAAGACTCTAATACTAAAACTTGATATATTTTGTAAGTTTGGCCAGCCTTTACATTTGAAATAGTAATTTCCCCACTATTATCATTCTTTCCGTTTAATGCGCTAACAGATGCATATGGCATGAATTGTACTACTGCAAATGCAAATATTAGCAATAATTTTAAGATTTTTTTCATTTTGTTCCTTTCCTTTCTTGTTTTAATCCATTTTTTTCAATAAGAAACTTAGGCGATATTTCTTATATGTTTATAAAATGAATTTCCTATATAAATAACAGGGATTCCTAATAATAGAGTTCCTATTATTATCAAAATTAACATAGAGCTACTTCCTGTAGCTGGAAGAATATAATTAGCTGTGTTAATAAATTTAACTTTGTTAACATCTCCTTTTTCTATTTTACAACTAGAGCTACTATTACATGTTGCAGTAGTTCCTTCTACCAAGTTATTTGAGTTAACTTTATACTCTACTTTGAAGCCATCAGTTGTAGTTTCTGTAAGAGTATAAGTTGCCCCAACTGGTAAATCATAAATTATAATTTTATCATCTTTTTTCAATTTGATAATTCCGGTATCAAGGTTAATTTTTCCTTCTTTATTGTCATTTATTTTATAATTATAAGTTCCATTAATCTTATTACCTTTATATTTAACTTCTAAGATAAATTCAAATTCATTAGGATTTTTAACACTTCCTTGAACTATTTTTTGAATTTCTAAGTTTCCTTTATTAATTTCATTTATAAAGATATTATCTGAAGCAGTACCAGTAACTTCACCATAACTAACTACAACACTATGTTTTTGAGTTGATAATATATGATCCGTTGGTGCTTCTGTTTCAGTTAAAATATAACTATGTCCTGATGGAATATTATTAAATGTAACAGTTCCATTTTGATCTGATACTTGAATAAAATCATTAATTGATGCAAATTTTCTTTCATTATGACATGCACAGTCTGGGCTGTGAGTTAATTTAAATTTTGCTCCTGATAAATTAGCATTGTCAAAAGATGATTTTTTAGTAAAAGTAAAGTTTCCTAAGTATCCGACAACTTCTGGGATTGGAAAATCGATATATTTTGTTGATGAAATTATACCATTTTCTCTTACGTTATAAGATAAGGTAGTTGTTCCATTAGTTTTATAAATTGTTTCTGGATTAAATGTATTTGATTCATTTTCAATTCTTATACGATACTTAATTTTGTATATATAATGGGTTATATCATTTACTACTTCTGTTTTATAATAATCAGAGTTTTTTAAATCCCAAGAAATTTCTTTATCGTTATAATTTGCTGTATTACTTTGATTTTCGTTTTTATTATTAAGTGAATCATGCAATATATTAACGTCATCATATAATCCTAAAAAATCAATATTTGGTGTTGATCCTTCAACTCCAACTGGATCTTCAGCTACCCATGTTGCTTGAGTATCTATCTTTAGTTGTTTTTTTATGTCATCAAATATTTTCAAATATGCTTCTGTTAAACTGGAATTATCGCTGTCATAGTATTTTTTGTCTGAAGCAATTTTATTTGTTAACCAGCTTATATATGATGAAGTATTATCACTTTCACCAATTTCATAATCTGTTGTATTTGAATCAACTGTAGAAAAAATCTCATTTGCAAACAAAGTTAAGTAACTTTCTATAGTATTTCCATTTTTAATACCAGTTCCTACAACCATGATATTGATACCATCATTTTTGATATTTTCTGCCATAGCACTAGTTTTTATAGCACCTCTATCACTATAGTCTACACCAGCTGAACAAGGTTTTTTTAAGTTTCCGTTTGCAAAAACACCTTCATCTGATTCGGTAACATTAAATGAATATGGTTCATGTCCATAATAATCTTCATTTTTACTAATATCATTGTCGGTATTTTTAATTAAGTATGTTGTAGGAAAACCATCTGATATTAAAATAATGTATTTATTTTTCACATCAGTTGTTTCTAACATATCCCATGCTCTTTTTAAACCACCTTCAATATTTGTATATTTTTTCTTTGTATTACCATAACCAGATTTATTAATTATTGCACTGGTTTTTTCTTTCATTGTTTCAACCAAGCTATCTCCTTTTGCTATAGTTTTAACTTCTTGTAGTTCAAATGTTTGATGTGCATCAGTATTAAAAGAAACATATCCAAGTTGTCTTTTTGCATTAGTTCCAACTGATTCTTCGGCAAATTTTTTAATGAACTCTTCCCCAGCTTTCATAGCTGATTCATATCTAGTGTTATTTTCATCTACTAATTTGTTCATAGTATTCGAAATATCCATCACAATAACAATAGCTAAATCTGGTTCAGTAATTAATTCTTCAATTTTGCTTGTTGTGTTAACTGTTAGAGTTATATCAAAATAATTTTCAAGATTACTTTCTTCGATAGTTTTACTTACACTAATACCATCATCTATTTCTCCATCATTATTAACAGTATTAGTTCCGCCAATGTCAGTAACTTGATTATATCCAATTAAAACATTTTGATGAAGGGCATAAATTATGTCACTGGCACTTATAAAAAGTATAAGTAAACATAAAAAGATTCCAAATATCTTTTTCTTATTTTTCATTCCCAAAACCTCCTATTTTTATTACCCCTATTTATTTAATAATTTTTTATTTTTTTAAAGGCCAAATACGAAATAATATTTTACCAATAACATCGCTTTGTGAAACAGAGCCGATTTCTTTATTTCTAGAGTCAATCGCATCTTCTCTCATATCATTTAATACAAAGTATGAACCATCGGGTACTTGATATGGAAACTCAATGTTGTATTTTCCAATAGTTTTATTTTTTAAGTAAGGTTCTTCAAGATTTTTTCCATTAACGGTTACATTTCCTTCTTCATCGATAACAACCCAACTTCCACTTGTTGCTATAACTCTTTTTACTAAAATCTTATTACCATGATAAAATGCGATTACATCACCTTGAATTATTTTTTTTGTTTTAATTGAAACAACAATATCTCCTTGATTATATGTATTAGACATAGATGATGTGTTAACTTCAAGAACAGGCATAATCAATGTTGCTATTATTGTTGCGATTGATGCGATGATAATCAATGAATAAATAGTACTTCTTAATATTTTCATATATTTTTCGTTATATTTAGCTTTATTTAATTCATTTTCAATTTGTTTTATAGTTAAACTTTGATAATCAATTTTTTTGTTTTTATTTTCTTTCAATTTATTGCTTTTATTATTTTTTTTATCTTTAGTTAATTTTTTATTTTTTAGGTTGCTACTTAATTTATCTTTTTTATCTTTTAGTGTTATTTTTATTTTCTTAGATACTTCTTTTATTTTTTTTCTAATAACTTTATTTTTTTTCGAAACTTTTTTAGTCATAAACTATAGTTCCTTTTCAACTTTTTTTAAGTTTACTTTGTTTATTTTTTTACTTTTGTTATTAGATAAATCTTTTTCGCTCGATGAATTATTATTTTTTGATATTTCTTTTTTTGAAGAAGTAACTATATTTGAATTTTTAACAGTAGTTTTTTGATATTTCTTTGATGATTTTATATTATTAGTTTTTATTAGTTCTTTTGCTTTTAACTCAATTTTAGCAAGATAAGCATCCGCTTCTTGTTCTCTCTTTTTACATAACTTTTCAGTTTCTTTTATCAATTTTTCTTTTTCTAAATGACATTGTTTCTTGGTATCATCTTCCATTTTTTTACATTTTTCTTTAACATTAAACAAGTATTGTTCTGCTGAGGATTCAGCGACTTTAAAAATGTCATTTAATTGTAGTGATGCTTCAGCGATTGAACCACAAGAATCAATCATTATTTTTTTAGAATTCAATTTAGCTTCAGTTTCAACTATTTTATTTTCTAGTTCTTCGATTCTTTTAGCTTGTGATAATAATATTTCTAACAATTCTTTTTTTCCTATTTTTCTTAATTGTTTATTATCCATGGAAAACTCCTTCTTATTATAATAATATTATTTAACATCATGAAATTTTACTACTTGCTTGAATTTTGTACAAAGTATTTCATTTGTTGGCTCTATATTATATCACTGATTTTTTAAAAATCAAGAAAAAAATTACTAGAAATTTAATTTTTTATATAGAAATAATGTTTTTTTGTTAGTTTTTCACTTAACTATTTTAATATTTTGGTATAGCTTAGTTATTTATAAATACGGTTTTTAGTTAATAAAATGTTTCTTTTTTTATATGTATAATTTTCTAAAAAATTTCATCATGATATTTTAAAGAAAATGCACCTCTATATGTAAAAGTTTTTTTGTTTTTATCTTTTTATAGTATTTTAGGCTAAGACAGTGTGTTTTTAGTTTAAAAAGATGTTATAATTGTTTTGGAGGTAAAGGTTAAAAATAAATAACTAAAATCTTGCCACGACAAAAATCGTCAATGAAGACGTTAAAATAAAATGCACATATGTACGGTATTGCTCTTTGAAAATAATAAAGTTGTTATTAGTTATTCTGCAAAGTAATGCTATAACCTAATTTAGTTAAATAAGAAATCATATCATTTGTATTTTGAACTTTCTTATTATTCTTTTTAATATTTTTGCTCAAAAGACTATCGAATCTATTATTATCGAAAACTTCACCAGTTTTTAAAATGTGATATGCTCAAACCAATAAAAGTCTTGCAATAGCAATTATTGCTTTCTTATGTCCGCGACGCTTTTTTATGGATTCATATCTTGCTTTAATATAAGGACATGAGTTATCCTTGATTGCATTTAAAGCACACTCTACAAGTAAAGGTTTGATATACTGGCCAGCTTTAAGAATTCTAACAGATTCGCAGTTATTATAAATTGTCTTTAACATAAAAATCTCCTTATTATAGATTTTTGTTAAATGGCATTGACTGAAAATCTCACTTGAAAACTGGGATACTTGTTTTACCAAAGATAAGGTTCCGTGTTCGTTAATATAGATATAAAATCTAATGGCCACTCATTTGTACTCTAGAGATAATCGACACATATAAATATACAGGTTTAAGAAATACATCTTAACACCACTTCCCTCCCCGTTCTCTATAGTATACCTAATAACAACTTTATTATATCAAAGAAATTTATAAAAAATATTTTCACGGCGATTTGTGCCTTACACGAACGTAGTGAAGCAGAAAGGAATGTTTAGAAATATGAAAAAAGATACTATTTTTGAAAATGAGAATTTTTTAACTACTCAAATTATTACCTATATTGGAAACAAGAGATCACTGCTTGGTTTTATTGGTAATGCGGTTGATATTGTTCGCAAAGAACTTAAAAAAGATAAGTTAGAGATTGCTGATATTTTTTCTGGTTCTGGAATTGTTTCTAGATATTTAAAGCAGTATTCTTCTAAACTTATTGTTAATGATTTAGAAAATTATGCTTATATTTTAAATAAATGTTATCTTAGTAATAAAAGTGATATAAATATGGATGAGCTTGTTTCTTGGTATAATTATTTAAAAGATAATTTAGATAATAAACTTGAAAGTGGATTTATTTCTGAGTTATATGCGCCTAAGGATATGAAGGATATTAAGCTTGGAGAAAGATGTTTTTATACTACTAGAAATGCTAAGTATATTGATACTGCTAGAAAACTAATTAATTATATTCCTAATGATTATCAACATTTTTTTATAGCTCCGTTATTAACTGAAGCATCTATTAAGAATAATACTTCTGGTGTGTTTAAAGGTTTTTATAAAAATAGTAAAACTGGTATTGGTCAGTTTGGTGGTAATAATAGTGATGCTCTATCTAGAATCAAGTGTGATATTGATTTGCCTTTTCCAATATTTAGTAATTTTGAGTGTGATGTTGATATATATAAAGAGGATGCGAATGAGCTTGTTAAGAAGTTAGATGTGGTAGATTTAGTTTATATGGATCCACCTTATAATCAACATCCTTATGGATCTAATTATTTTATGCTTAATGTTATTAATGAATATAAGAGACCAGAAGAAATAAGTGAGGTATCTGGAATACCAAAGAACTGGAATCGTTCTAAGTATAATCAAGCAAGGGAAGCTCTTAACACTTTTGAAAAGTTATGTAATGATGCAAAAGCTAGATATTTATTAATATCATTTAATTCTGATGGATTTATTAAGAAAAAAGAGATGGTTAATATGTTATCTAAGATTGGTAATGTTAAGATTATGGAAAAAAAGTATAATACTTTTAGAGGTTCTAGAAATTTAAATAATAGAGATATTCATGTAAAAGAATATTTGTATTTAGTTGAAGTTTTTAAATATAAAAATGAGGTGAGATAATGAGTCAACATGATTCTTTAAGAGAGAGATATGAGCAACATAAAGCTAAGAATTTTTTATCTAAGAAAGATGATAAGAATATTTATGTTGCGGCTAATATGGTTATTAATTATTTGATTACTAGATTTGAAATGGATACTAAGTTTGAGAATTATCATTTGGAGTATGCTAGGTCTATTAAGATTAGTGATATGATTAATTTTATTAAAAGTAGAGGTGTTAGGAGCGAGTTTTATATTTATGATGATGGCAGAAGTATTGTTCCTGATGGTGGGATTATTTATCTAGTAGATGATGTTAAGAATATTAAATATCCTCTTGTTATTGCAGAAGTTAAGCATCAAGGTACTAATAAGGAAAGAGAACTTGAAGGTAAGGAAAAGCAAGCAACAGGTAATGCAATTGAAAGACTTGGTAAAAACTTAACAGCTATTAAAACTTATATGCATTATGAAAATATTACTCCATTTGTTTGTTTTGGCCATGGATGTGATTTTGCTTCTAATGAATATACTGTTTTAACTAAGGTTCTATGTTTGAATGAGTTTTATGATATTAATAAAATATATGTTAATAAAAGAGATAGTGATAGAGATCATGGTGGTTTTTCTCCAGTGTCTATGTATTTTCGTGAAGAAGTTTGGAGCGCAAATGAAATGTTTGACATTATGAAAGAGATTGCTGAGTATTCTTTTAGATATTGGTTATTTTAATTAAGATAGTTAAAAAAAGCATTTGTTAAGTGCTTTTTTGTTTTTTAATCAATGTTTATAAGCTCGTAGTTTCTACTACCTATTCCTAGGTTTTCTGCATGCTCTATTATTCTTATTCCATTTAAATTTTCAATTCTTTTTATTAGTCTTTCTTTTCCTGTATCTTCTGAGTTGTATATTAAATCTAAACTTGCTTGATCACATGCTACTGGATCTATTGATGCTGTTATACCAATATTATGCATACATGGTGCTTCTGGATTACTGTTGCAGTCACAGTCTATTGATATATTATTTAGTACGTTTATATAAACTATATTTTCATTCATATATCTAACAACCGATTCATCCGCTTCAGCCATTGATTCTAGAAAATCATTTTGAGGCGCGGTGTTTTGCCATATTATATCCGGATTGTTTGTTTTACCAGCTGTATGTATCCATGTTTTCCCTCTTGTTGATGCGATACCTATTGACATGTTTTTAAGTGCTCCACCAAAGCCACCCATTTGATGTCCTTTGAAATGTGAAAGCATAAGAATAGAATCATATTTTTCTAGATTTTTCCCAACTATATTTTCTTTTATGTGTTTTCCATTTGTTACAGGGATTATCATATCTTCATATTCATCTAATATGTCTACTTTAGCTATATCTAAAAATCCATGTTCTTTTATAGCTTCCCAGTGTTTTTCTGATGTGTTTCTTCTTCCTTCATATGCTGTGTTACATTCGATGATTGTACCATCAAGTTTTTGAACTAAATCTTTTATTAGATTTGGGCTTAGGAAGTTTTTTCCTCCTGGCTCACCTGTCGATATTTTTACTGCGATGTTTCCAGTAAGTTGTTTTTCTAATTTTTCGTATATTTTAATTAGACTTTCTGGTGATATTTCTTTTATGAAATAAACTTTTGATTTTTCCATAATTTTCTCCTTTATTTTGTCCTTATATTTATATTTTATCATATTATTGTTTTTTTTATAAAATATATTTATAATAATGTTTAATAAATTGGAGGTGTAATATGCTTTGGAAAGTTAATTCTAATGATAAAGATAAAAAGGAAGAGTATGTAGATATTGGGGATGTTTTTAAAAACAAAGACACAAAAAAAATGGAAGAGTTTTTGAACTTTATTGGAGATCAAGAAAAAAAGAAAGATTATTTAAGAAAGGAACTTGTTTCTAATTATGATTATATTAAATGGATTGAAGAGTTTACTTTTAAATTTGGTTCTTTTGAAAATGATGTATATCCAGAATATTCGGAATTAGTTTCTTCTCAAGATGTTGAAAATATTTCTTATTTGCAATATTTTTATGAAGCTATAGATAAGTATGCTGATAAAAACTTTATTAGCCCTTATAATGATGAGTTTTGTAGTTATTATAAAATTCAATTTAATGACTTAGGTTATGAAATTGGAATATGGTTTGGACAAGGAAGTGGCTTTTTTTGTAATAAAGTAGATATTAAAGATGAAAAAGAGTTTATTAATTTTGACAATATTGTTAATAATGTTAATGTTTTAAATGCTGAGGGACTAAATAAACAATTAGATAAATTATCTAATATGTTAGTTTCGCTATATGAAAAAGGCATATCTAAAGATATTATGATGAACTGTGTTTATAATACTTTAGAAAGTTTAAATTATAAGGAAGAATTAGGTGAATCTAGAAAGTTAAAAAGAGAATAACACTATTTATTCGCCTTTATTAAGTATCTAAAAAATATGTAAATTGAGTTAAAAATTAAATAACAATCAAAAAACATGATATAATTAAGAGAGAATAATTTTAATAAACCAATATTTAAAAATGTTTATAATTTTTATTAGGAGTATTGTTATGAATAAATTAGTAAAAGTGATGGATGAATTAAATTCCAATGCCGGTGATTTCAAATATAAGTTAAACGAAGTTAATATTGCAAATAATTGGAACCCAACTGCAAACAGTGGAAAAGATTTTGGCGGGTTTAATTATTGTTCTGAAGATTGTATTTTAAGATGGCTACATAGAGGAAATGTTATATATGATGTTGAAATTCCTAAAGATGCTGAAAATATTAAAATAGAAGGTGCCACTACAATATATAGAACTAATAAAATAATAATTAAAAATCCTAGAAAAGTTGATGATGATTTAGCACTCTATTTTTATAAAATATCAAATATACCTGAAAAATCTTATTATAAAGCTTTAGGTGTTGTTAGTATAATGAATTATACAAAAACAGCTCATGAAATTTTAAAAGATAAGGTAAATAAAGAAAATATTAATGAAGTTTTAGATGAATGGAATAATTTTATATCACATGACGGGAAAAATGACAGAAAAAACATATGTTCACTTGTTGATAAAATAGAAAGAAAACTATATAAAATTAAAGAATGTTAAATATGAACTGATAAAATAAAAGTAGACAAATAAAAAAGAATGTCTACTTTTTTGATAAAATAATAATGGAGGTAAAGTATGAATGATGTTGGAAAAAATAAGACAATGAGAACATATAAAGAGAAAGAAAAAATAGTAAAAAG
>JAFQID010000049.1 GCA_017397685.1 Bacilli bacterium | reverse complement strand
GGCTGTATTAATATAGATACAAATCCACAGTGCGATTTTTATTATACATCTAGATGTATAATAAAAAAATATAAATAAGAAAGGAGTAATCAATCAATAGATTTAATTAAACTTTTCTATAAGATTGATTATACGTGATAATATGAAAGCTCTTGATCATAAGTGTCCTGGATGCGGCGCTGTTTTAAAGTTTAATCCAAAGGGGCAGAACTGGGTTTGTGAGTACTGTGATAGTAGTTTTGTTTTGGATGAGTTAAATAAACATAAAGGTAAAAATGATTATGTAAGTAAGGGTGAAAAACCTTCCGATGCTTATAATTGTAAAAATTGTGGAGCTGTTTTGGTTGCAGATAGTCATACTTCTGCGACACACTGTGTTTATTGTGGAAATGTAGCTTTAATTAAAGAAAAGTTAACTGGTAAGTTTGCTCCTAAAAAGGTTTTGCCATTTCATATTACTAGAGAAGATGTTATTAATACTTTTTTAAAATTACAAAAAGGGAAGATTTTGATGCCTAGACTTTTTAATATTAAAGAAAATATTGAGAAGATCACGGGCGTGTATGTTCCTTTTTGGCTTTATGATGTAAATGTTTCTGGTAAAGTTACACTTAGTGGTAATAGGGTTACTACTTCAAGAACTGGTGATTATTTATTTACTAAAACTGATATTTATAATCTTTATAGAAATGCAAATTTGGATTATAGCAATATTACTTTAGATGCATCTTCTAGGTTTGATGATGATTATATGCATTCTATTGAGCCTTTTAATTATGATGATCTTAAGGATTATAATCATTCTTATTTATCTGGGTTTTTAGCGGAAATATATGATAAGAGTGCAGAGGAGAGATATAGAGATGCTGAATCATTAGTAAGAACTACTAGTGAATCTATTATTAAATCTAAGGAACTTGGATATAGCAGTGTTAGTATTAAAGATAATAATTTGATTATTAAAAAGAATAGTGAGAGTTATTGTCTTTTACCTGTTTGGATGGTAAATGTTAAATATAATGGAAAGCAGTATTTATTTGCGGTTAATGGACAGACTGGTAAAATAATTGGAAATATACCAATTGATAAGAAAAGATTGTTTGTTGTGAGTATTTTAGTTTTTTTAATTACTTCTTTGTTAACTTTATTAGTGGCGGTGATTATATGAAAAAGTTTATAGTTGTTTTATTATTGTTATTTAGTTTTAATGTAGTTAATGCTTCTGTTAATACTTATGAAAGAAGTGAAAGTGATTATAGGGTTCATTCATCAATTATTATTAATTATAATAATATAAGTAATATTTTAAGCACTCCTAGTGTTAATGAAAGTGAAAAAGTTTATGATTTTGCTGATTTGTTAAGCGAGAGTGAAGAGAGTTTATTATATAATGAAGTTATAAAGTATATTAATGATTTTAATATGGATATGGTTATTTTAACTATTAGTGATAATCCTAAAGGTAGTGCTAAAGAATATGCTGAAGATTTTTATGATTATAATTATTTTGGGATAGGTAATACATTTGATGGAATTTTATTCATTATAGATATGGATACTAGGGAAATGTATATTTTAACTACTGGAAGTGCTATTATTATGTATGATGATGAAAGAATTGATAATATTTTAGATTCTTCTTATGCTTATATAAGTAGGGAGGATTATTATAATACATGTAATTCTTTTATAAAAAAAAGTCATAATTATGCTTTAAGTGGAAAACCTGATAGTAATAAAAATCTATATATTGATAAAGATGGAAATATTGATAATGAAATTTCTTATGGTGGTTGTTTTGCAATAAGTGCAGGTATTTCTTTAATTATTATATTAGTTATGGTAAATATGAATAAACTTGTAGTTAGTAAAGTTAATGTGCATAATAATTTAGTCAGTGATTCGTTAAAGATTGAAAAAGTTGGACAAACACTTGTTAATACTTATACTACAAGCACTAGAATTGCAAGTTCAAGTAGTAGTAGTTTTGGTTCAAGTGGTAGAAGTGGTGGTTCTTCGATTAGCCGTGGAAGCAGTGGTAGAAGTCATGGTGGTGGGGGAAGAAGATTTTAATGAATAAAGACAAATATATTATTTTAGGGCATGAAAATCCTGATGTTGATAGTATTGTAAGTGGTTATTTACTTGAAAAATATATGATTAAATTAGGTTTTGATGCTCAGTTTGTTATACCTGATAAGGTTATAGAAAAAAATACTTTAAATCTTTGTTTTAAGTATGGTTTAAAAGCTAGTAATTATCAAATTGTTGATTTTGATTTTAAAGATGATTATAAATATGTTTTAATTGATCATAGCGAAAGAGAAGGTTTAAAAAATATTTTTGCGATTGTTGATCATCATCCAAGAGATAAGATGATTAAATGTAAAAATTATTATAATTATGTTAGTAGTTCTACTTCATGTATTATTTGTAAGGGTAGAGAAGAATATTTTGATAAAGATGATATTAAACTTTGTATTTTAGCTGCTTTTGTTGATACTGCTTCATTTAATTCTACTAAGTCTGTTGTTGAGGATAAAGAGTGGATAAAAGATTTATGTGAGAAGTATAGTTTTGATTATAATGTTTTTTATGAAGATGGATTATGTTTAACTGATTTAGATAATATTGATGATGTTTGTTTTAATGGATTAAAAAAATATAATGTTAATGAATTGATTGTTTATTCAAGTTTTATTCATATTAAGTATGATAAAAAAACTTCTTTGTTAATTCAAGAAGTTATTAATATTTTAAAAGAGTATATTAAGAATAATAATATTGATATTTTTTTGTTTATAGTACATGATATGGTTAATTTTAAAACTAGGGTTTATGAAATTAAGAGAGAATGCACTGAAGAATATAATTATGAAAGATATACTTCTAGAGGAGGGGTAATTATTCCTGATTTAATAAGAAGAGTGTCTAGTTAATTTTAGATATTTTGTCGTATATATCAATAAATTCATATGTTGGTTCAGTTCCTTTTTCATAGTAGCATACTAGGCCGTTATCTTGTGCAGCTTTGCCGGATATTGGTTCTATAATTGATGCGGTTATGCCTTTTGGAATGTCGTACCAACTATTTTCTTTGTTAGGAAGTTTAGATATGGTTTTTGCCCATATTTTTTTTGCTATACGAGACTGTGAAGATGTTACTTCTTTGTTGTTATCATAACCGTTCCAGACCATTACTAGATAATTTTTATTATATCCGATTGTCCAAAAATCGGTACTTGTTGACCCACTTTTTACGGCGTATTTGTCACTTAGTTCACCTTGAACACTTATTAAAGTAGGTGATGTGTAATCTATCATTTGATAATTATATGTATTTGTTAACATGTTATTTAAGATATATGTGTATTTTTTGTTATAAACAGTTTCTTGCATAGGTTTATGTTCATATATTATATTATTATTAATATCTGTTATTTTTGTTATTAAATATGGCTTTGTATGTATTCCTTCATTTGCTAATGCTATAAAACCATTTGCATAGTCTAACATATTTATTTCTGTTGTACCTAGTGCTGAAGATGCATTTTCTTTTACTTTTGTATTTATTTTTCCTCTTTTAGTTATTTCTGATAGTGCCTCTTCTCCTAAAAATAGGTGTGTTTTAAGTGCATATATGTTATCTGAGTATGCGATAGCCGCTAGAAGTGAAATATCTTTATTAGCATAGATGTTTCCAGCGTTTTTTGGTGAGTATGTTTGATCGCCAAGATTAAATGTTGTTTTTTCTGATAGGAAAGTAGTAGAAGGGGTAAATCCATTTTCTAATGCTGCGTAATATAGAAAAGGCTTTATTGTAGATCCAACTTGTCTTGATGATGATGTTACTCTGTTAAACTGAGATTTTGAATAATCGTTTCCTCCGATAAGAGCTATTATTTTTCCTGTTTTTGGTTCTATAATGGTCGATGCTACTTGTAAGTTTGACTCTGGCATTTCATTTTCTATATTTTTTTCTAATATTTTTTGTGCTTCTTTGTCATAATTTGTGTATATTTTTAAACCAGATACGTCTATTAGTGAGTTTGATATAATACCCAGTTTGTTTAATTCTGAAATAACTGCATCTTTGTAATAGTAAATACTAGATAATTCTTGTTTATCATGTTTTGCATAAAAAGTTAGTTCTTTATTATATATATTATTTTTTTCTTCTTCTGTTATATATTTATTTTTTACCATTGATGTAAGTACTGTTAGTTGTCTTTTTTTAGATGCTTCAAAGTTTGTTATTGGATTATAGTAACTAGGATTCTTTGGTATTCCTACTAGTAAAGTTGATTCTTCTATTGTTAATTCATTTGGTTTTTTATTAAAGTAGTATTTTGCTGCTTCTTTTATTCCGTAATTACCTGCGCCAAAATCTATGGTATTTAAATAAGCTTCTAGTATTTCATCTTTTTCGTAATGAACTTCAAGTTCAAATGTAAGAAATGCTTCTTCTATTTTTCTTTCCCATGTTTGATCGAAGTCTAAGTATAAGTTTTTTATTAATTGCTGTGAAATGGTTGATGCTCCTTGTTTTATTGATTTACTTTTAATATTTATAAATATTGCTTTTAATATTCTTAAAAAGTCAAAACCTTGGTGTTTATAAAAGTTTTTGTCTTCTACTGATATAATTGCGTTGATTAAATCTTGCGGTATTTCTTCTATGTTTGTAAAGTTGTTATATTCTTCACCTGAAAAGAATTCGTTATTATTTTTATCATAGAAAACTAAACTTTTTGAATTATTTATTTCAAATTTTGGTGTGATATATGCGTATACATAAAAACCAAGTAATACTATAATAAAACTAAGAAACATGAATGTTAAAATTTTAAGAATAATCATAATTTTTTTCATATTAAATAACCTATTTATTAGTATGTAGCATAAATGTTAAAAAAATACTTGATTTATTATAAAACTTGAGTATAATTTTAATGGAAAAGAATTATTGCGAGGAGGCAAATATAAAATGAAATTTAAAAGTGTTACTAAAGATGAATTAGAGACTATGCCTTTTGATGACATAGCATATATAATATTAAAAGAAAAAGGCAAAAAGATGAAAATTAATGATATTTTTCAAATTATTTGTGATGAGCTTAATTTAGGTCCAAATGCATTTGAAAGTCAAATAGGGGATTTTTTCACTTTACTTGCGACTGAGAAGAGATTTATTCAATTATCTAAAGGATTTTGGGATTTAAGAGAGAATCATACATCTGAGATTAATATTAGTGATTTAGAAGATGATATGGAAGATGAAGTTCATGATGAGGAAGATAACGAGGATGATGAAGAAGAGAGAGATTATTATGATGAACTTGATGATATTGAAGATGATGTTGCTGAAAATGATTTAAAAGATTTAGTAGTTATTGATGAAAAGTATGAAGATGATATAGATTTATAGCTTCTTTTTTGATTTATTATTAATTGAAAGGAGATATAAAAATGATAGAGAGATTAGAAATTATTAAAAAAAGATATGAGTTTTTAGAAGAGGAATTACTTAAACCAGAGGTTTATGAAAATTATAATAAGATGAAAAATATTTCTAAGGAGAAGATTTCTTTAGAAAAAACTGTTGATGTTTATAATGAATACAAGAGGGTTTTAGAAGATATTGATGCGGCTAGAGAGATGATGCATGAGGCTGATATGAAAGAGTTTGCAGAGGAAGAACTTTCTAGTCTTGAGCCAAAGAAGGCTCAGTTAGAGGAAAAACTTAGAGTTTTATTATTGCCAAAAGATCCTAATGATGAAAAGAATGTTATTGTTGAAATTAGAGGAGCTGCTGGAGGGGATGAGGCAAATATTTTTGCTGGTGATTTATTTAGAATGTATTCTAGGTATGCTGAAAGTCAAGGTTGGAAACTTGAAATAACTCATGAGGTTCATGGTGAGAGTGGAGGATATGCTCAACTTGAGTTTATGCTTTCTGGAGAAAGTGTTTATTCTAAAATGAAGTATGAAAGTGGTGCGCATAGAGTACAAAGAGTTCCTGAGACTGAATCACAAGGTAGAGTACATACTTCTACTGCCACTGTTTTAGTTATGCCAGAGGCTGAAGAAGTTGATATTGAAATTAAGGATAATGATCTTAAGATTGATGTATGCAGAAGTAGTGGTGCTGGAGGGCAATGTGTTAATACGACAGATAGTGCTGTTAGAGTAACTCATATACCAACAGGTATTATGGTTTATTGTCAGGTAGAAAGAAGTCAAATAAAAAATAAAGAGAGAGCACTTCAAATTCTTAAGACTAGGCTTTATGATTTGAAACTTCGTGAGCAAGAAGAGAAACTTGGTAATGAAAGACGTAATAAGATTGGTACTGGAGATAGAAGTGAAAAAATAAGAACGTATAATTATCCTCAAAATAGATTTACTGATCACAGAATAGGATATACTGTTATGCATCTTGATAAGGTTATGGAAGGGGAGCTTGAAGAGGTAATAGAGGCTCTAACTACTGAAGATGAAAGAAGAAAACTTGAACAAGAAAATAATTAATGATATTGTTTCTTTGGGTATATCTTATAGGGAAGCAACTGAGCTTTCTTTAGTTTCAATGGATTTAAAAAAAGATTATGAGAAATTAAGTGAAGGATATCCTATTCAATATTTAATTGGATATGTAGATTTTTATGGTAATAAAATTAATGTTGATGAGAGAGTGTTAATACCGAGATTTGAAACTGAAGAGTTGTGTGATAGGCTTATTAAGTATATTAAACAAAAGTTTGATGAAAAGGTTAATATATTAGATTTATGTTGTGGAAGTGGAGCGATAGGAATAGCGCTTAATAATAATTTGAAAGCTAATGTAATTTGTAGTGATATTTCTGAGGGAGCTCTTGAAGTGGCGAAAGTAAATGCTAATGATAATTTTTCTAATGTTAAATTTATTTTAAGTGATATTTTTGATAATATAAACGATAAGTTTGATGTAATTGTTAGTAATCCTCCTTATATTTCTTATGAAGAGGAAGTAATGGAAAGTGTTAGGAAATATGAACCTAATATCGCTTTATTTGCTAAGGATGATGGATTATATTTTTATGAGGAGATACTATCTAAAGCTAAGAATTATTTAAAAAATAAATATATTATTGCTTTTGAGATAGGTGCTTTTCAAGGGGATAAGGTTTTATTAATAGCTAAAAAGTATTTTTCCGATGCAAATATAAAGCTTGAAAATGATTTATCAGGAAGAAACCGATATTTGTTTATATTTAGTGAATAAGATTTTAGAAAGATAACCAATATACTGATAGAAAGGTTGGTTATTTTTTAATGAAGAAATTAATTTGTTTTATAATAATAGTTTTAATGATTGTTTTGATAGGTAAAAACAATTATTATGTTATACCAGATGAAGCAATTAGATTTAGAATTATTCCTAATAGTAATAGTGTTAAAGATGTTGTTATGAAGGAAAAAGTACAGATGGAAATTACTGATATTATTGATGATGTTAAAAGTGATAGTATAGATGAAAGTAGAAAAAAGATTATAGAGAATATTGATTTAATTGAAAGAAGAATCAATAGAGTTTTTGAAAGTAATGATTATAAAATGGATTATAGTGTTAATTATGGAATAAATAAGTTTCCTAAAAAAGTTTATAAAGGTGTTAAATATAATGAGGGTGAATATGAATCTTTAGTTGTTAGTATTGGTAAGGCTAAAGGAGATAATTTTTGGTGTGTTCTTTATCCTCCGCTTTGTATGATAGATGAAAGTGAAGAGGTTAAATATAAATTTAAAGTGATTGAACTTTTTAATAAATTGTTTAGTTAAGTGTAAAAGTTTATTTATTTTAATTTTAATTCATTGATTTAAGTTTTTTTTCATAGTATATTAATATTAGAGTGGGTGTTTTTTATGCATAGAATAATTGTTGAAGGTGGCAGTAAACTTACTGGTGAGATTAAGGTTAGTGGTGCTAAAAATAGTGCTGTTGCTTTAATACCTGCAAGTATATTATGTAAGGGAAAAAGTATTATTTATAATGTGCCTGAAATTAGTGATATTGATTATCTTACCAAGATTATGAAATTATTAAATTGTGATCTTAAGTTTGAAAACGATAGTTTAATTATTGATACAACTAATATAAAATATAATGAAATTCCTGAAAACTTGAGTGTTATGATGAGAGCATCATATTATTATATGGGTGCGATGCTTGCAAGATTTGGAAAAGCTGAAATTTCTTTTCCTGGCGGATGTACAATAGGTGCAAGGCCAATAGATATACATATAAAAGGTTTTGAATCTTTGGGTGCTAAAGTTGAAATTATTAGAAATAAATATATTATAACTGCTGATAAGTTAATTGGCACTAAGATATATCTAGATTTTGCTAGTGTAGGAGCTACTATTAATATTATGCTTGCGGCACTTGGTGCTGAAGGCACTACTATTATTGAAAATGCTGCTAGGGAGCCAGAAATCGTTAATGTTGCTTCGTTTTTAATAAATATGGGAGCTGATATAAAGGGAGCTGGTACTTCGACTATTGAAATAGTAGGAAAGCCGTGTTTAGAAAATGGAGTAGTTGAAGTTTTTCCAGATAGAATAGAGGCTGGTACTTTTATTATTATGGGTGCTTTGCTTGGTGATAATTTAAAAGTAAAAGGTGTGATTAGTGAACATTTAGAATCTTTATTAAGTAAACTTTCTGAAATAGGAATTGAATATGTACAAAGTAGTGATGCGATTACTATTTCAAAATGTGATAATATTGGTAGTTGTTATATTAAGACTTTGGTTTATCCTGGATTTCCAACTGATCTTCAGCAACCTATGGTTACTTTACTTACTCAAGCTAATGGAAAAAGTGTTATTGAGGAAACTATATATGAAAATAGGTTTAAAAATACTCTTTATTTAAATGAGATGGGTGCTAAAACAAATATTATTGATGAACATAATCTTGAAGTATTTGGACCTACTAAGTTAGTTGGCAAAAATGTTGTAGCAACTGATCTTAGAGGAGGAGCTTCTCTTCTTGTAGCTGCTTTGATTTCAGAAGGAAGAAGTGTTATTGATGATGCTGATTATATACTTAGAGGTTATGGAAATATTGTTAATAAGCTTAAAAGTATTGGTGCTAAAATAGAGATTGAAAACGTATAATTTTTTAGGTGATAGTATGAGAATTAAGATATTTATTATATCTTTTTGTTCGTTTTTATTCTCTTTTTTGATTTATAAAGTTTATAGTGATGATAGATTAAATGTTTTGTCAATTGGTGATGATTTATCTTTAGGGTTGACACCTTTTAATTCATATGGAGAAAGTTATAATGATTTTTTAAAAAGTTATTTAAATAAATATAATTTAACAAGTATTTATAATGATTATTTTATTAGTGAAGGAGAGACTTTTGAATCTATATTACATAAGTTTAATGATGATTATAATTTATTTGTTAAAAATAAAAGTATTAGTTTAAGAAAGTCAATTGCTGATGCTGATATAATTATATTAAGTCTTGGAAGTGAGAAAACTTTTGGTAAATGTGGTTTGTCAAAGGAAAAATTTATAGATTATATTGATGAATATTTTGATTTATTAAATGAGTTTATTGATAAAATTGGTAAGATAAGTAATTCAGATATTATAGTAATTGGGGGTTACTGTTTTGATTATAATGAAGAAGTAAATCAGCATATATTAAATTTAGTATCTAGTTTTAATGATAATGTTTATTTTATTAATCTATATAATGAAATACATGAATCTTCTATATATATTCCAAATAAGAATATGCCTTTTCCATCTCTTGAAGGATATGATTTTATATTTAAAAGAATTGTTTTTAGTTATGATTTTGTAAAAAAATAAAAATTGTATTGATTTTATTTAATAATACTTGTATAATATAATCCGAAGTTATTTATCTATAACTAATATTAGTTATGGCGAGGGAGGGAAAAATGAAAAAAGGAATTCATCCAGTTCTTAAAGATTGTAAAGTTAAATGTGCTTGTGGTAATGAACTAACTGTTAAATCTACTAAAGAAGAAATTTTATTAGAACAATGTAATAAATGTCATTCTTTTTATACAGGTAAGTTTAAAACTGTTAAGACTGGTAATGTACAAAAGTTTAAAGATAAATATGGAATCACTGATTAATAGTGATTTTATTTTGGAGAAAAATATGGAGATTGATAAATATAATTTAGATGATTTAGTTAGTGATAAGTATTTTTATAAGAAGATAAATGATAATTTCTATTTAAATGATTATCAAATTAATGTTCTTAAAAGTAATGGAATTGATTATAATAAGTATTCTTCTTTGAAAGAGTTATTATTTGAACTTGATGAAATATTATATGAAGAAGATAATGAACAGCTAGATGGTATTTCAAGAGAATTAGAAGAGTTTTATTACTATAATTTTGTTAATAAGTAATATTGTATTTTATTTTTATTTTTGTTATACTTAAATTACTAGGAGGTTTTGATATGATTATTGATGATGATAATGTTAATAATAAAGATTTATTAGAGGATCTTTCTTTTAGAAATACTGTTGCTCGAAAAAGAGATGAAGTTATATTTAAGAAGAATTTAAGAAAATATAATTCATATGTTAGAACAATTGAAAAGGGAATTATCGATTGTATAAGTGAGGGCAAAGATATTTTTACTTATGTGTATTTATTAAATAATAGGGATGGATCATTTGATTTTTTGAGAGAAGTATATATCAAAAATGATTTTTCTGTTGTCGAATACAAAATATATGTAAATGAAGTGCCTGTTTATGTTTTAGTTATTGCGGAAAATGCTGTTGTTTTATCAAGGAATAAGGAATCTTTATTAAATAGTATTAAAGAGGAAGTATCCGATTTTATTAAAGAATCTTGTAATCAATATAATAATACGTATTCTTTAGAGCTTAAAAAGTAATTTTAAGTTTTCTTTTTTTTTATTTTGTTGTACAATTAATGTATGAAAAAAGATAAAATAATAACTTATATGTTTATGATGGGGATAATAATTTTTTGTTCAATTATTTATATTAATGGTGTTTCTCCGCTTGATGAAGCTATTTATAATAAGAAATGGTACAGTTTTAATGTTGGAGATGGATCTTACCGAATGGCTGAAATATCAAATGACAGTATACTGTTAAATGGATTTTCTGAGTTTGATAATTGTAAGGAATATTCTTATAATAAAAAAGATATGATATTTAATTTAGATTGTGATAAGAAGATTGAATATAATAGATATAAAGATGGTGAACTTGTTTTAGAGATTAATAATAAGGAAATACATTTTTTTGATACGATTGAACAATCTTATAATTACGAGTTTAATAAATATTTTAATATGAGTGAGGGAGAGTTTATTGATAGTTATTCTCAAGTAAAAGAACTTATATTAATAGATTATAAATCTTTGATTGATTTTATAGATGAAGGTAAGAGGTTTACTTTGATTTTAAATGGTGATATGTGTATTAATTACGAGTGTTATTTGTTTGATAAATTACTTGAGAAGTTAATTGTTAAAAGTTCTGATATTTATAGTTTTAATCCTTCTAATATTACAGATGATGAAATAAAGAAATTAAATAGTTATAGTTCTGATTTATTACTTGATTATAATTTTTATAATAGTAATTATCCTAGAGTTGTTATTTTTTCTGATAAAAACGTAGTTGAAACTTTTTTAATAAAATGTGATGGTTTTGATTGTTCTAAATATGAAAGTATAAAATAAATTATACTAAAACAGCAAAAATATTTCACAAAATATTCATAATTTAGTATTATATTTTTTATAGGTGATTTTATGAAAGTTTTAATTGTTGATGATGAAAAGTTAATTAGAGATGTAATTAAGGAATATTGTTTTGAAAGTAAGTATGAAGTAATAGAAGCTGAAAATGGTTTGGAGGCTATTAATAAAGCGGGAGAAGCGGATGTAATTATTATGGATATTATGATGCCTAAAATGGATGGTTTTAGTGCTTATAAAATAATTAAAGAGAAGTATAACATACCTACGATAATGCTTTCGGCTAGAGGAGAGGAATACGATAAGCTAGCTGGTTTTGATCTTGGAATTGATGATTATGTTACTAAACCTTTTAGTCCAAAAGAGTTGATGGCTAGAATAAATGCGGTTGTTAAGAGATATAAAAAAGAGGAAGAAGTTTTTGTATATGAAGATTTTAAAGTTGATTTTCTTGGACACTCTGTATATATAAATGATAAGGAAATTTGTTTAACTCCTAAAGAGTATGATTTGCTTGTTTATTTTATTAACAATAAAGGAATTGCACTTTCAAGAGAACAATTACTTAATAATATTTGGAATTATGATTATTTAGGTAATGATAGAACTGTTGATACGCATATAAAAATGCTTAGAAATAATCTTGGAAAATATAGAAATTTGATAATAACAGTTAGAGGAATGGGGTATAAGTTTGAAATTAAAAACTAGAAAATTGGTGTATAAAGTTTGGGCTTATTTAATAGGTTTTTCTTTTGTAATATTAATTTTTTTGTTTTTATTTCAGGTTGTTTTATTAAACGTTTTTTATGAAAGGTATAAAACTAATCAATTAGATGATATTGCTGATGAATTATTTTCTAGAGAGATTCCTTCTTATGAGTATTTGGAAAAAATTGCTTATAAGAATGGTATGTGTATTTCTTTTTATAGGGATAATAAAGTAGATATAGTTTCTAATATATATAATAAAGGTTGTGTTGCGGGAGAAAAACTTATTGTTTCTGAACAATTTAAAAAATTTATTGATGGTAATAAAAATGAGATTACTTTTTCAGTTATAAACCCTAATCTTAAAAATAAAACTTTAGTTAAAGCAATTAAATTAGGAGATAATGTTGTGATTTTTTTAAATGTATCTATTGAGGCGCTTGATACGGCTATTATTCTTCTTAAAAATCAATTTTTATCTTTATCATTAGTTATTTTTTGTTTATCTTTAGTTATAGGTTATTTTATATCAAAATATATTACGAGACCAGTTGTGCAAATGAACAATACTGCAAAAGAAATGGCAAAAGGAAATTATGAGGTTTCTTTTATAAGTGATAGTGATATTTCTGAGATAAGTGAACTATCAAATACTTTGGAGCATGCAAAAAATGAACTTTCAAAAATAGATGAACTTAGGATGGATTTGATGGCTAATGTAAGTCATGATTTAAAAACTCCTTTAACAATGATTAAAGCTTATGCTGAAATGACTAGAGATTTTAGTAATCAAAGTAAAAGTAAAAGGGATGAGAATTTAAATGTTATTATTTCTGAGGCTGATAAATTAACTCTTCTTGTTAATGATATTTTAGAACTATCTAAACTTCAATCTAATTTTAATGAACTTAATTATGAGGAGTTTAGTTTAAATAAATTAATTAATGGTATTATTAATAGATTTGATTTTTTGATTAAAAATGAAGGATATGATATTTCTTTTAATGAAGAAGATTTAATTGTTAAAGCTGATCCTAAAAAGTTAGAGCAAGCTATTTATAATTTAATTAATAATGCGATAAATTATACTAGTAATAAAAAGATTGTTATAAATTATACCTTGAAAAAACAAGTTGCGAGAGTTAATATAATTGATTTTGGAAAAGGCATTGATAAAAAAGAAGTTCCTTATATATGGGATAAATATTATCATAATGAAAAAAAACATAAAAGGAATGCTTATGGTACAGGGCTTGGCTTATCTATTGTTAAGAATATATTTGAAAGTCATGGTTTTAAATATGGAGTTAATAGTAAAAAAGGTGATGGAACTACATTCTATTTTGAAATAGCATATATTAATAAGATTAGAAAATAATTTATTTTATAATAAAAGTGTTATATAATATTTATGAGTTTTGAGGAGTAAATATGAAATATAAATGTAAAATTTGTGGTTATATTCATGAGGGAGATTTACCTGATGATTATATATGTCCGATTTGTGGTTATGATTCTAGTTATTTTGAAAAGATTGGTGATGAACTTTTAAATGATGATATAACTGCGGTGGTTGATTCTATTATTGAAGATGTAAAAGCAAATAGAATTATTAATGATAATCCTGAGGATAAACGTGTAAGAATTGATCCGTATAATCCTGGAATTATGAGAATTAATGAAAAATGTATTAATTGTGGACTTTGTCTTAAAACATGTAGTGAGGATGTAAATATTAGTTATGATTTAAATAAATGCGAAAATCCTATTTGTCTTTCTTGTGGACAATGTATTTTGAAATGTCCAGTTGGAGCTATTGTTCCTAGATATAATTATAGGGAAGTTAAGAATATAATAGATGATAATAGTAAAATTGTTGTTGCGCTTACTTCTCCTGGAGTTAGAGTTGCAATTGGTGAGCCTTTTGGATTTGAACCTGGTGAAAATATGGAAGGTAAGCTTGTTTCTAGTTTAAGAAAATTAGGGTTTGATTATGTTTTTGATACGACTTTTGGGGCTGATGTAACTATTGTTGAAGAGGTCGCTGAACTAGCTAAAAGAATCTCTAATAAGGGTGTTTTACCTCAGTTTACTAGTTGTTGTCCTGCTTGGATTAAGTATGCTGAAATTTATCATCCAGAACTAATTCCTAATATATCCACTTGTAAAAGTCCAATTGGTATGCAATGTGCCTTAATTAAGAGTTATTTTTGTGAGGAAAGGGGGTTTGATCCTAATAAAGTTATAACTGTTGCGATTACTCCTTGTACCTCTAAGAAAATGGAAGCTAAGGAATATTCTTTATATGTTGATTATGTAATAACTACTAGTGAACTTGCTTTATTAATTAAGGAAGAAAATATTAAGTTTGAATCATTGGATGATGCTTTATATGATGATCTAATGAATAAGGGTAGTGGTTCTGGTGTTATATTTGGAAATACTGGTGGTGTTATGGAAGCTGCGGTTAGGGAATTATATAAAATATTGACTAAAAAAGTTCCTACAGGAGATTTTTTAAGACTTAATGATATAAGAGGCCTGTCTGGTATTAAAGAAGCAAATATTGATGTTAATGGTTTTAATTTAAAAGTTGCCGTAGTTCATGGTATGAAAAATTTGGAAGAGTTGCTAAAAGATAATAAATATAAAAAATATCATTTTATTGAAGTTATGAATTGCCCAGGTGGTTGTATTGGTGGTGGAGGCCAACCATTAACAAATGTTGCTGATTATGAAAAGATAAGACTTAAAAGAATTGAGGGATTATATAATATAGATAATAAGTGTGAAATTAAATGTTCACAAGATAATCCTAATATTAGGAAATTATATACTGAATATTTAGGTAAGCCATTATCTGAAAAGAGTGAAAAATTACTTCATACATCTTATAATGATAAAAGTAATTTGCTTGGAAATTAAAGAAAAATCTTAAAAAAATAGCATTATTAAAAAAAATGTTATTTTTTTTGAGAAAAGTGTTGACATTTGTAGATTAATAGTAATATAATAATATTGTCCAATGATAGTAGTTGCATTTAATATTAGTTATTTTATTAATATAATTTAATTAATTATTATTTGTATAACGCTAATCTATGTGAAAAGTTTCTAAATATATTTTATTATATTAG
>JAFQID010000009.1 GCA_017397685.1 Bacilli bacterium | reverse complement strand
TTCAAGTTTAAATTCTTCTGTATACTTATTAAATTTTTGACCTTTAGAAGCCATAAAAATAACACCTCACTTTCTTGAGATGTTATTTTACTTTAAAAGCTCTTTTTTATAAAGTGTCCCAAATGGGGTTCACTTCATAAAAGCACTTTTTAAATTGTTCAAATCTTATTTTTATTCTATCTTTACCTAGAAGTTTTAATATTTCATATAAATCAGGGGTTTGTTCTTTGCCTGTTGCGCATACTCTAATAACCTCACAAGCATGCGATATATTTCCTTTATATGATTCTGGATTAGCTTTATATTCTTTATTATTAGCGCAGTAATTATACTTAGAAGCACACTCCTTAATTTTATCAAACCAAGTGTTTTTATCATCTGAAATACTATAATAATTTTCAAAATAATCCTCTAAGAAATTAATATCATAATATTCCTTTATAGAATAATTTGGATTAAATAACTCATCATACATATAACTAATTTCTTTTCTTACACTAGAATAACTATCAATATCTTTTCTAGGTCTTTCACATTCTCTTTCAATATTTAGAACATTTATTGAGTAATTTTCATACTTCTTTAGTAAATCATAAAACTCTCTGTCATATTCATTAGTATATTCGAGTGTTCTTTCATATAATTCCTTCGCAGAAATCTTAGACAAATAATTTTTAGAAATATTAATAATTTTATCTAAATCAAATAAAGCACCTGAAGTACTTACCTTGTCAAAAGTAAGTTCAAAATCCATAAAATTACCATCAGTACATTTATCAAACCAAGCCTCAAAATTAGAATTAGCAACAGTCATAATGTATATCATTAATGCTTCTTTTGGTATTCCTGTTTCATGATAATGACTAACCGCAGCCTCAGGATCTTTTCTTTTGCTAAGTTTTCTAGTAATATCACCATCTTTTTTCATTAAAGGAGATAAATGTGCATAAATAGGCCTTTCATACTCAAAAATATCAAATAACTGAGCATGGATAGGTAAAGAACTAACCCATTCATCAGCTCTAATAACATGAGTAACATGCATCAAATGATCATCAACAAGATGAGCAAAATGATAAGTAGGAAGTCCATCATGTTTAATAATAACGATATCCAAATCATTTTCAGGAAACTCGAGGTTCCCTTTAATCGCATCATCAACATAAACCTTATTATCAAAATTACCAGGAGACTTTAATCTGATAATATATTTCTCACCATTATTAATTCTCTCTATCGCATCTTCTATAGATATATTTCTAAATCTAGCATATCTTCCATAAATACCAATTCTTTGCTTTCTGGCTTCTTGATTACTTCTTATTTCATTTAACTCTTCCTCTGACATAAAACAAGGATAGGCAAGGTCTCTTTCAATTAAATACTTAGCAAAAGCCTGATAAATATCCTTTCTTTGACTTTGTATATAAGGACCATATTCACCATAAGAAGTAGTCTCATCTTTCATACCTTCATCAAACTTAATACCATAATCATCTAGAACCTTAACAATTTCACTAACTCCACCTTCAACTAATCTTTTTTGATCAGTATCTTCAATTCTTAAAATGTAAGTACCATTATTTTGTCTAGCAAACTTAGAAGCAACAAACCCAGTATATAAAGTTCCTACATGCACAAACCCAGTTGGACTAGGTGCAATTCTAGTAACAAAATTACCCTTACTTTCTCTTTCTTTAAAAATATTTTCATACTCCTCTTTAGAATGATTAACATTCGGTAATAAAAAATCAGCATATTCATTTCTTGTCATAATTATTTCCTCCTCTTTTTAAATATAATTAACGATAATATAAATCCAATTAAAGCTCCAATTATCGCAAACATTATTATAAACTTATCCGTATTATTTTCTATTATAATATCTTCATCATTAATAACAAAACTCTCAATAACATTATTAAATAACTCACTATTTATTTCTTCTTCGCTCTTAGCACTAAAAGTTACAGTACTTAAATAGCTTTTAGTAGTAAAAACAAATATCTTTTGATAAGTATCATATCCATAAGAATCCATCGTATCCCACTTAGTATAATAAACCAAACTATTTCTTTCATTAATGCTTATAATCTCACTATCATAAACATCAATATTAATATCATATTCTTTCATTTCATTATTAAGTTCGTTTTCAATATAATTTTCATAGTTTAAAATGTCTTCTTCATCAAATAAATCAATATTATAGTTTTTATTTTCCTCTTGAATAACAGTAATACTAGGAAGTTCCTTATCTTTGTAAATCCATTTGTAATAATTACTATTGGTATCCACCTCAATCATATCTTCTGGAATATCTACTTTAAAATTATTACTATCACTAGCAAACACACATATAGGAATAAATAAAATAAAAAATAATAACTTTTTCATACTTCTTCCTTTCACGCTATAAATTATATCATCAAACATAAAATAAGTAAATTATAGACAAAAAAAATTAAATATGTTAAGATAAAATCATAAAAATAGGAGAGTAAAAAAATGAAGAAAATATTATTAATTCTTATAAGTTTATTATGTTTAACATCATGTAAAAAAGATGATTCTAAATTAATACTAGTAACAGAAGCAGGCTTTGCACCATATGAATATTATGAAAAGGGTGAAGTAGTCGGAGTAGACATAGATATAGCAAAAGAAATTGCTAAAAGACTTGGAAAAGAACTAGTAGTAAAAGATATAGCATTTGACTCAATAATAAATGAACTTAACTCATCAAAAGCAGATTTTGCCGCCGCAGGAATAAGTATAACACCTGAAAGGGAGGAAGAAGTAGACTTTTCCATAGAATACGCACTAAGTAAACAAGTAATAATTGTAAGAAAAGGATACAATAAAATAAATACACTTAATGATTTATCAAATAAAACAATTTCAGTACAACTTGGTAGTGTAGCTGATAGCTACGTAAACAAAAACTATAAAAATGCAAAAATAGTTTCACAAAAAAAATATCTAACCGCAGCTCAAGATGTTAAATCATTAAAATCGGATTGCTTAATAATGGATGAATTGCCAGCAAAAGAACTTGTAAAATCTAACACTGACTTAGAAATACTAAGCATAGAAGTATTTACAGACAAATATGCAATCGCAGTAAAAAAAGGAAATACTTTCCTTTTAAATCAAATAAATCAAATACTAACAGATTTAATAAATGAAGGGAAAATAGAAGAATATATACTAAACCATACATTATAAAGAAGGAGTAAAAAGTGGAATCATTCGCAAAATTTTGGATAGAAGTATTTGATAACTTCTATAAAACAGTAATATTTGAACAAAGATATGAACTAATACTTAATGGACTTAAAAATACATTAATAATGTCTATCGGTGCAATAATTCTAGGATCTTTATTAGGTATAATAATATCGTTAATAAAACACAACTATAAAATAAATGGTAAAATGAAAATTTTAAATAAAATATGCAACACATATATATCTATAATAAGAGGTACACCAGTATTGCTTCAGTTAATGATAATATACTATATAATATTTAAAACATCTACAATTAATCCAATAATAATTGGTATTCTAGCATTTGGTATAAACTCAGGAGCATACTCAGCAGAAATATTTAGAAGTGGGCTAGAAAGCATTGATAAAGGACAGTTAGAAGCTGGGCTATCACTTGGATTTAATTACCCTAAAACAATGAAGTATATTATTTTACCTCAAGCACTTAAAAACTCATTACCATCAATTTGTAATGAATTTATAACTTTAATAAAAGAAACATCAGTCGCAGGATACATAGGAATAATGGAACTAACTAAAGTATCCGATATAATCGCATCGAAAACATATAATTATTTCTTTCCATTAATAATAATCGCAGTTATTTATTTTCTAATTACAAACCTATTATCAAAAATATTTAAAAAAGTGGAAAGGAAGTTAGATATAAATGATAACAATAAAGAATCTATCTAAATCATATGGTAAAACAGAAATATTAAAAAATATATCATTTGATATAGAAAAAAATGATAAACTTTTAATAATTGGACCATCAGGTAGTGGTAAAACAACATTAATAAGATGTTTAAATAAATTAGAAAAAGACTATCAAGGAGAAATAATATTTAAAAAGAAAAACATTAAAGATATAAAGGATGAATTATTAAGAAAAAAAATAGGAATGGTTTTTCAGTCTTATAACTTATTTCCGCATCTTACAGTAAAAGAAAACATAGAACTAGCACCTTCAAAACTAACAAACGCAAATAAAGAAGAACTATCAAAAAAAACACTAAAACTACTTAAAAGCGTAAACATAGAAGAAAAAATAAATGAATATCCTAAAAATCTATCAGGTGGTCAAAAGCAAAGAGTTGCAATATCAAGAACACTAGCAAATAACCCAGAAGTTATTTTATTTGATGAACCAACATCAGCACTTGATCCAGAATCTATTAAAAGTTTAGTAAAATTACTTAATGAACTGTCAAAAAAAGCAACAATAATAGTTGTTTCACATGATATGAGTTTAATAAAATCTTTTGCAAGTAAAATACTTTTTATTGATAAAGGTAAAATAATTGAATATGGCACAAAAGAAGAAATACTAAAAAGTACTAACCCTAAAATAAAAAAATTCTTAAAATAAGAAAAATCATTTCATTTACATTTCACATAAATGTGATTATAATTATAATAGGAGGAAAAATAAAAATGGTTGATTTAAGAAAAAAAAGTTATTTAAAAATATTAGATTTTACAGAAGAGGAATTAAGATATCTTTTAGATTTAGCAAAAGAGTTTAAAAGAAAGAAAAAGAAAGGGGAATTTCATAAATATTTTCCAGGAAAAAATATAGCACTTCTTTTTGAAAAAACTTCAACAAGAACAAGATGCGCTTTTGAAGTAGCGGCATATGATCTTGGAATGGGAGTAACATATCTTGACACAAGTGGTAGTCAACTTGGTAAAAAAGAAAGTGTAGCAGATACCGCAAGAGTACTCGGAAGAATGTATGACGGAATAGAGTTTAGAGGTTTCAAACAAAGTGATGTAGAAGACCTAGCAAAATATTCAGGTGTACCAGTATGGAATGGCCTAACTGATTATTGCCATCCAACACAAGCACTAGCTGACTTTTTAACAATCGAAGAAAAATTCGGAACAGTAAAGGGGAAAAAACTAGTCTTTCTAGGAGATACAAGAAACAATGTAAACAACTCACTTATGGCTATGTGCGCAAAAATGGGAATGAACTTTGTTGCTTGTGGACCAGATTCTCTTTGGCCAGATGAAGAATTATTCAAAGAATGCCAAGAAATAGCATTAAAAAATGGATGCACAATATCAAGAACCCAGAACGTAGATGAAGCTGTTCAAAATGCTGATGTGCTTTACACAGATGTATGGGTATCAATGGGAGAACCAGATGAAATATGGCAAACTAGAATTAATTTATTAAATAAATATCAAGTAACAAAAGAAGTAATGAATAAAGCTAATCCAAACGCAATATTTATGCATGCACTTCCTTCATTCCATGATTTGAACACATCTATTGGTAGAGATATACATGAAAAATATGGTCTAACAGAAATGGAAGTAACAAATGAAGTATTTGAATCTGATGCATCAGTAGTATTTGATGAAGCTGAAAATAGAATGCACACAATAAAAGCTGTAATATATGCTACGCTAAAAAATTAATGGTAAAATGAAGATAGTAAAAAAAATATTAATTATTTTATTAATCGTAGTAGCAATATTCTCAGCAATAACATACTTAGATTACTTTTTAGCAAAAAGTCAAAATACAATTCCAAAAATAGTATTAAAATCAGAAAACAAAATAAAACAAATGAAAATATATAAAGGACTATTCTACAAAGTAATAAAATGTAGTTCAAATAATGATATTATATACACAGATTATGAATCATCAGAAGATGTATGTCCAAGAAAAGTTACATATGATAAAGACGGATACTTTACAAATACAGAGGGATATAAAATATCAAAAAAAGAATATAAATTAATGAGTTATCAAAACATATATACATTTGACACAATAGATAGTATAGATAAAAAAGAAGATATAGATAACTATACATTCGTAGCATTTGAATACCTTTCTAAACAATATATATTAAAAGAAGATATTGAAATAACACATAATGAAGAAACATTAAAACTAGCAATATTTCCAACATTCAAAGAAGAAAACGAAACATACGAGTTTATATACGATGAAGAAAATGTGGAAAAACTATACTGTGTAAAAACAGATGAAAACAATCAAACTACATTTTCTAAATATAATAAAGAAACTCAAACATGTGAAGAAAACTTTGAAAAAATATCAATGGATAGCAAATGGTGTAAACTTTACAAAAATAGTACACTAGTTTACAGTTTAGATGAAAATCTAAATTATTGTAAGTAAAATATAAGTGATATAAAATTACATATCACTTTTTTTTATATAAAATAAAAATTATATTATTTTAAAAAAATTGAAGTAAAATAAGTATGTAAAAAATAATTTTTATTAATACAATATTTAATTTTACATATTTTTTATTATTTATAATTAAAAAATACTGATTTGATTGATAATTTTTACTTTGTTATACTTCTTTTCAAGGAGGAAAAAATGAACAAAATTAGAATTAAAAAAGAGAACTTAATCGTATGTGGTAGGTCAGATGCATTATTTAAAAGTGTAGTGGGATGTGAAAAAGGAAAACATATCTTAAAAGCTATACTAGAAGAGATATTAAAAATTAAAATAGATGATTTAGAAATTATAAACTGTGAACTTGAGAAGTTAAGTTTAGGAGAAAAAGGTAAAAGAGTAGACTGTTTGGTAAGAACAAAGGATTCATTAATAAATGTCGAAGTTAATACTAGTGATTCACAAGTAATAAGAGATAGAAACTTAAGATATTTATTAACTAAACATATTAATCAGTTTAGAGAGAGTGAAAATTATAATAAAATAAATAAAAGCATACAAATAAATCTGGACTGGGAAGCAAACTATGAAGAAACAAAGAAAAAATATATGTTATTTGAAGAAAATAATAGTAAAGATTTATTATTCAAGAGTATGTAGTAATATATAAAATAAATATGGATAAATTAGAAGAGCTGTGCTATACTTGTGATAGAGATAACTTTGAATTTAAATACTCATCAGTGTTAACAATAAGAGATAAAGAAAAGTTACTTAAGTATTGTAAAGGAGATAGTGTTATGGAAGAGTATGCGAAAGAAACAATAGAACTTAATAATAATGATATTTACAAAGATATATTCACTAAAGAAAAAGATGAAGAAATAATAAGAAAGTCAGAAATAATGTATGCAACTGATAAAGGAATTGAAGCAGGAATAGAAGTAGGAATAGAAACAGGTATAGAACAAAGAAATACCGAAATAGCAAAAAATATGCTCGAAAAAAATATGGATGTTTCTCTAATATCAGAATTAACAGGATTAACTATTGAAGAAATAAAAAACATAAAATAATGGAAAAAAATATTAAAAATATAATAAGACCTATCATATCAAAGGTTTTATTTTTTCTTGATAATAAAAATATTAGAGTGTATAATTAATTTAGGTGATAAAGTAAATGAAAAAAAGAGTAATAAGTGCTATAGTAGCACTAATAATAATAATCCCATTATTAATAATAGGAGGAACTATTTTCTATATCGCAGCGGGTATCCTTGGTGTAATAGGATATAATGAAATACTTCACGCTAGAGAAACAAAAAGAAAATTACCAATATTAATGAAATTTATTGGTTCATTATCTTTTATTTTAATAATATTATCTAGTTTAAGTGAACTATCTATATTACAAATAGATTTAAAAATAATATCAATAATAACATTGTTAATATTATTACCACTATCATTTTCAAACAAAAAAAACTATAACATCGAAGATGCATTTTATTTGCTCGCATCAACAATCTTTTTAGGAATATCATTTGGATTATTAATATCAATAAGAAATATGAACTTAAGTTATATACTATATATCGCAGTAATTACAATTATGTCAGATACATTCGCTCATTTTTGGGGAACTAAAATAGGTAAACATAAATTATGTCCACATGTATCACCAAACAAAACAATTGAAGGAGCTATAGGCGGAACAATAATGGGTACATTACTTGGGACAATATTTTACACTTCAGTATTTGATTATACATCAGTATTTACAGTAATCATTATATCTTTTGTATTATCAATAATTGGCCAGTGTGGAGATTTAATATTCTCAGCAATAAAAAGAAATTATGAAATAAAAGATTTTGGTAACATAATGCCTGGTCATGGAGGTATACTTGACCGTCTAGATAGCATATTAACCGCGAGCATAGCATTTATTATATTAATGAACTTGCTTTAAAAGAAAGGAGTAAAAAATGGATTTTATATTAACATTAGTAATATTAATATTAATGCTTGGAATAATTATCTTTGTGCATGAATTTGCACACTTTATTTCAGCAAAAAAAATAGGAGTATATGTAGATGAGTTTTCGCTTGGAATGGGGCCTGTTATACTAAAACATAAACCAAAAAATAGTGAAACAACTTACTCTTTAAGAATTTTTCCGATTGGCGGATACGTTTCAATGGCGGACAAAGAAGTAAAAGAAAGAAAAATAAAAAAAGATAGAGTACTAGAAAATAAAAGTTTTATAGAAAAATTTATAGTTTTAATCGCAGGTATAGTTTTTAACTGTATAAGCGCTATTATCTTATTCTTTATATCTGGATTAATATATGGTTCACCAGTAAATGAACCCTATATTGGAGCGGTTTTAAAAGATTCTCCAGCAGAACAAGCAGGAATAGTATCAGGAGATAAAATAGAAAAAATAAATGGAGTTAAAGTTGAAAACTGGGATGATATAATTTTAGAACTATCAGCAAAAGAATTAAAAGATAATTACGAATTTGTAATAATAAAACAAAACGGTACAAAACAAACATATAATATAAAACCTATAGTAACTCAAACGGAGGAAGGAGAAACAAGATCTTTCGGTATTTCTTCTGATAGTGCAAAAAAAGAAAAAGGATTTATCCCAGCACTAAAATATGGTATAACAGGATTTATTGACAACTCAAAAACAATATTTAGAATATTAGGATCACTATTTACTGGTGAAGTAAAAATGGCAAGCCTAAGTGGTCCAGTAGGAATATTTGGTGTAATAAATGAAGTGAAATCACAAGGTCTTGAAATATTACTTTACTTAACCGCATATCTAAGTATAAATGTTGCAATTATAAATTTAATACCAATCCCTGTATTTGATGGAGGAAGAATACTACTTATAGTAATAGAAAAAATAACTAAAAAGAAAACAAACGAAAAAATTGAAAATGCACTAAACTTAATTGGATTTGGATTAATGATAATTTTAATGATTTTTGTAACATTTAATGATATAATAAAACTGTTTTGGTGATTTAGTATGGAAAATAGATATTTAAATAACAAAATAGTATTAAAATATTCGCCTGATTATTATAGAATAATTAACGAAGATTTTGATGAACTAGATTATATAACAGATAGACTAATTAATATATATCAAACATATGTATTTTCTATAGATGCAACAAACAAACAAAATAGAAAACAAATATCTAAAATTAATAAAATAATGGTAAAATACTTTGACGACAGAAACTTTAAAAAAGAATTGACAAATATGCTTATATCATTAAAAGTTCCTAAGAACACGCAAAATGTTATTGTTGAAATTATCAAAGCAATAGAAAAAACATACGAAAAATATATGGAAGGATTTACAAGAAACTTATATATACCAAAATGGATATAAGTAAAAAGATTATGAAAAAGCTAAAAAGAGAATACTATAATATTTATAATGAATTTTATGAAGTAAACAAATATAGAAAAATGAAAAATATACTTCATCATGGTATAGCAAGAATAGAACACATAAATAGAGTAGGAAAACTAACTTTCTATACGTCTAAACTTTTAAAACTAGATTATATTTCTTCAACAAGAGGCGCTTTAATGCATGACTTTTTTATAAAAGAAGATTTATCAAAAAAAGAGGCATTAAAACATCATCCACAGATAGCCTTAAAAAACTCAAAAAAATACTTTACTGTTAACAAAATAGAAGAAGATATAATCACAAAACATATGTTTCCTATAACAAAACAAAAACCAAAATACAAAGAATCTATATTAGTCTGTATTTGTGATAAATTAGTTAGTTGCTATGAATTTATTAGATTCAAAATAAATATACAAGCAAATTTAATAATGATGTTTATAATAAATACTCTTTATTCATAAAGAGTAAAAATGTCCCTGTAGTTTAGTTGGATAAAACAAGGCCCTCCTAAGGCTTAGAGCGATGGTTCGAGTCCATTCAGGGACGCCAGAAGATATTAAAAATGTTTTGATTTTCTTAAGAATTAAAACATTTTTTTAAGAAAAGTAATACAAATATTTAACCTCATTAAAGATGCATTTATGAAGAAAGTTAACTTTCTTCATAAATTAAAAAAGAGATTACTTAACATTGGAAAGTTAAGTGCTTTCCTAAATATATAGTTAAGCACTTAGTCAATTAGATTGAGTGCTTTATTTCTTAAACAAGTATATTATTTTTTAATATAAATTCTAAAAAAAACTTAATAATAAGAATTATAAAAGGAAGGGCAAACATGTCTAAAACTATTATTGAAGAAAATGTAAGAATGGAAACACTTACAACATATAAATTAAAAGGAATAGTTAAAAAAGTAATATATCCTTTAAATGAAAAATCTTTAATAAAAATAATAAATGAATTAAAAAGTAAAAATGAAAAATTTATAATACTAGGCAATGGATCAAACATAATATTCAAAGATGAATATTATGCCGGAACAATAATTAAATTAACAAAAATAAATAATCTTAAAATAAATAAAAATATTATCACAGTTGATGCTGGATATTCATTAATAAAACTCTGTCATAAAGCTAAAGAAAACAACTTAAGTGGATTGGAAGAACTATCAGGTATTCCAGCAACTATCGGGGGTGCAATATATCAAAACGCAAGTGCTTATAATAAATCCATAAGCCAGCTTATAGAAGAATTAACAGTATTAAAAGATAACAAAATAGTTAAACTAAAAAAAGAAGAATTAAAATTTGGGTATAGAAAAAGCATATTTAAAAAAAATAAAAACTATATAATATTAAGTGCAAAACTTAAATTAGCATATGATAATAAAACGAACATAGAACAAAAAATGAAAGAATTTCACAAAAAAAGATTAGAAAAACAACCATATAACTACCCAAGCGCAGGCAGTGTATTTAAAAATCCTAAAAATAATTATGCTGGCAAAATAATAGAAGAACAAGGATTAAAAGGTATGAGTGTGGGCGGAGCTTATGTATCAGAAAAACATGCAAACTTTATAGTTAATAAACAATCATGCGCAGGAAAAGATATAATATCACTAATAAAAATAATTAAACAAAAAGTTAAAAAAGAAACAAATATAAATCTTAAATTAGAACAAGAAATAATAAAATAACTAAAATATGTTAAAATAATAAAGGAGATAAAAATGTTAGGAAAAATAATATTACTTATAATTTTAATAATAATAAATGGAATATTTTCAGCAACAGAAATAGCATTTCTAGGAATCGACAAATACTATCTTAAAGAAAAAGCAAAAGAAGAAAATAAAAAAGCAAAGAAAGTTGATAAACTATTAAATGATCCATTAATCTTTCTTTCTTCCATACAAATAGGTATAACACTAGCTGGCTTTTTAGCATCAGCCTTTGCCGCAGAAAACTTTGCAGATTATTTTATAGAACTATTAAATCCTTCACCAGAAAAATTAGATTTAACAAGATCATTACTAATTATAATAATTACAGTATTATTATCTTATTTTACACTAGTATTTGGTGAATTAGTACCAAAAAAGATTGCATTAAACAATCCAGAAAAAATAGCTCTTTCAATGGCTTATCCAATGAATGCAGTAATGATCTTATTTTATCCATTTATAAAAATACTTTCTAAATCAACTGATATAGTATGTAAACTGTTAAAAATAAAAGAAAAAGATAACAAGATTACAGAAGATGATATTAAATCTCTTATTAGAGGTGGAGCATATGAAGGAATACTAGAAAATGATGAAAAAAAATATCTATTAAATATATTTGATTTCAATGATACAAAAATATCAAAAATAATGAAACCAATAAATGAAACAATAAAATTAAATATAGATGAAGACATAAAAGAAATAATAAAAAAAATTAAAAAAAGCAAATATACTCGATTCCCTGTATATAAGCAAGATGAAAATAATATAATAGGCATATTAAACATAAAACATCTATTATTAAATATAGATATAAAAAAAGAAATCAACCTAAAAGATTATCTTTTAAAGCCTACATATATAAATGAAGAAGAAATTATAGACGATGTTTTTAATAAATTAAAAGAAAAAAGATTAGGTCTAGCAATAGTAAAAAATAATAAAAATAAAATTATTGGAATTGTAACTTTAGAAGACATAATAGAAGAAATATTAGGAAAAATATCAGACGAATATAATTAAAAACAATTTAAGGTAAGAATTTATTGATTTAAATAGCAAATAATAATATAATTAAAATAATAGAAGAAAAATAAGTAACAAAAGAGGTAAGAAATTATGTTAAAAAATAGAAAAATAATAATTTATATAGCGTCAGTGTTATTATTTTTAGGAATGGTAGGATTTTCTTATTCGTTCTTTTCATCATCAGTTAAAGGCACGGGAAAAGAAAATATAGTAATAGCCGGTGCACTTTCTCTTCATTTTGAAGATGGAACTGAAATGATTATTAATGATGCTTATCCAGGTGATAAGATTGAAAAAACATTTTCTGTTACTAATACTGGTACTCTTCCTACTTCGTATACTATATGGTGGAAAGATTTAACTAATACTTTTATTAATGATGAACTTGTTATGAGTCTTGAATGTACTAGTTATAAAGAAGAAGATGGAGAAAAAGTAGTTAATGGGATTTGTTCTGGACTTAATGAAACTGTTATAGGAACTGATTATAGTTTTCCAATAAAATCTAATATACAAATTGAAAGCGAAGTTATACATGAATATAAACTAACAATTTTATTTAAAGAAATGAATACTATTCAAAATTATAATATGAATAAAAGTTTTGGCGGTACCATAAACATTAAAGAATATTTTCATAATGAAACTAGAGTTCCAGTACTTGAATCTTATGATATAACAAATAAAGATTTGGTTGCTAAGGTAAGTGATACTGGGTATATAGTTGAATATGCTATAACTGATGCAAGTGTTACGTCTGCTGATGATGTTACTTGGACTACGATTGAAAGAACTAGTGTACTTGATATAAATCAAGTAATTGAAGACTATGATATAAAAATATGGGTTAAAAATAATGCTGGTAATATAATGTGCGAAGATTTAACTCCACAAATAAGTTTGGTTGTAAAGCCAAATGGTGGAACTTGGAATGGAAGTACTGGAGATCAAACATATAATTTTGCTTATAGTCAAACATTAAATATACCTAATCCATCAAGAGATGGTTATACATTTAATAATTGGACTTTAGTTGGAAGTGAAAGTAAATTAAGTGGAACAACATTTACTGCTGGAATAGAGAATACAACATTAACTGCAAACTGGACAATTAATGAATATACTCTTACGGTAAATCCAAATGGTGGAAATTATAATAATAGTACATCTAATACGACATATACTTTAGATTATAAAGAAACACAAACTATATCTGATCCTGAAAGAGAAGGTTATACATTTATTGGATGGAGTGTAAGTAGTGATAAAGCGCAGTTAAATACAAATGTATTAACAATAGGAAGTGAGAATTGTACTTTAACAGCTAACTGGCAAGCAAATAATTATCCATGGATAGCATATCATAATAAAATGAATGTAAATGGAAGTGGTTATACATTAGTAGATGCTGATACCAAAAGTGGAGAAGCAGAGTATGGAAGTAAAGTAACACCAGTAGACACAAATCCTCCAGTTAAAAATGTGGTTAACTATAATTATGAAAGAAATAAATATGGATTAACTATAGATGCAAATGGTGGAACATATAGTGGAAATAATCCAGGAGAATTATATTATGAAGAGGAAATTACAATAGCAAATCCAAATAGAACCGGATATAATTTTGGGGGATGGACTAAGAGTGGTGGAGGAACTTTAACAAATACAACGTTTAAAGGTGGATCTTCAACAAGTACATTAACAGCATCATGGAATCCAATAGAATCAACAGTGTCATTTAATGTAAATGGAGGAAGTGGAAGTTATTCAAGTATAACTGTTGAATATGATGGAACATATGGAGAATTGCCAACACCAACAAGAGATGGATATGAGTTTTTAGGATGGTATACTTTAGCAACAGGAGGAGAGTCGATAACTAGTGATACAAAAGTATCAATTACTTCATCACAAGAGCTATTCGCTCAGTGGAAAGCAAAAACATTTACAGTAACTTTTAACATAAATGGTGGAAATACAACACATGAAAATAAAACTGTTGAATATGATCAACCATATGGAGAACTACCAACAGCATCAAGAAATGGTTATAAATTCTTAGGATGGTATACTGAGGCAACTGGAGGAACGCAAGTTCTTTCAACAAACATTGTAAAAATAACATCAAATCAAACATTATATGCACAGTGGGAAGAATATTCATATTTAGCTACATTGATGAAATCACACAATACGCCAATATCTGATACATCTGTAAAGTTTGGTACACTTACTACTACATCAGGTGATAAAGGACTATACTATACTAGTGTTTTAAATGAAACTGATGAAGATGCTAACGGAACTAGCTCAACAATATATTATTATAGAGGAGCCGTAGAAAATAATAACGTACTATTCGCAGGCTTTTGCTGGAAAATAATCAGAACAAACGAAGATGGAAACATAAGAATGATATATGATGGTATTGAACAAAATGGAAAATGTTATGCAAATGGTACTGGTATAGGAATAAATAATAATGCAGAATATTATTTCGCCGGATCGGGTCTTGGTAGCCTAGCAAAATACAACGGATATATGTATGATGGAGGAAATAGTGGACTAAAAACCGCAATAGACAATTGGTATATATCAAATATATCAAATAAACCCACAACAGTAAAAAATAAAATAGTAAATGCTATATATTGTGCTGATAGGACAACTGTTTCAAACTCATATGGAACATTTATGGGAGTAATGACAAGAACTGTAAATTTAAATAATGGTACAATATTATCTTCGGCGCAACCAATATTCAAATGCCCAAACCAATCAGACCAATATACATTAAGTACTGATAACGGTGGTGTAAGTGGATACGGGAATAACTTACTTACATATCCAATTGGAGCCCTAACAGGAGATGAATTATCATTCGCAGGTACAGTATATGCACAAAATAACACAAATTATTATTTGAAAAATTCATCATTTTATTGGACTATGTCTCCAGGTGGAAGAGGAACAAGTGGCTCATACATGAGCTATTCTACAAATGATGTTGGTATGTTAGGTTTAGGAACAGTAGATGACACAAACCCAGTCAGACCAGTTATATCAATAACATCACAATCAAGAGTAACAACAGGAACAGGTACAGCAAATAATCCATATGTAATATATGTAGAATATTAAAATATTTCATGAATAAATGAAATATTTTTTCATATATTTAAACTAAGGAGGCACACATGAAAGAAATAATAAGTGTCAAAAAAGACATAATATTTAAAACCAAAATAAGTGAAATAACATCATTAAACTTAGAACATGACTACAAAATAAAAGATGACTTAGTTGAAGGAAAACTAGTATTAAGCGGCTCATATAAAATGACTGAAGCATCACTACTCGAAGAAGAGTTCTTCTACACAATACCATTCTCAATCGCAATAAGTGAAAATATAAAGAAAGATACAATAAATATAGATATTAATGATTTTAAGTACGAAACACAAAAAGATGTAATGAAAATAAAAGTTGACTTAGACTTAGAATGTGAAGAAAATACAATTGAAAATGAAGAAGAAATAGAGAGTATAGAAGAATTTGAAAACACATATGAACTCGAAAACTTAAATGAAAATAACGATATATTAATGGAGAATGAAAGTTATATGGAAAATAATCTTATAAATGATTTTGATATAAATGAATACATTGAAAAAAATACTGAGACAATAGAAAATAATACCGAGACAATAGAAAATAATACTCAAATTGAACAAAACAATAACGAATTAGAAAAAAATATAATAATAAATCAAATAGATAATATAAATGATGACAAAACAATATCAAACATAACTAACATAATTGATAAAAATAATGAAACTTATCATACATATAAAGTATATATAGTAAGAGAGGGAGATACTTTAGAAACCATTTGTAGTAAATATAATCTTTTAGTAGATGATTTAAAAGAATACAATGATTTATCTAACATAAACATTGGAGACAAAATAATCATACCACAAATAATAAATGAATAAAAAAATCAGAAACTCAGTAATAATAGAAAAAGAAACAGTTAAAAAAAAGAAAAATAAAGAAGTACTAGAATTATATGACTACTTAAAAACAAGAAACTTTGAAAATATACCAAACATTATACAAGTAGATGATGAATATATAACATATGAAAAAATAAAAGAAGAAAAATACCATGAAAAAACAAAAGGCATTGAACTAATAAAAACATTATCTTTATTACACTATAAAACATTATTTTTTAAAGATGTTAGTAAAAATAAATATAGAGATGTCTATGAAAAAATAAACAATAATATAGAATATTTAAAAGAATATTATGAAACATTGATATCAGAAATAGAACTAGAAAAATACATGTCACCATCACACTATTTATTCGCTAGAAACTACTCAGTTATTTTAAACAGTATAAATTACGCAACAAAAGAACTGAAAAATTGGTTTAAAATAGTTGAAAACAAATCTAAAGAAAGAGTATGTGTTGTACATAATAATGTATCTTTTGATCATTTTATAAAAGGGGATAAAAACTATTTAATTAGTTTTGAAAAACATTTGGTTGATTCACCAGTAATAGATTTATATAAATTTTATAAAAAAGAAGGTTATAAATTAGACTTTAATTTATTATTAGAAGAATACAATAATGAATTAAAACTTTTACCTGAAGAAACAAAATTATTAAATATTCTAATATCACTTCCACCAAAATTAATCGAAGTAGACAATGAATATTTAAACACAATAGAAGTAAATAACTTATTTGAATATATTTATAACGGTATGAACATAGTCAATGCAAAAAAATAAGCGTTGGCTTTTTAAATTCATTTATGTAATAAGAAAGTCATACCAAGTTTTTTTAAAAAAATATCCAAAATGTATTTACAACAAATATTCGTTTGTTAAACTTATTTTATCAGGAGGTTATCATGACTATTTATAAAGCATATAAGTTTAGAATATATCCAAATAATGAACAAAAAAAAGTTTTAAACTATTTTCTTGGTTCATCTAGATTTATCTTTAATTATTATTTAAAGGTAAAAGATAAACTATATAAAGAAAATAGTATAAATTATAAACTTACTGATATAAAAAAAGATTTAGTGCCGTTGCAAACTACATAGCCATGGCTTAAAGAAGTAGATGGATGCATACTAAGAACCGCCCTAGAAGATTTAGATAGGGCATTTGATAATTTTATTCAAAAAGAGCATCTTATCCAAAATATAAAAAGTATGAAAAAAATGAAAGTTATAGAACCGTATATATAAAAGGAAATTACAAAGGTAAAGAATATCAAAATATAAAAGTTGATTTAAAAAAAAGAAAAATAGATTTTAAAATAATAAGTACGGCATGAGACTATCGGAACTAAGGTCTGCGGAGGAAAAGTCCAGTGAAACAGAAAAAGGAAACTGTGAGATTTCTATATGTAAAACTTTAGTTTTGCCTTTTGTTCTTTACATGAAACTTATTTTAAACTATAATTATAATAGGAGAGAAAAAGTAATATGAAAAATAAAAAGGGTTTTATATTTGTAGAAACAATAGTGATTTTAACAGTAGTAGCACTATCTCTTTCAATAGTATTAGCTACATATTCATTAATTACTCGAAAATCAAAAATAAAAGAGTATTATAACTTGTCAAGTGATTTATATCTAATTTATAACATATCACAGTTAGGAACAACAAACAGATATAATTACGGTACATTTAATGACTTTTGGATTAATAAAAATACATGCTCAGATAAAATAGGACAAATAATAACTAATTGTAGTGATCTTTTTACAAACAATAACATTCAAAATATTGGTATATTTACAAACATTGATGATACTATTAAAAACAATACTTATAGCTTAGATACAGGTACTATAGAGTTTTTAAATACTTTAAAAAAATATTATGATGAAGAAAGAAAACAACCAATAAAATACATGGTCGCAAGATTTTACAGAAACAGAGAATATTATTATGCAGCATTAAAAGTAGGTGGTGAAAATGAATAAAAAAGGATTTACAACAATTGAAATAATAGTAAGCATTTCTCTTGTAAGTATAATATTAATACCTTTATTAGTTTCACTAGTAAAATTAAGAGAAGATTATTCAAAAGTAAATGATGACTCGGATGTTAGAATACTTGGATCGAGCATAGTAAGAACCATAAATAACGATATTAAACAAAAAGGTGGAATAAAAAGTATAACTTGCCCACAAGAAACAATGTGCACAATAACTTTAAATAATGATGAAACAAGGCAGTTAACTTTAAGAGAAAACGAAGAAACACAAAACTTAGATATAACCTCACCAGATGTAACAAAATTACAGAAAACTATAAAAAGAACAACATTAGAATACAAAAATATAACAAAAAATAAAAAAATAATGACAAAAACTTTATCATCAGAAACATTAAAAACAACATATAATGATTCAAACAAAGAAAGAACTATTGAGAATACTGATAATCATCACATAACACATTTAACGTTTAAATCAAATACATATACGGTTCCTAAAAAAGAAAACACAACTCAAAAATTATACACTATAACAATTCATATGTCTGATAGCAAATACAATATCAATGTATATGGACTTAGTTAAAAAATAATAAAACAGAAGAACATATTAAACTAAATATTAGTTTCAAAACTAATATTTTTTTATAACTTAATTTGTAAGGTGAAATAATACTAGCTCCTTGAAAAAAAATAGCTAAACCACTAAAATTAAGCAAAAAACTCACTAAAAATAACTTAACATTCATACAAATATCTAATCTAGAAATATAAACAATACCACTAGTCATCTCAAATAACCCAGAAAAAATTCCTTTAATAATATCAGGCATATAAATATAATGATTAATAATATTAATAATTATTAAAAAAATAGTAATATTTCCAAGAATTAAAAAAGAGGTATTAATTGCTTTTAAAATAGATTCTTTTAAAACGATAAAAAAACTTTTATAATCATCCTTATCATAATAACTAACATGATAACTAACATAGTTATTTTTTCTTAAAAATAAACCAATACTAAAATTACATAAATAATTTAATAAAAGTAATATCAAACCAATTTTAATATCACCAAACAAATTAATCCCAATCATACCAACAACAAACATAATCGAAGGAAAAAAAGTATAACAAAAAACATTTTCAGCTTCAGAAAAACCAATACTTTTATTATCTAAACTTTTTTTAATAAATAAAGCATTAGAAGGATGAGAAGAAAGCATACTTAAAATAATAATACTAGCGCTTTCATTACTTATATTAAAAACTCTACCTAGAAATCTACCAAATACCTTTCCTAAAAAAACATGATATTTAAAATAGATTAATATATCAGATAAAATAATAAAAGGAAAAATAGACATAAAAACCTTATTTATAAACAGATTACTAGCTTCAATTGTAGAAGAAATAACTACTTTAGCATTCATAACAAATGTAACTAAAACAAATGAAAGTAAAATATTCTTTTTATTTATCATAATAATTTTCCTTATGTGTTATAATATTTATAGAGGTAAAAATATGCTTAATAAATTATATGAATATATTAAAAAAGATATAAAACAAAATTACAAAGGATACATAATTTTTTTATTAATAGTTCCATGGTTATTTATAACATTTGATTATAATATATATGCCCCAGGTGGATTAATAGATCTTGGTGATAGAATAGAAATAGATACTAATAATAAAATAGACGGTTCATTTAACATGACCTATGTGTCCGCAAAAAAAGGAATACTTCCAGCAATACTTCTTTCATACATAATTCCTTCTTGGGATTTAGTAAGCTTAGATGAATCTAGAATTGAAGAAGAAAACGAAGATGAAATAATAAAAAGAAATCAAATATATTTAAAAGAAACAAGCTATGATGCAATTATTGCAGCATTTAAAGAAGCAAACATGGCCTACGAAATAGAAAATATAAATTTAACTGTATCCTACATATTTGAAGAAGCAAAAACAAACTTAGAATTAGGAGACATAATTAAAAAGGTTAATAATACAAAAATAACAGATTATAAAAGTCTGCAAGAAACAATAAAAAAATTAAAAATAGGTGATGTAATAAACATAACAGTAAATAGAAATAATAAAATAATTGAAACTTCAGCTACATTAATTGAAAGTAATAATACTCCTGTAATAGGAATAAGTCTAACAGAGTTAAAAGATATCAAAACAAATCCGGAAGTAAAATATATATTTAAAAACAATGAATCTGGAGCATCAAGAGGTTTAATGTGTGCTTTAGAAATTTATAATAAAATTACAGAATATGACTTAACAAAAGGAGATATAATATCAGGAACAGGAACAATAGATGAAAATGGAAAAGTAGGAGCAATATCTGGAATAAAATACAAACTATCAGGTGCAGTAAAAAAAGGAGCAAAAGTATTTATTGTTCCATCAGAGAACTACGAAGAAGCACTTAAATATAAAAAAGAAAAAAAATATGACATAGAAATAATTGAAGCAAATACCCTTCATAACGTAATAGAAAAATTAAAAAATAGATAGAAAAAGATAATTACAAAATAATTAATGTAATTTCTTTTTTATTATGTTATTATATTCATATGGAAAGTTATATATTTGGAAATATTAGAAAAGTTATATATAAAAGCCCAAATAGTTCATATACTATAGGCATTTTTAAAGTGAGAGAAACAAATATAACAGAACTTGAAGAATATGTAAACAAAACAATTGGCTTCACAGGATCATTTTCTGATATTAGTGAAGATGTAGATTATATGCTTTATGGAAAAATTAATAATCATCCTAAGTATGGTCTTCAGTTTAACTCTGAAAGATATGAAATAAAAGAACCAAATGATACTGAAAGTCTTGTACTTTATTTAAGCAGTGGAATATTTAAAGGAATAGGTACTAAAACAGCAAAAAAAATAGTTGAACGTTTTGGAAAAGATACAATAAACATAATAAAAAATGATTATACAAAATTATCACTAGTAAGTGGAATGACTCATAAAAAAGCCGAAAAAATGCACAACAAAATAATGGACAATGAACTAAATCAAGATTTAATAATTAAATTAAATGCACTTGGTTTTAGCGTAAAGAATGCAATAGATTTAATATCAAAATATGGTTTATCACTAGGTGAAATAATTGAAGAAAATATCTATGAATTATCAGAAGATGTTAACTTCTTAAAACTAGATGAAATATTTTTAAAAAATAATGATGAAAAAGACACAAGAAGAATAAATGCTTTAATTAAATATGTAATGTATGAAATGTGCTATGAAACAGGAGATACACTTCTTTCAAAAGAATCGTTATTTTTAAAACTTAAAAATTATTTTAAATCAGACTTTAGTGCTAAAGCTTTTATTAGTGAACTTGAAAAACTATATGATAAAGGACACATAATAAAAGAAAAAGAACTAATAACTCTTAAAAACTTTTATGATACAGAAATGCATATAAATGAAACAATAAATAGATTAAACAAAATAAAAATAATAACAGACGAAGAAAAAATAATTGAAGAAATAAACAAATATGAAAAAAGAAATAATATAGTATTTAATAACGATCAAAAAGAGGCTATACTTGGAAGTATTAAAAACAACTTTTTTATGATAAGTGGAGGCCCTGGAACAGGTAAAACAACAATAATCAAAGCTATAGTAAACATACTTAAAGATATAAATAATAACTATGAAGATGAAGATATAATTCTTCTTGCTCCAACTGGAAGAAGTGCTAAAAGAATGTGTGAAGCAGTTCTTTGTCCAGCATACACAATACATAAATTCTTAAAATGGAATAAAGAAACAGAATCATTTCAAATAGATGAATACAACAAAAGCCCAGCAAGAGTAGTAATAGTAGATGAAGCAAGTATGGTAGACATTTTCTTATTTTCTTCACTCTTAAAAGGACTATCAAATTATGTAAAACTTATAATAGTCGGAGATGCAAACCAACTTCCATCAATCGCCCCAGGAGATGTACTAAGCGACTTATTACACAAAGATAACTTAAATAAAAAATACTTAGAAGAAATATACAGAGTTAAAGAAGGAAGTTATATAATATATCTAGCAAACGATATAAAAAATAAAAAAACTTATGAAAGTTTTGATAACTCATTTACCGATTTTAAATTTATTGAAAGTAGTGAAAATGACATAAAAAAATATTTACTTGAGATATGTAATAAAGCAAAAGAAAAAGGACTAGGGCCTGAAAACTTTCAAATACTCGCACCAATGTATAAAGGATATAATGGAATAGATAACTTAAATAAGATAGTCGGTGATGTATTCAATCAAAATGATCCATTAGTTACAATTAATGATGTAGAATACAAAATAAATGATAAAGTAATACAGTTAGTAAACGATGTTGATAACAACGTATTTAACGGAGATACAGGATATATAAAAAACATCTACATGGAAAATAAAAAAGTAATAATGGATGTAGACTTCATGGGTAATGTTGTTGAATACAAATCAGGAGACTTTGATAAAATAATGCACGCTTATGCAATAAGTATACATAAATCTCAAGGAAGCGAATATGATAATGTAGTAGTAGTTTTATCAAAAAGTTTTAATAGAATGCTTTATAATAAACTACTATATACAGCTGTAACAAGAGCAAAAAAATCCCTAATTATACTTGGAAGTATAGAAACGTTTAATACAGCCGTAAAAACATTATACGCATCCAATAGAAATACACTACTAAAAAATGTATAAAAATATAAAAAAGAAAAATAATAATAATATCAAAGGAGAGTGATATTATTAAAATGATGAGTAAAATGCTTACATTCGCAGGTGGAATAGGACTTGGAATGTTAGGTCAAAAGTACGGAAAAGATGTAATTGATTATTGTAAAAGCATGAAACAAATGACATGCAAAAGTATGCAAAACAATAAATCTAACTAATAAATTAAAATAGTTCTCTTGATGAACTATTTTTTTTAAAAAAAATGTGTTATTATATTCATATAAATAAAGGAGTGACTTATGAATAAAAAAGAAGAAAAAAATATTGATGTAAAAAAAATAAATAACCTCGTTGACACAGGAAATAAAATATTAAACTTTTTATACGTACTATTTATAATATCTACTATATATATAGTAACGCTAGTATTAAAAGGTTGGGGAATATTACCATTTATCGGTCAGATAATAAAAATAATATCACCATTATTTATCGGTTTATTTATCGCTTGGCTTCTTAATCCTTGGGTACAAAAACTAGTAAAAAAAGGAATAAATAAAACACTATCAGTAATAATAGTATACTTAGTAATGTTTATAGCACTATATTTAGTCTTTGCATTTACTCTTCCTTCTCTTGGAACACAAATAACAGATATAGTAGCATCTATACCAACTATGCTATCAGATGTAAAAGAGTGGATAGATGAAATATTTATAAAATTATCAGATACAAGTTTAACAAACCTTGATTCAGTAAAAGATTCATTCTTAACAACAATAGAAAACTTTGCTACTAACATACAAACATCACTTCCACAAACAATAGTAAATATAGTTTCAAGCATAATGAGTGGACTTGGTACAATAGCAATAAGCTTAATAGTAGGTTTCTATATACTATTTGATTATGAAGGATTCGTAAAAAGATTCATGAAACTTTTCCCAGATAACTCAAGAAAAGAAGTAGACTATTTACTAGATAAATTAAGCGAAACATTATATTCATTTATAAATGGAACATTTTGGTTATCAGTAATGTTATTTATAGTATCATATATAGGTTTTGCAATAATTGGATTAAACGCTCCAATATTAATTGCATTCGTATGCGTAATAACTAACCTTATTCCATATATTGGTCCATACATTGGAGCCGCAGTTGCAGCAGCAATAGGATTCACACAATCTCCATTCATTGGAATAGTTACATTAATATTTATACTAATAGTTCAAATGATTGAAGGAAACTTCTTACAACCACTTGTAATGAGTAAAAAAATGAACCTAAGTCCAGTAACAATATTAATATCATTATTATTATTTAGTCATTTTTTTGGAATCTTAGGTATGGTAGTAGCAACTCCAATAGTAGCGATACTTAAAATAATATTCGTATTCTTTGATGAAAAATATCATTTTTTCAGAAAAAGAGAAAGTGAATAAAAACTAAATAAGATTGATTTAAATCAAAAAAATAATAGGATTTTTATCAATCTTTTTACTTGAAAAATTATAGTTGACAATAAATATAAAAATATTATAAAATTGTAATAGAAAATAAGATAGGAAGGTAAAAAATATGGAAAAAATAGAAAGAAAAAAATTATTAGGAGTAGATGCATTTTTGTGTTTGATTATCACTATAATAGGATACATACTATTAAAAAATCCACAATTAGAAGTATTAAAACCACTTGCGTACTCATCAGCAATATTTTATATGATAGCATTCTTTGCACTAATTGCATACTTTGTTGACAGAAGAAAAAATGACTATGAACAATTACTTTTCGCATTAAATAATATTATAGTAGGAACGTACTTAATAATAAGTTCAACAAAACCAAACTCAGGACAAGTTTTAGGAGACGCCGTATTATTCTATTCTATATTTAATTTTATCAATAAAGGTTATTACGCAACTAAATTATCAAAAGAAAATAATGTTGATACATTTCCAAAAACAGCAATTTGTATAATATTACTATTACTAGGAATACTTGTAATAAATAATCTTTACAATGAAATTACAATGCAAACTTTAATACTAGGTTACTATTTTCTAGCATTTGGTGTATTGTCAATAGTTGAACCATTAGTAATGTATATACTAAGATTTCCAAAAATACATAATTACTTCCAAAACTTAATGGAAGAAGAACAAAATCAATTAAAAAAAGAATCAAAAGAAACAAAAACAGAAATTAAAAAAATAGAAGTTAAAAAACCTACAGCAAATGTAAAAAAAGAAGAAGACCAAAAAGAAACTCCTAAAAAAACTGTAAAAAAAGTAGTTAAAAAAGAAACAACAGTTAAAAAACCTATAGCTAAGAAAACAACAGTTAAAAAAACTACTAAGAAAGAAAACAAAGATGTGGAAAAATAATTCACATCTTAAAATTTAGAAAAGGAGAATAATAATGAAAAAGATATTTGAAACTATAATTATAACACTAATATCACTTGTTTTAATTCCAAACAAAATAAACGCAGAGCAAATGAGTGATGAGTTTAAATCATATTTAAACGAAGAAGGAAAACTAATCGTTAGAGCGGTAAAAGATGAAGATTCAATGCCATTTATATTCGATTATTTATTTGGATATGAAGGATATGAATGGACTGGAAATAGCTGGGAAATATCTGATGATTTAAATAGTGTAAAGTTTACTATAAATACTGGCAAAAGCGATGAAGAATCACACACTGTAGATATAGAATACATATACGATGAAAAAATAAAAGAGCAAATAGATGAATACATGAATAAAATCCCAGATAATCTAAGATACTTTGAAGTTAGAGACTTAGAAATAATTAACTACTGGGTAAATGGTGGAAATATAATTGATTACTCAAGTCATTTAAAATCATATATAGACTATAAAAACTTTAGTATAGATTTTAAATCTGGTGGTCCTGACAAATTCCAGTCACAATCAACTGGAGAAGCAAAATTTCAATACGATGATACAATATACGCAATTAGACCATTAACTGGAGTATCAAAAAAACATATAATTTATATTGATGAATCAATTGAAAATACAAAAGAAGCCGTAATAAATGCTGTTCAAAAAAGAATAGATGACTATATTGGAGAAGGTAAAGTAAACGTTGTATTTGGCGGAGAAAGCGTTTATGACTTATACATGGATGAGTTTGAAACTAACATTAAATCTCTTGAAGAACAAATAAAAGAGCTAAAAGATAAAAACGATAATTCACTTGAATATCAAATAAAAGAATTAGAAAATACTCTAGAACAAGAAAAAAATTATAAAGAATATTTCCTTGAAGAGTTTACAAATGAAGATGGAGGATATTATTTCCTAAATGATGCATTAAATGATTGGTATTTCTTAGCGGAAGTAAACAAAGATGGTTCATCATCTCTATATCATTTTATAGTAAAAAAAGATAGTTCTAAAATGATAAACCCAACAGTAAAAACAGTAGATGCTAAAACAAATATAGAAATAACAACAGAAGAAGCATTACCTCTAGATACAACTATTAAAGCAAACGAATTAAAAAGTGGTAGTGAATATAACAAAATAGTTAAAATACTAAACTTAACAGATAAAGTAATGTATGATTTAAAACTATATTCAAACTCACTAGAAGAAAACATTACAAAACTACCTAACGGAACATTTGAAGTAAAAGTGCCAGTTCCAGAAAACTTAAGAGGAAAAGATTTGAAAGTTTACTATGTAAATGAAAATGGTTTAGTTGAAGAACCAGAAGTAAAACCTGAAGGAAATTATATAATATTCTATACAAATCACTTTAGTATATATACACTAGGATATAAAGACAATGAAAACTCTTCAGATAAAATTACAATAACATTTAAAACTGGACAAAAAATAGATGAACTTTCACAAGAAAAATACGAAGCATTTGAATTTCTAGTTAATAAAGGAATATTAAAAATAGAAGACAATAGTAAAGTATATAATAAAGATAGTAAACTATTATTTGAAGTAGATAAATCAGGTAAAGTTATAATATCAAAAAACATCAAAAAGTCAGATAACATAACATACGAAATTACAGAAGAAGAAAAAGAACAAATAGATCAAAACTTAAAAGACTATTCACAAATAGAAGTAATCTTCATAAACGAAATAGACAACCCTAAAACCTATGATGGAATTACTAATAATTTAATTCTAGCTCTTGTTTCGTTATTAACTTTATCATTAGCAATTACATACTTAAAAAAATATAATTAAAACAATGAAACAACAAACGTTGCGATTTGTTGTTTTTTTTAAAAAAAACAACATACAAACGTATGCATAATTTATCTCTTGACAAGATGGGGGGGGGTTGAGATATAATAAGTATGAAAGTAAAAAAATAAAAATATTGCTTATGTATAAAACAAAATAGTTTAATAAGCATAACTTTTTAATTTACTTTTAGAAAAGAGGTAAAAAGATGAACAAAAAAACATTAATCGGAATAGTAATTGGTATATTATTACTTGGAGTAATAAGATTTTCATATTCTTTCTTTTCTGTTAGTGTAACAGGAGAAGGAAGGCAAAATACTGTAACAGCAGGAACACTTGAACTACAATATATAGATGGCAATGGAGTATCACTTCCAAGAGCATATCCAGGACAAAGTGTTACTAAGGTAGTAAGTGTAAAAAATATTGGAACATTAGATACTGAATATGATTTATTATATAAAGATTTAATAAATGAAATAACAAAAGATGAATTAGTAGTATCTTATACATGTA
>JAFQID010000048.1 GCA_017397685.1 Bacilli bacterium | reverse complement strand
TGATCTTAATATTTATAATGATATTCTTACTAAGGAAGAGGATGATAGACTTATAAGAGAGTCTGAGAAGTTATTTGCACGTGATGAGGGAATTGAAGAAGGTATAGAACAAAGTAAAGTAGAAATAGCAAGGAATATGTTGAATGAAAATGTTGATGTTTTTTTTATAAGTAGAATTACAGGTTTATCTATAGAGGAAATTAAGGATTTAATGTAATTTTATTTTTTATAATACAAAATGTAAAATAGGATTTGCCAATACATTTGCAAAACTTTTTAAGTGTAATTTTATTTGTGTTTATATATATTCGTTTGAAAAATCTCGATGAGTATATATATATTCGTTTGAAAAATCTCGATTGATGGTGTGTTATTCGTTTGAAAAATCTCGATTTTTCCTTAAATTAGTATACTTTTTTTTGTGTTTAATTTATAATTATAGTTAGTTTTGGAGGTATTTGATGAAAGATAAACGTGTTGTTTTTATGGGTACTCCTGAGTTTAGTGTGCCAGTACTTGAGATGTTAATCGAAAAGTGTAATGTTGTTTTGGTTGTTAGTCAGCCTGATAGCTTTGTTGGTAGAAAGAAGGAACTTAAGTTTTCTGCGGTTAAGGAAGTTGCGGTTAAGAATGGTATTCCTGTTTTTCAGCCAAATAAGATATGTGAGGATTATAATGCTGTTATAGATGCTAATCCTGATATTATTATTACTTGTGCGTATGGACAAATTATTCCGAAGATTCTTCTTGATTATCCTAAATATGGTGCGGTTAATGTTCATGCATCTTTACTTCCTAAGTATCGTGGTGGTAGTCCTATTCATAGATGTATTATGAATGGTGATGATAAGACTGGAATTACTATTATGTATATGGCTCCGGGTATGGACGATGGGGATATTATTGCTCAAAGTGAGATTTCTATTGATTTTTGTGATAATGTAGGTATTGTTCATGATAAGTTAAGTGTTCTTGGAAGTGAGTTTTTGTATGAGATTTTGCCTGATATTTTTTCTGGGAATGCTAGTAGAGTTAAGCAAGATGAATCTCTTGTGAGCTTTGCATATAATATTAAACGTGAGGAAGAAAGACTTGATTTTAATGATAGTGTGATTAATGTATATAATAAGATTCGTGGGTTGTATCCTTTTCCTGGAGCTTATTTTATGATTGATGGTGAAGTTATTAAGGTAAGTGATGCAAGGATTAGTGAAGAGTTATATGATGGTGAGATTGGTAAGATAGTTTCATTTTTTGATGATGGTTTTGGTGTTAGATGTGCTGATGGAGTTATTGTTATTACTCGTTTAAAACCTGCTGGTAAGAAAGAGATGAGCTGCCGTGATTATATTAACGGGAAGAGAAAAGAGAATCTTTTGGGGAAAAAGTTATGTTAAAGAAGTTTTTTGAGGATTTTAATGAGACTAAGGCTATTGGTATTTTTCTTGTAATTGTTATCATTGTTGTTATATTAGGTAGAGGGAGTACTTATAATAATTCTAATGATGTAAATGAAGAAATTAAAGTTCTCGATCTTAGTACTCTTAATGATAATTATAATTTAGAAATTGTTAGTAAGATAGATGATAAAAGTTATTCTATGAGTTATTCTAGGGATAAGAATGTTGTTATTAGTAGTGATGGAAGTTTATCTTATATGAAATATGGTGGTAATTTATATTGTATTTCTGAAGAAGATGTTAGTTTATGTGATGAGTATGAGTTTGATAAGTATTTTGATAGTGTTTTTTATGATATTAAGCTTATTAGTAATGTATATAAGAAAAGTAATGAGGTTTCTTTAAATAAATATAGTTATAAACTTAGTGATTATTTTAGTGAATATAATTCTAAGTATAATGGTAATTTTAATAGTGATGAAGAAGAAGTCATGGAAGTTTTATGTGACAGGAGAAAATGTAAGTTTATAATTGATTATAGTAAGATATATAATATTATTTATGGTAAGGATTTGAATGTGATTTATGAGGTTAGTGTAAGTAATATTAATGCTAATAATTATGATGATATTGTTAAGTTAATTAATAATGACTAGTTTTGTCGATTTTGATGAAATACTACGTTAAATGTAGTATTCTTTTTTTAGGTGACTAATATGATTAAGGTTAATGAGTATTTTAAGATGTTGTTTGATGAGATTAATGATTGTATTTTGAGTTTTGAAAGTAAAGTGTAAATATATGTAAATTTTAGTGTAAACCGTTTTTTTTAGGTATGTAAAATAGTTTTATTTTGTGATATTTTTAAGATAGGAGGAGGAAAAACATGAAAAAAATTAGTTTATTGGTATTTGCGTTAATGTTTTCTTTAGTATTTTTAGTTAATGTAAATGCTGAGGGGGGAAAGGTTGCGAAAATTGGAGATACTGAGTTTGCAACTGTTGAAGAGGCTGTAGAGGCTGCTAAAGAAGGAGAGACTATTGTATTGCTTGATGATGTTGATTTAAGTAGTAAATATACTGAAAGTAATAGTTATATTGCTCAATTTGCTGATGGTGTAGTTTTCGATATGGATGGACATACGATTATTACAAGTAAACTTGGATTTAGATTTGAAGGTAATAATTTAGTCATTAAAAATGGTACTTTTGAATCGGTTGCTAGTTATTCTTTATGGATTGGTGCTGGAACTAAAACAAGTGGTATTGTGATTGAAAATGTTTCTACTGTTGGTGGAATAAATATTTTTAATACTACGGATTGTATTTTAAGAAATATGGGTAATGTTGTTGGTCATACATATTATGCTGTATGGACTGATTTATATGCTAATGCGATAATTGAGGATGGTAATTATACTACTGATGGAAATTATGGTCTTCTTGGTGGTTATGATTCATCTATAGTGATTAAAGGTGGTAAATACATTACAAATAATGGCAAACTTATGACTAGTTCTAGTGTGGATCCTGTTATTATTGCTGGTACATTTAATACTAATGTTGAAGAGTATGTAGATGAGGAAAGTAATATTTCTGAAAATGATGGAGAGTTTCTTGTTAGTAAAAATACTTATAAAGTAAATATTGTTGCGAGTGAAGGTGGTGTAGTTACTGCTGATAAGGTTGTTGCATCAAAAGGTGATACTGTTGGATTTAGTATAAAGGCTAATGAAGGATATAGAATTGAACAAGTTTTAATTGTTGATACTAATGATGATGCTGTGTCATATGGAGAAGATAGTTTCGTTATGCCTAAAGGCGATGTTACTTTAAAAGTAGTATTTGAAAAGGTTATTACTGATAGTGATGTTCCTGTTGTAAACCCAGATGAAAAAGTTGAAAAACCAACTGTTGGTATTACTGATAGTGATAAAATTAATGATATTTTAATTGATTCATATAAATCTAGTGATAATTTTGTTGGTATTTCTCAGGATACTGATGTAATTGTTTCTGTTGAAGTTGAAGAACTTGAAGAGGATAATATTTCTGAGGAAGTAAAGAAAAACATTGAAAAGAAAGCTGAAAATCTTAAAGTAGTTTCATATTTTGATATTTCAGTTGCTGTTAAGGAATATGAAAGTCAAAGATTACTTGGTAATTTAAGTGAATTAACTGAAGAAGTTGAGTTTGTTATGGTTTTACCAGAGGTTTTAAAAAATACTAAAAAAGATGTTGTAAGAAAGTTTTATGTAATTAGGAGACATATTGATAAAGACGGGGCTGAGGTATATGATAAGATTCCTGCGGATTTATCAGAAGATGGAACTCATTTAACTTTTAAAACATCTAAGTTCTCTACTTATGCTCTTGCTTATAGTGATAGTACTGTTTCTAATATTGTTGATAATCCTCAAACTTATGATGGAGGACTAAATAGTATAATTATGGCAATAATTTCAGTTATGATATTAGCAAGTGCTAGTGTATATCTTGTTAAAAGTAAGGCTTAATATATTAAATGTAAACTATTAAAGGGTTTACATTTTTTTAATTTCTTTTTTATTTGTGTTTTTAGTATGTAATTGACAAAATGTGATTAATTTTGTAAAATTATGTTGGAAGAGAGGCTATAAAATATGTATGGGGAAAAAAGATTTCTGAGTGCTAAAGCTATTTATGATAAAGAGTTTAAGTATGATGCGAGAGGTTATAGACCACAAGAAGTTGATCAATTTTTAGATTTGGTTATAAAAGACTATTTAGATTTTGAAGATACTATTAAAAAACTTATATCTGAAAGTAGGGCTTTGGAGGAAGAAAATAGTAAATTAAAATCTGAGGTAAGAAATCTTAGAAATGCACTTGAAATAGCTGGCTCTAATAAAGGAGTAACTAATATAGATTTACTTAAGAGAATAAGTGATTTAGAGAAAGTTGTTTATGGAGAATAATTCTTTAGGTAAACGCTGCATATAATTATGTAGAGGAAAGTCCATGCTCACAAGGGCTGAGATGCCTTTAATGATCGTGCTAAGGGAAGAAATAACCTTAGGTAGTTTTTAACTAACGGCGATGAAATAATCAAGACCTGATTAAAGTAGTTGTAAAGTGCCATAGAGACGATGCTTTTTAGGAATAAAAAGAGTGGAACGCGGTAAACCCCACGAGTGAGAAACCCAAATTTGGTAGGGGAATTTCTACGAATGAAATGAAAAGAGTAGAGAAAGATATATGTCTTAGATAAATGTTTACCACCTTTTATAGGTACAGAACATGGCTTATTAAGAATTATTATTTTTAAAGGAGAAAAGTGTGAAAGATATAGGAGAAAGTTTTAAATTAGCTAGAGAATCTATTGGTTTATCTAAATCTGAAGTTATGAAAGATTTGGAAATTAATGAGAGTCAACTTGATAATTTGGAAGATGGAAATGTAAATGCTTTTAAGGATATATTTTTTTTAAAAGATTTAATTAAGAAATATACTGTTTATCTTAATCTTGATGAGGATAAGATAATGGATGAGTTTAATAGTTTTATATTCAGTTATACTAGTAGAATTCCTATTAGTGATATTCTTGAGAAAACCAAAGAGATAAATCTTAAAGAAAAACAGGAAGATGATAAAATAAAATCTCCTTATACGATTAATAGAGTTAAAAAAGAGTTTAATAAGGCCTATATATTTTTAATAGTTGGATTTATTTTTGTTTTTAGTATATTTTTTACAGTTAAATATTTAAAAAAAATAAGTGAAGAAAGAAATTTAGAATATAGTGTTATAGTAAAAGGAGAGTTATTATGAATGTTCCGAATAGGATTACGGTATGTAGAATAATTTTATCAGTATTTTTGTTAATACTTATGTTGCTTCCTTTAAATAAATTTGGTATTGTATTTCCTCAACTTGCGGTTAATAATGGAAATATAATAATTGATACTAAGTATATTGTATGTGGTATTATATTTTTAGTAGCAGCACTTACTGATTTTCTTGATGGATATCTTGCTAGAAAATATAATATGGTAACTGATATGGGTAAAGTTATGGATGCGATTGCGGATAAGATTTTAGTAAATGGAGTTTTAATAATCTTAGCTATTGATGGATTTATTAGTCCAGTTGTACCTGTTGTTATTGTATGTAGAGATATTGCGGTAGATTCTATTAAAATGGTAGCTGGAAGTAAAAGTGGTGCGGTTGGAGCATCTATGAGTGGTAAGGTAAAAACTGCTGTTATGCTAGTTGGTATTACGTTGTTATTCTTTAATGATATACCTTTTATTTTAATGGGATTTAGAGTGTCAAATATATTAATATTAGTTGCTACTGTACTTTCTGTTGTAAGTGGCGTTGAGTATTATATTAAGAATAAAAAGTTTATTGTAGAAAAATAAAAAATATTAAGTAATGTTAGAGATATTCAGACATTACTTTTTTTAATTGCAAAATATTAGTGAAAAAAATAAAAATTATATAAAAAATGATTTTGGGTGTATTTTTATAATATAAATAGTTTTTTTCTTTAAGGAGAAACTTTATTTATTATTTTTTTATGTGTTTAAAAGTTTTATAATGCCTGTTTGAAAGTGTTTTTTTCTTTTGTTATACTTTTGGTCTAAGGAGGAAAAGTATATGGATAATTTAAAAGAAAATAATGATTCTAATAAGATAGCGTCTTGTAAGTCTGATGCGTTATTTAAAAGTGTAGTTGGGTGTGAAAAGGGAAAGAGTATACTTAAAAATGTGCTTGAGGAAATATTGGAAAAGAAGATAAAGTTTCTTGAGATTAAGAATAATGAACTTGAAAAAAATAGTATATGGGAACAGGGAAAGAGAGTTGATTGTATTGCTAAAATAGATGATATGTTTATAGATATAGAAATAAATACTGGAATGTCTAAAGCGATAAGAGATAGAAATTTAAGATATTTACTTTCGAAATATTTAAATCAATATAAAGAAGGTGATAGTTATTATACTTCTAGAAAAGGGGTACTTATTGATATGGATTGGAATAGAGATTATGATAAACTTGTTAGTAAATATGAATTAAGGGAAGAAAATGGTAAAAAGGATATATATTCTGATAAGTTAGTAGTGTATAAAATCGATATGGAAAAGTTTAAAAACTCATGTTATACTAAAGAAGAGGGACTTAAGTATAAGTATTTAAAGATGTTAACAATAGAAGACAAAGAGGAATTACTTAAGTATACGAAGGGAGATAAGATTATGGAAAAGTATGCTAAAGATACTATAGATATGAATAATGATGATGAGTTTAAAGATATCTTAACATGGGAAGAAGATCAAAGATTAATTATGGAATCAGCTTTACTATATGCGAAAGATGAAGGTATTGAGAAAGGTGAATATTCTAAACAAATAGAAATAGCTAAGAATATGATTAAAAAAGATTTAGATATTTCTCTTGTATCTGAAGTTACTGGTTTAACTATTAAAGAAATTGAAAGTTTAAAATAAATCAAAAACACTATTGACAAACATAAGTTTGTGTTGTATATTTAATGTGTAAGTAAAAGGAGAAGTGTATGAAAAAAGAAAAAGATAAAGCTCTTGAACAAGTTTTAGCTGATATTGAAAAGCAGTTTGGTAAGGGTGCTATTATGAAATTAGGAGAAAGAGGGGCTAGAAATATAGATGTTGTTTCTAGTGGTTCTATTATGATAGATCAAGCTTTAGGTGTAGGTGGTTATCCGAAGGGAAGAATTGTGGAAATATTTGGACCTGAGTCAAGTGGTAAGACTACTATTGCACTTCATGCGATTGCGGAGGTTCAAAAAATTGGTGGAAGAGCTGCGTTTATAGATGCTGAACATGCTCTTGATCCTGTTTACGCTAAAAAGCTTGGTGTTGATATTGATGAGTTATTGTTGTCTCAACCTGATACTGGTGAGCAGGCTCTTGAGATATGTGAGGCTCTTGTTAGAAGTGAAGCTATGAGTATTATAGTTATAGATTCTGTTGCCGCACTTGTACCTAGAGCGGAGATTGAGGGTGAGATGGGAGATTCTCATGTTGGGCTTCAAGCAAGACTTATGAGTCAAGCTCTTAGAAAACTTAGTGGTGTTATTAATAAGACTAACACTATATGTATTTTTATAAATCAACTTCGTGAAAAAGTTGGAGTTATGTTTGGCAATCCTGAAACTACTCCTGGAGGAAGAGCACTAAAGTTTTATTCGACGATTAGAATGGATGTAAGAAGAAGTGAAGCTATTAAAGTTGGTAGTGAACTTATTGGTAATAAAACAACTGTTAAGGTTGTTAAAAATAAAGTTGCACCACCTTTTAAGAGTGCTGAGGTTGATATTATGTATGGTGAGGGTATTAGCCGAGAGGGAGAAGTTATTGATGTTGCTTCTAATATTGGAATAGTTGATAAGAGTGGTGCTTGGTTTAGTTATAAAGGTGAAAAGATTGGCCAAGGTAAAGAAAATGTTAAGTTATTTTTAAAACAAAATAAGGATATATTTAGAGAAATAGAATCTAAGGTAAGAAATGATCTTTTTAAAAAGGATGATGATGTTAAAAGAATAGGTTCTAGTAAAGAAGAAAATGAAGTAAAATAAAATAGGAATGTTTATCATTCTTATTTTAAATTGAAAAAAATTAGAATGTATGTTAAAATCGTTTGTAATGAAGGAGAGATTTGTGTGGATAATAAAGTTTTAAAAGTATATAATACTAAAACTAGAGAAAAAGAAGAGTTTATACCTCTTATTAAAGGAAAAGTAGGTATGTATGTATGTGGGCCTACTGTATATGGTTTTCCACATTTAGGACATGCGAAGAGTTACATTAGTTTTGATGTTATATATAGGTTTTTAAAATATATTGGATATGATGTTAAATATGTTCAAAATATTACGGATGTTGGTCATTTGGTTGGGGATAGTGATAGTGGTGAATCTAAAATAGAAAAACAAGCTAAACTTGAACAAATAGATCCATATCAAGTTGCTTATAAGTATGAACTTATATATTTTGATATGATGAATAAACTTAATGTTTTAAGACCAGATATTTCTTGTCGTGCGACTGGTCATATTCTAGAAATTATTGATATGGTTAAAACATTAATTGATAAAGGTTTTGCATATGTTACTGAACTTGGAAATGTATATTTTGATATTACTAAGTATAGTGAATATGGAAAATTATCTAATAGAAGTATAGATAATACTGTTAGCGGAGAGAGAATAACTGTCGCTGATGATAAAAAAAGAAATGAAGATTTTGCTCTATGGAAAAAAGCTGATGATAATCATTTGATGAAGTGGCCAAGTCCCTGGGGTGAAGGTTATCCTGGATGGCATATTGAATGCTCTGTTATGAGTAAAAAATATCTTGGTGATACTTTTGATATTCATGGTGGTGGGATGGATAATATTTTTCCACATCATGACTGTGAGGTAGCACAAAGTGAATGCGCAAATGGTTGCGAGTTTGCTAGATATTTTATTCATAATAACTTAGTAACTGTTAATGGCCAAAAGATGGGTAAATCTCTTGGTAATTTTATTACGTTACCAGATTTATTTGAAAAATATGATCCAATGGTTATTAGATTTTATACACTTTTATCTCATTATAGAAAACCTACTGATTTTGATGATACAAAAATAGAAGAAGCTTTAAAAAGTTATAAAGGAATATGTGATGTAGTTAATAAAGTAAGAAATATTGAAGGTGAATATTCTTTAGATGATGAAATTGAAGAAATAAAAAGCAAATTTTTAGATGCTATGTATGATGATTTTAATACTGCACTTGCGATTAGTTATATATATGAAATTGTTAAAATTGCTAATAAAAGCGATGATGAAAATAAGCTTTTTGGTATTAAGAGTTTCTTTGAAAATGAAGTGTTTAATATTTTAGGTCTTGATTTTGTATCTAATAGTGATAAAGCTAATGATGATGATAGATTTATTGAATATATTATAGAGTTAAGAAAGAAAATGAGAGATGAAAAAAGATTTGATATATCTGATGAAATTAGAGATAGATTATTAGAGCTTGGAATTGAAATTAAGGATACTAGGGAAGGAAGTAGTTTTAAGAGAATATAACTTTTATGTTATGTTCTTTTTTTGTATGGTTAGCATTTTTTACATTTTGAATGTTATTTTATAAATATTAAAAAAGTTAATTTTGAAGTTGAAAAATATTTATTTTTAGGATATAATTTTTATATAAAGAATATAGGAAGGTTTTTGCTATGGATATATTTAAAAAGAAAAGAACTTTAATTATTGGGGCATTGTTTATTATGTTATTATCTTTATTTGGTTTAACATATGCTTTTTTCAATGCTAATGTTATAGGAGATGGAAAAGATATAGTGGTTGTAGGTGGATCTTTGTCACTTCATTTTGAAGACGGTTCTGAAATGACCATTGATGATGCATATCCCGGAGATAAGATTGAAAAAATATTTACTGTTACTAATACTGGTACTCTTCCTACTTCGTATACTATGTGGTGGAAAGATTTAACTAATACTTTTATTAATGATGAACTTGTTATGAGTCTTGAATGTACTAGTTATAAAGAAATAGATGGAGAAAAAGTAGTTAATGGGACTTGTTCTGGACTTAATGAGACAGTTATAGGAACCGATTCTAGTTTTCCAATAAAGTCAAATATACAAATTGAAAGTGGAATTATACATGAATATAAATTAATAATTTTATTTAAAGAGATGGGTATTATTCAAAATTATAATATGAATAAAAGTTTTGGTGGTACTATAAATATTAAAGAATATTTTCATAATGAAACTAATATTCCTGTTCTTGAATCATATGATATGACAAATAAAGATTTGGTTGCTAAGGTAAGTGATACTGGGTATATAGTTGAATATGCTATAACAGATGCAAGTGTTACGTCTGCTGATGATGTTACTTGGACTACTATTGAAAGAACAAGTATACTTGATATAAATCAAAAAATTGAAGATTATGATATAAAAATATGGGCTAAAAATAATGCTGGTAATATAATGTGCGAAGATTTAACTCCTCAAATTAGTTTGGTTGTAAAACCAAATGGTGGAACTTGGAATGGAAGTACTGGAGATCAAACATATAATTTTGCTTATAGTCAAACATTAAATATACCGAATCCGACTAGAGAAGGTTATACATTTAATGATTGGAGTTTAGTTGGCAGTGAAAGTAAATTAACTGGAACAACATTTACTGCTGGAATAGAGAACACAACGTTAACAGCAAACTGGACAATTAATGAATATACTCTTACGGTAAATCCAAATGGTGGAAAGTATAATAATAGTACATCTAATACGACATATACATTAGATTATAAAGAAAGTCAAAATATATCTATACCTGAAAGAGAAGGATATACATTTACAGGCTGGAGCATAAGTAGTAATAAAGCACAACTAAGTACAAATGTATTAACAATAGGAAGTGAGAATTGTACTTTAACAGCTAACTGGAATGTTAATAGTTATGAGTATACTGTTAAACATAATAAAATGAATATAAGTGGAAGTGGATATACTACGGCAGAAAGTTCTACAGCAAATGCTAATTATGGTGATGTAATAAGTCCTGATGTTAAAACTTATGCTGGGTTTACTTCACCAAGTAAAAAATCAATCACTATTGGAACTGGTGATAATATAGTTGAATATAATTATACTAGAAATCAATATACGTTGACTATTGATGCTAATGGTGGAACTTATAGTGGGAATACTAGTGTTCAAATGTATTATGAAGCAACAACTACTATTTCTACGCCTGAAAGAGAAGGATATACGTTTACAGGTTGGAGCGTAAGTGGTGGAGAACTTACTAATAGTACAACGTTTAAAATGAGTGATGCTCAACATAGTTCTTTAACAGCTACATGGCAAGTAAATAATTATCCATGGATAGCATATCATAATAAAATGAATGTAAGTGGAAGTGGATATACTTTAGTAGATGCTGATACAGCTAGTGGAAGTGCTGGTTTTGGTAGTAAAGTAACTCCAGAATTAAAAACATATACTGGATTTACATCACCAAGTTCTAAGGAAATAACAATTGTTGCTGATAGTAATCCACCAACTAAGAACGTAGTAAATTATAATTATTCAAGAAACAAATATAATTTAACAATAAATCCAAATGGTGGGACATATAATAGTTCAACTTCTAATTCTACTGTTAATATGTATTATGAGGCTCAAACTACATTATCAACACCTGATAGAACTGGTTATACTTTTACTGGTTGGTCAGAAAATGCTGGTACACTTAATGGAAATACATTTACGATGAGTGAAGCAAAGGCATCTACTGTAACAGCTGGTTGGAGTGTTAATCAATATCCATATGTTGTATACCATAGACAAATGAATGTTGATGGTAATGGTTATACTGTTGTTGCTGCTGATACAGTAAGTGGTAATGCGGATTATGGAAGTGAAATAACTGGTACTATAAAAACATATACTGGATTTACATCACCAACAACAACTCAAAAAATAATAATTGATGTTGATACTGATGAATATAACAAGAACGTAATAACTTATGATTATACAAGAAATAAATATGGATTAACAATAGATGCAAATGGTGGAACGTATAGTGGAAATAATCCTGGTGAGTTATATTATGAACAAACAGTAACTATTGCTAATCCAACTAGAACCGGATATAACTTTGGTGGATGGACAAAAAGTGGTGGTGGAAGCTTGTCTGGAACAACTTTCACAGGTGGAACTTCAGCAACGACTTTAACCGCTTCTTGGAATGCGATAACCTCTACTGTTACATTAAATGGAAACGGAGCAACAACTAATGGTAGTTCAAGTGTAACTGCAACGTATGATGGTGGTGTGACAACTATTACAGTACCTACAAAAACTAGTTATACTTTAGATGGATGGTATACTGCAGCTAGTGGTGGTACAAAAGTTATTAATGCTGATGGAACATTAGTTGCTAGTGTAAGTGGGTATACTAATGCAAGTAGTAAATGGATAGGATTGTCAAATGTAACTTTATATGCACACTGGCAAGCAACGAATCCTATTGCTCAAATTGGAACTAATACATATGCTTCTTTAGCTGATGCTATTAATGCTGTTCCTGCTGATAATAGTAAGGTTATTGTTACTATGGCTGCTAATAGTAGTTCAGGTGCTACAATTCCTGCTAATAAAAATGTAGAGTTAGCTTTAAACTCAAAGACTATTACTGGTAATATTACTAATAATGGAACACTTACTATATCTGGTAGTGGTACTGTAAGAAATACAACAGCTGCTTCTACTAGTCCTGTTATAAATAATACTAATAGTTTAACTATTTCAGGTGGTACTTATTCAACAAATAGTACATCTGCTGCTTTGATAAACAATTCTAAAACTTTAAATATGAGTAGTGGAACTTTAACACATACTGGTAGTATTTGTGTGTTTAATAATACTGCTGGTACACTTACTGTAACTGGTGGTAGTATTACAGGTCCTTGTTATATTACTTCTTCTGCTGGAAGTACTGCTACACATGCAACAGCTTCATTTACTGATAATAATATGAATGCTATTTCATCTATATCTGGTACTCAAACTTTTAGCAGTGGATCGCTTTCTATTATTGCAAAAACAGGAAATGATACTACTAATATTCATGAGGGTGAGTTTACTGTTCAGTCTGGAGGTCAATTAAATATTTCTGGAGGAACACTTACTTCTTCAGGAACTTATGTTGAAGATGGTGGTATATGGTCTATTTATGTTGTTTCTGGAGGAACTCTTAATTATACAGGAGGAACATTTAATTGTAACAATGGTGCTAGCTGTATTAGAAATTATGGAACTGCTACTATTAGTAATTTGACTTTGAAGTGTGAAACTACTGAATCAGAGCTTTCTTATACATGTTTAACTAATTGGGGTAATATGTCTATAAAAGGTAGTACAAAGGTTACATCTAATTATAGAACTCTATTAGGTCAAAGAGCTAATACTGTAACTTTTGAAGGTAGTCCTCAATTTTTACATAATTCTGGTACTGGAACTATTTATGCTCTTGTAACTTCTCAGGGTGGGAAAATAACTATTAATTCTGGAACTTTTTCAAGTTCTGTTGATTCTCCTGCTTTATTATTTGCTGGTGGAAGTGCGGATATATATGCAGGAACATTTACTACCGGTTATAACTATTTAGTAGCTGTTACTGGTGCTTCTGATGTTGTTAGAGTTTATGGTGGAACATTTCAAAATAATAGTTCTGGTCACCCAACTATTTATAATGCTGCTGGAACATTTTCAGCTTCAGGTGCTACAATTAGAAATAATGGTGGCGGAAGGACATATTATAAGTAAATATATTAAATTAGAAAGCGATAAATATGCTTTCTTTTTCTTAATGTAAATATTACTTTTTAAAATAACAGTATGTGTTTTCATTTATGTTATTTAGTTGTATAATATTAATAGGAGAAAATGAATATGAAACAAAAACTTAATTATTTTAGGTTGGGGGCTTTTATTGTATTTGTTGTTGCTTTAGTGTTTATTGCTGTAAAACTTGTATCTAATTATAAATATAAACAAACTTATGAGTATAAACTACTAGATATTGGATATAGTGCTGATGAAATAGAAGTTATTGAAAGTGAGTTTAAAGATAGTGAGATTGATAATCTTTTGAAGCGTAAGTATAATTCAAATATTGTTCATTTGATTAGTGAAAAGTATTTTATATATGATAGGCTTGATGATTATCTAGACTATCTTAAAGAAAATAAAGTTGATGACTTTAGTAAAGTTGTATCTTTGGTTAATACTTTTAGTTATGTTGAGTGGATTGATGAGAAAAGAGATACTGATACAGAAAAGAATGAACTAATGCTTGTAAATAGACTTTATGGTTTATCATCTGATTATGAACCTGAAGATATTGTTGATATTCCGCAGCAATATGCTTATGTTGGAAAGAAGATAAGTAAAAGTATTTTAGAAAATATTATTTCTTTAATTGGGGCTGGTAAAGAAGCTGGTTATACTTTTGTAGTTGATAGTGGTTATAGGTCATATAAGGAACAGGAGTCTATTTATAATAGTTTTAAGGATAGTTATGGTATTAGTGAGGCTGATAAGTTAGTTGCTAGACCTGGTCATTCTGAGTATCAAACAGGGCTATCTTTTGAGTTAGTACCATATAATAAGGTAATAGAAAATCCTTATGAGAGTGAGGAATATTTATGGCTTAAGGATAATGCTTATAAGTATGGATTTATATTTAGATTACCTAAGGAAAAAGAAGATATTACTAAGTTTTCTTCTTCAGCTTGGAGACTTAGATATGTGGGATATGAGGCAGCTAGTTTGATACATAATGAAAATATTAGTTTTGAGGAGTATTATTTTTACTTTGTGGAGAGATGATATGAATAAAAAAATAGTTGTTTTTGGTGGTGGAACTGGGCAATCTTGTTTGCTTAGTGGACTTAAAAAGTTTCCTTTTGATATTAGTGCGGTTGTTAGTGTTGCGGATGATGGTAAAAGTACAGGTATGCTTAGACATGATTTTAATATTCCAGGTGTTGGTGATGTTAGAAGGGTAATAGTTGCACTTAGCGATACTGATAGCGTTGTTGAGAGACTTGTTAATTATAGGTTTGATGGGAATAATAGTTTTAGTGGTCATGCGATGGGGAATATTATTCTTGCGGCTTTATGTAATATAAATGATGGAAGTTTATCTAAAGGTGTTAAATCTATAAGTAGTTTGTTAAAGATAAAGGGTAGTGTTCTTCCTTTTACTGATGATTATGCTGTTTTAACTGCTGTTATGGAAGATGGAAGTGTTGTCGAGGGAGAAAGTTATATTACAAAGTGTGATAAGAAAATAAAGAGTATTAGTTATAAGAATAAACCAAGAGTAAATAATGATGTTATTAGTGCGATTAAGAAGTGTGATGCGATAGTTCTTAGTATGGGTAGTTTGTTTACTAGTCTTGTTTGTAATTTGATATGTGATGAGGTTATTAATGCTATTGATGAGAGTAAATGTAAGATTATTTATGTATGTAATATGATGAGTCAACCTGGAGAAACTGATGATTATAGTGTAAGTGATCATGTTAATTTAATTAATAGTTATTTGGGAAGAAGAAAAATTGATTTAGTTATTTGTAATAATGGAGATATTGATGAAGAATTAATTGTTAAATATGCAACTGAAGAACAAAAAGATCCTGTTGTGATAGATAAGGATAATATTGAGTGTGATTTAATTGAAAATGATTATGTAAGTATTTGTAATAATTATATTAGACATAATAGTGTAAAAGTTGCTTATGATATTTATGGGTATTTGATTGATGTTTTGAAATAATTATATAATAAAAAAAACGACTTAATGTCGTTTGTTTTTTAATTTGGTGGAGAATACCGGATTCGAACCGGTGACCCTCTGCGTGCAAGGCAGATGCTCTAGCCAACTGAGCCAATTCCCCATTTGGTAGGCACTTGATAATTAATCAAGTGCTTTAATATTATCATAAAATGTATTAATAAGTCAATTGTTTTTTTATATTTTTAAAATTATTTTTTATTTATTAACAGCATTGGGATTATTATTGGTCTTCTACCTGTTAGTTCTATAATATATGAATTAAGTTCTAATATTATTCTATTTTTTAAATCGGTAATGCTGAAGTTATCTTTTTCTAATTCGTTTAATGTTATTATCGATGTTTTATTTTGTAGTTTTTTTATTAATTCTAGATTATCATTTACTATTACAAAACCTCTTGTTGTAATATTTGGTTCTAATATAAGTTTTTTATTTTGGTAATCTATGTTTAATATTACTATTAATACTCCATCTGTTGACATTATTTTTCTATCTTTAATTACGGCTGCGCCTACATCACCAATTCTTGAACCATCTACATAAATATCATTTATTGGAATTGAACCTTTTCTTTTTACTTCACCATTTAATATAGAAAGTATTTCACCATTTTGAAGTACAAAAGTGTTTTCTTTTGCAACACCACATGTTTGTGCGATGTCTGCGTGTGTTTTTAGCATTCTATATTCTCCATGCATAGGCATAAAGTATTTTGGTTTTACTAATCTAAATAATAATTTTAATTCTTCTTGTTTTGCGTGTCCACTTGTGTGTACATCTAAGTCGTTTTCATTTGTGTATACTTTTGCACCTTTTAAGTATAGTTTATTTATTATTCTATTAATGCTCATTGCGTTTCCTGGAATAGGAGAAGATGAGAAAATAACAACATCTTCTGGCATAAGAGTTATATTTCTATCTGTTCCGTTTGCTATTCTAGAAAGAGCGGCTAGTGGTTCTCCTTGTGAACCAGTACATAATAAACATACTTTGCTTGGAGGAAGTTTATTTGCTTCATCACTTGTTATAAATATGTCTTTATCTTTTATGTAACCGCATTCTATTGCTATGTCTATGCTTGTATTCATACTTCTTCCAAATACTGCAACTTTTCTACCGTTTTGTTTACAAGTTTCTATTATATGAGTTAATCTATAAATATTACTTGCGAATGTTGCGAGAATTATTCTAGAAGATTTTGAGTATGCGAATATTTCTCCTAGAGCTTCATCGACTATGCTTTCACTATTTGAAAAACCTGGAACTAGTGCATTTGTTGAATCACTCATAAGTAAAGTAACTCCTTTATTACCAGCATCTGCGATTTTTCCAAAGTTTGCTACTTTTCCGATAGGCGTTAGGTCAAATTTGAAGTCTCCTGTTTCTATAATAGTTCCATTTTCTGTTTTTATTATAAGGCCAAATGAATCTGGGATTGAATGGGTTGTTGTAAAGAACTCTATATTAAAATGTTTTGTTTTTATAATTAGTTCTTCATTTATTTCTACTATTTTATTAAATGGGATGTTTCGTTCTTCAAGTTTGTTTTTTATTAATTTGCTTGCTATTTTAGATGCGTATATTACAGGAATACTAACATTTTGAAGTAAGAAAGGAATTCCACCAATATGATCTTCATGACCATGGGTTATGATAAGACCTTTAATTTTATCTTGTTCCTTTTTTAATATTGTATAATCAGCTAGTACATAATCAATTCCTAAAAGATCATCTTCTGGAAACATTACGCCAGCATCTATTATAAATATTTCTTCGTTATGTTTAAACATATACATGTTTTTTCCAACTTCTCCTAGGCCTCCTAAAGCACATAGTAAAGTTTCATTGTTTTCATTTTTCATTATTTCACTCCTAATTAAAAAGTTTTTCTTCGTAGGTATGATTATATCAAATATTTGATTTTTTGTCTACTTGCTTTTAATATATTTATGTGTTAGTATATTTTCACTTATAGGTGAGTTGTATGATTTTTGATAAAGATAAAGATGTACTAAAAAGTTTTTTTATGTATTTTGATAGTGTTATTTATGATTTATGTGAAGATTTTGCAAGTTTAGAAAATATTGAAAATAGAGTTCATCATATTCCAGTTGTTTATGATAAGCCAGTTATTAATAGAAATGTTAGTATTGATCAGTTAGATAGTGAAAAGAAGGCTTTACTTGATATTGTAATGAGTAGATATCCATATGTTGATAATACTATTGCTTTAAATAATTTGAAAAATTTAAAAATAGAAGTATTTAATATTAATGATTTAAGAGATTATGCTCATTATGATATGGATAAGAATAGAATATGTCTTTATAATTGTGAAGATACTGATACTTTGTTTCATGAATTATGTCATGCTTTTTCGTATATTTATGATAATGGAATAAATTATTGTGGTTTTTCACAATCAGATAGTAAGTTTAAAAATGAAAATTTTATAGCTTTGGATGAGGCTTATGTTTCGTTAATGGAAAAAAGAAGGATTAATGATGATGATTTTTATAGTGAAAGATATAGACGTATTTTATTAATTGAAAATATAATTGGAAGAGAAAATTTGGCTAAATATTTTTTTACTGCGAATACTAGGGCGGTTATTGATGATATGGATAAATATATTCCTGAAAATATGTTTTTATATTATTTAAGACTTTTAGATTTTTTATATATTCTAGATAGTAAGTTTTTAATTAATAAAAGAAAAAGAAATAATATGAAGAAGGATTTTGAAAATGAAGCTACTGGGTTTGAGGCATATATTAAGGAAAGTTATGAGGATATTAATCATAAAAAATTAGTGTTAAATATTAAATAAAAAAATGATATAATATGATTAATAAAGGAGAAGTAATATGGGAATATTTAGTAAAGTTAAAAGTTTTTTTGTAAAAAATAAAGATGAAGAGATAAAGGTAGAAACTAATAAGTATGTAGATGGCCTTTCAAAAACAAGAGATGAGTTTGTTAATAAGTTATCTATTTTAGGTATCAAATATACAAAGATTAGTGATGAGTTTTATGATGAACTTGAGGAGATTTTGATTACAGCTGATATTGGTGTTAATACTGTTATGGATTTTGTTGATAAACTTAAGAAGCGTGTTAAAAGTGAAAATATTACTGATTTTGAGTATTTGAAAGAAGTAATAGTTGATGAACTTTTTATGATATATGTTAATGAAGAGATATTAACTACTAAACTTAATATTCATGATGATATATTAAATGTTATTTTATTTGTTGGTGTTAATGGTGTTGGTAAGACAACTAGTATAGCTAAGATTGGTAGTAAACTTATTAAAGAGGGAAAAAAGGTAATGTTTATTGGAGGAGATACTTTTAGAGCGGGAGCTGTTAATCAACTTAAAGAGTGGTCAGATAAAGTAGGTGCTTTATTTTTTGGTGATGATAGAAAAGATCCTTCTGCGGTTATTTATGATGGGTTAATTAAAGCTAGAGAAGAAGGAGTTAATGTTGCGCTTATTGATACGGCAGGTAGACTTGAAAATAAAGTTAATTTAATGAAAGAACTTGAAAAAATGAATAAGGTTATCGGAGATTTAGTTCCTGGTAATCCGGTTGAAACTATGCTTGTTATTGATGCGACTACTGGTCAAAATGGAATAAGTCAAGCTAAAAACTTTAAAGAAATAACTAATATAACAGGAATTGTTTTAACTAAACTTGATGGGACTGCTAAAGGGGGAATAGTTCTTGCGATTAAAGAAAGTGTAGGTATTCCAGTTAAGTTTGTAGGTCTTGGAGAAAGAGAAGAAGATTTACTTGAGTTTGATATTGAAAAATATATATATGGTTTATTTAAGGAGTTTTAATGGAAGAGAGAGATGATTTAATTAAACTTTATGATATATATAATGGTTTACTTACTGATAATGAAAGAAAGTGTTTTGAGTATTATTATTTTGAAGATTATTCTCTTAATGAAATAGCTGAGGTAATTGGTACTAGTAGAGCTTATATTTCTAAGACTTTAAAGATTGTTAGTGATAAATTGATTAAATATGAGTCTATATTATTTAATAAAAAGAAAAGTATGATTTTATATGATTTGCTTAAAGATATTAAAGATAAAAAAATAGCAAAAAAAATAGAAGAAATTATAGAAATGTAATTTAATTTATAATATAATTATGTTAATAGAAGAGGTTGATTGATATGAAAAGAAATGGTTGGGGACTTAGGGTTGAACTTGCTTTTATACTTATGTTTTTAGTTTGTCTTGTTTTTGCGACTATTATGCTTAATAGATTAGGTCTTCTTGGTAGTGATGGATATATTGATAATATAGGTTCTAGTTCATTTTCTTATGAAACTCTTGAAAATAAGTTAGAAGAATCTGCGAAAGATTATGTTAGAGAGTTTTATAATGGAGATACTTCTAAAGATATGGTTGTTATAAGATATAATACTTTATATTATAATGGTTATTTATCTAAATTACTTGATAAGAATGGTAATTCTTGTTCAGGTTATGTTGAAGTTTATAAGAATTCAAATTCTTTAATTTATTTTCCATATGTAAAGTGTAAAAAGTACGAAACTAATGGTTATGATGATAGTAAGGATTGGTAATGAGTAAGAAATTAATGGTTTTATGGTTTTTAGTAATTTTTGTTATGTGTTTTTCTTTGTTAGTTATTCATTATAATACTTTGGATAAAGATTTACTAAAAATAGAAAAAGAAGTTAAAGTTGCTTCTAAAAAATATTTTAAGGATAGGGATATGCTACCGAGTCTTAATGAAACTTCTATTGTGTTTATAGATAACTTAATAAAGGAAGAATACATTAAAGAAAGTGAGAAAATAGAAAAATATTGTATTGATAGTATTAAAGTTAATAATAAGTTATTTATTTATGTATATGAAGTTGTTAGAGACTGTGATGAGGTTTTAAAAGAGGCTGAATAGTCTTTTTTATATTCTAATATATTTTATTAATTTGTTAAGTTTGCATGTTAAATTATAATTATTATATGGTTATAATTTTTATTTTATATAAAAAAGGTGTTGCTTGCTACACTATTAGCAATTATAAATGTAAGAGAAATTAAGTATTATATTAATATTTTTGATAAACTTTTTTAAATTTATTGAAATATGTGGTAAACTATATGTATATAGGAGATTTTTGGTATGAAAGAGAAAATATTAGGTTTAATTGAAGGAGAAAAGGGTGGACTTGATGCGCTTGAGATAACAAGGAAGTTATTTGACAATGATACAGTAGATGATCTTAAAAGTGTTCAAGAGTGTTTGTATGAGCTAGAAAGTGAAGGACTTATTGTTATAGGAAAAGCTAATAGATATCGTAAGAGTGATTTGATTAAAGGCGTTGTTGATATGCATATGAAAGGAAATGCTCATGTTGTTGTTCCTGGAAGGGAAGAAGATATTTTTATTGCTAGGCCTTACATGCTTAATGCATCTCATAATGATACTGTATTAGTTAAGATTATTAATGAAGAGGAAAATGAAGGAAAGATTATTAAAGTTATAAATAGAAATTTAGGTAAGAATCTTGCTGAGGTTGTAGTTAATAATGGAAAGGTAAGTTTTTCTATTTTATCTGATGAGGAGCTTCCTTTTAATGTAGTAGTTGATTATGATAAAAATGCGCCTTATGTTGATGGTCAAATTATTTCTCTTAAGTATGTTAAGGATATTGATAGAAATAATGTTCTTGCGAAGGCTGGAGAAGTAATTACCCATAAGAATGCTCCTGATAGTGATATTAAAATTGTTGCTTCTGGGGAGTTTGGTATTAGATTTGGTTTTAGTGATGAGGTTCTTAAGGAAGCTAGAAGTTTACCACAAATACTTAGCTTAGAGGATATTGAAAGTGAGATTTCTAAGGGAAGAGAAGATTTTAGAAATGAGATAATTTTTACGATTGATGGATGTGATACTAAAGATATAGATGATGCGATTAGTGTGAAGTTTTTACCTAATGGTAATTATGAACTAGGTGTTCATATTGCGGATGTTACTCATTTTGTTCATGAGGATAGTGAGCTATGGAAAGAAGCTGGAGTGCGTGGTAATTCTAATTATCTTGCTTATAGTGTTGAACCTATGTATCCACCTGAACTTTCTAATGGAATATGTTCACTTAATCCTAATGTTGATAGATTTACTATGTCATGTATTATGGAAATTAATCCTAGTGGTAAAGTTGTTTCTTCTAGAGTGGTAGAAGGCATTATTAATTCTAGGAAACAGATGAATTATGATAGTGTTCAAAAGATTTTAGATGGAGAAAAAGCGGAAGGATATGAAACTCTTGATTATATTTTGAAAGATGGAGAAAGTTTTGAAGAAGTTATTATGCTTAATAATATGACTTTGGATGAGGCGTATCAATATAATGAAAGAAAGGAATATGTTTCTGGAGATGTTATTAAAGTACCATGTGATAAGATTCTTAATAATATGCATACTTTATCTAAGATTATACGTTCTATGAAAAAAAGACGTGGTGAGATTGATTTTGAAAGCAATGAGATTAAGTTTGAGTTTGATGAAAATAAGTTTCCGATTGATGTTAAACTTAGGGTTCAAAGAGAAGCTGAGAAGCTAATTGAAGATTTTATGATTGCGGCGAATGAAAGTGTTGCTAGTGAAATGTTCGATGCTGGGTTTCCTTATGTATACCGTGTTCATGATATGCCATCTCCTTTAAAAATACAAAACTTTATTAATTATATTTCTTTACTTGGTGTGCAGTATAAAGGTAAGATTGATTTTGATAATATTTCTAGTATGGATGTTCAAAAACTTAATGATTTTCTTAAGGATACTGAAAAGTATAGTATTTTTAATAAAAAACTTCTTAGAAGTATGCAAAAAGCTGTTTATAGTCCTGAAAATAGAGGACATTTTGGTATAGCAAGTCCATGTTATTCGCATTTTACATCACCTATTAGAAGATTTAGTGATACGATGGGTCATAGAATTATTAAGTATTGTTTAATTCAAAATAAGTATACTAAGGAATTTCTAGATAAGTGGAATGGTTATATTGCTTATATGAGTGATCATGTTAGTGGAACTGAAAGAAATAGTGAAAAGTGTGAGAGAGCTATTGATGATATGTTTGCGGCTAAATATATGACTAACCATGTGGGTGAGGAGTATGATGCGGTTATTGATAGTTGTCTTAAGGATGGGTTCTTTGTAATTACTGATAAATATATAAGTGGAAGAGTTGATGTTTCTACTCTTGAAGATAGAGTGTATTATGATGAAGATATTGAAGGTTATAGAGGAAGAGGTAATAAGATTCTTTATATGATTGGAGATAAGGTAAAAGTAGAATGCATAGGTGCTTATCCAGAGTCAAGAGAGATTGATTTTAAACTTGTGAGGAAATTATAATGGAGATTGTTAATAGAAAAGCTAGGCATGATTATACTGTTATTAGTGAAATAGAAGCAGGAATTGAACTTGTTGGTACTGAAATTAAGAGTATTAGACTTGGTAATGCTAATATTAATGATTGTTATGGAAGAATTAAAAATAATGAAGTTTTTCTTATTAATATGTTTATTAGTAGATATGAAGAGGGTAATAGATTTAATCATGATGAGCGTAGGGAAAGAAAACTATTACTTCATAAAAGAGAAATTATTAGACTTGGTGGGTCTATAAGTAAAAATAAATATACTTTAGTTCCTTTGAAAATATATATTACTCGTGGTAAAGCTAAAGTTCTTCTTGGAGTATGCGCTGGTAAGAAGAAATTTGATAAGAGAGAAGCTTTAAAGGAAAAAGATTTAAAGAGAAGAGAATATAATAGATTTTGATTCATATAATTTTTTAGGTGAAATAATATGGATAAGAAAATTCCTAGGGTTTATGTAAAACAAAACAAGAAGATAAATAATAATAAAGAAATATTTTATAGTTATAAAGATGAATATATTGATATTAAAGAAAATAATGATTTAGATGAAGAAACTGTAAGAAAAAAAATAAGTGATATATTTTCTTCTAGGGATTTTATATATAAAAAAAGAGTTTATGTAAGAACTGATGATTTTTGTGATGAAGTTAATATTGTTTATAAAACTTTTGATTATTTACTTACTATAGATAATAAAAAAATATATATAAGTGATATTAAAGATATTAGAAGCGTTTAAAATTTTAAAAAAACACTTGAATTATGTTTGAAATAATGGTATTATTTTAATGACACAAAGAAGTGTTTTTTTTTAGGGAGGAAAAATGAAGAAGATTAAATCATTTTTTAAGGGAATTAAGAAAGAAACTAAAATGGTTAGATGGCCAGATGGAAAAAAGTTATTTAAGTATTCTGTTATTACTATAGTTATGCTTGTATTTTTTGGAGTATATTTTTATGGTTTCGATGCTTTGTTTGCACTTGTTAGGGGGCTTTTAAAATAATGGAAGGCGAGAAGTTATGGTATGTTGTTAATGCTTATTCTGGGCATGAACAAAAAGTTAAAGAGAATCTAGAGTCTAGAACTGAGACTATGGGAATGGAAAATAATATTTTTAGAGTTGTAGTTCCTGAAAAAGTTGAAGTTGAAGTAAAAGATGGTGTAAAAAAAGAAAAAGTTAGAAAGATGTTTCCTGGATATGTTTTGATTGAAATGATTATGAGTGATGAGGCTTGGTACGTTGTTCGTAATACACCTGGAGTTACTGGATTTATTGGTTCTTCAGGTAAAGGAGCTAAACCAATTCCACTTTCGCCAGAAGAAGTTAAAAGATTTATAGGTGATAGTGATGTTAAGAATACTACTTTAAATACTGATATTGAAGTAGGTGACAGTGTATCTATTATAGATGGTCCGTTTAAAGGAATGTATGGTAAAGTTGAAAGTGAAGATAAGGAAAATGAAAAACTTACTGTACTTATTGATTTATTTGGACAAGAAACTCCAGTAGAGGTTGATTTAATTCAAGTGGCAAGAGTTTAAGAAAGTTAAATTTTTATATTGACTTTCTTTTTTTTATAATATAAAATATTTTTGTAAGTAGTAATGATTACTACTAAAGAAAGGCTTGTTATGAGGTATTCTGAGCAACGAGATATTATTTATAATTTTGTTTTATCTAGCTATGATCATCCTAGTGCACTTGATATATATTCTAGTTTAAAGGGTGATTATCCAAAACTTAGTTTGGGAACTGTTTATCGAAATTTGAATGCTTTAGTTTCTAAGGGTTTGATTAAAAGAATAGAAGTTTCTGATGGTTATGATAGATTTGATAAAACATTGATGGAACACACGCATTTGTTATGTGTTAAATGTAATAAGATGAGTGATGTTGAATTATCTTTTAAGGATATTATAAATAAAGAATATAGTTTTAAAGTTATCTCATATAATTCATTATTTAGAGGCATTTGTAATAAATGTTTAAAGGAGGAGGAAAAATAATAATGGAATTAAAAGGAAGTAAAACTGAAGCAAATTTAATGGCTGCGTTTGCAGGAGAGAGCCAAGCTAGAAATAAGTATAGTTATTATGCTAGTAAAGCTAAAAAAGATGGGTATGAACAAATTGCTGCGATTTTTGATGAAACTGCTAATAATGAAAAGGAGCATGCTAAGTTATGGTTTAAAGCATTACATGGTGGTGAAGTACCTAGTACTTTAGAAAATTTAAAGGATGCTGCGGCTGGTGAAAATTATGAGTGGACTCTAATGTACGCTGAGTTTGCTAAGACTGCGAAAGAAGAAGGATTTGATGAAATAGCATTTCTTTTTGAAAAAGTTGGTGAAATTGAAAAACATCATGAAGAAAGATATATGACTTTAGTAGGTAATATTGAAAATAATTTAGTTTTCCATAGAGATGAAGAAGTAATTTGGATATGTAGAAATTGTGGTCATATTTATAAGGGAAAAGATGCTTTAGAAATGTGCCCAGTATGTAAACATTCTAGAAGTTATATGGAACTTAGAAGTGTTAATTATTAATTAGTTATTTAAACCTCAGGTAAAGCTGAGGTTTTTGCTTGTATTATTTTAAAAATTAATAGTGCATTTTTAATTTGAATGTGTTAAAATATTATTAATAATAGGAGGCAAAAAGATGAGAAGTGTGGTTATTAAAGGTGTAAAAGCACTTGAAGTAGAAACAAGAGAAAAATTATTACCTAAAGAAGGTTATGTTTTAATAGAGGTTTTGAAGGCTGGTATTTGTGGGTCTGATATACATTACTGGGATTTGGGTGATCCTAAGGGTCTTGTTATGGGACATGAGTTTTGTGGTATCGTTTTAGATAATGGAGGATGCGAAAGATTTAATGTTGGAGATAGAGTAACTGCTTTGCCTATATCACCATGTATGAAATGTGATGAGTGCAAAAAAAGTGATATTCAAATATGTGCTGAGACTTGGACTTATGCGGTTGGTCTTAGTCTTGATAATCCTGGAGCATTTAGTGAAAGAGTTTTAGTTAGAGAAGATATGGTTAGACTTCTTCCAGATAGTATTAATGATAAGGTAGGTGCGATGATAGAACCAGCTGCAGTATCTTATAGAGCTGTTAATTTATCTGATGTAAATGAAGGAGATAAGGTTTTAGTAGTTGGCGGAGGAATAATTGGTCTTTTATGCGCGATGTTTGCTAAAAGTAGAGGTGCTGGTTATGTTGCACTTACTGAAACTAATGAATCAAGAGGAGAAAAAGCATTTAAGCTTGGAGTGTGTGATGAATGGTTTAATGCTTTAGATGAAAATTTAAATGAAAAAGTTATGTCTAAAACGGGAAATGGTTTTGATGTTGTGTTTGATTGCTGTGGCAATAGTCCTGCTTTAAGTAGTGCGATTATGTTTACTAAACCTGATGGTAATTTGATATTAGTTGGTATTTCTATGGGACTTGTTAATATTCCTTTAGTTGCTGGAATAATGAAAGAAATTAATATTAAAGGGACTATTGGATATAGTGCTCATGAGTTTGATGAAGTTATTAGACTTGCAAGTACAAACGAAATTAATCTTGAAAAGTTTGTTGATGATGTAGTTTCACTTGAGGAAGTACAAGAAGCTTTTGAAAGATTAACTAGTGGAAATGATAGTGCGGTTAAGATACTCGTTGATCCTAAAAAATATAAGATACTTAATTTAGAATAATTTAATTATATGAAGAAAATATTTTCTTCTTTTTAAATTTTAAAAAGTAATTATTTAAAACTTTTGACCTTTAAGCATAATGTTGTTATAATACATGTATAGAAAGAAGGAATATAATATGAAAATACTAAGTGTAAATGCTGGAAGTTCATCATTAAAATTTACTTTAATAGAATTGCCAGAACAAGAAGTTATAGTTTCAGGAACGTTTGAAAAAATAGGAATTTCAGGAAGTTTTTATACTATAAAATATAATGGAGAAAAAATAAAAAAGGAAAGCGAATTAAAAGATCATAAAGATGCGGTTAAAATATTATTAGATTCGCTAATTGAATTGAAAATAATTTCATCTTATGACGAAATATCAGGAGTTGGTCATAGACTAGTTCATGGTGGGGATAAATATACTGAAAGTGTTGTTATTGATGATGATGTAATTAAGGAAGTTGAAAAACTTATTCCACTTGCTCCACTTCATAATCCAGCGAATCTTGTAGGAATAAGAAGTTTTAAAGAAATACTTCCTAATACACCAATGGTAGCGGTTTTTGATACTGCATTCCATCAAACAATGGATAAAGAAGAATATTTATATGCTGTTCCATATAGTTGGTATGAAAAATATGGAGTAAGAAGATATGGTTTTCATGGAACAAGTCATAGATATATAAGTGAAAAGATGTTTGAATATTTAGGAGAACATAAAAAAATAATTAATTGTCATATAGGTAACGGTGCGAGTATTTGTGCGATTAAAGATGGGAAAAGTATTGCAACATCAATGGGCTTTACTCCGATTGCTGGTGTTATAATGGGTACAAGATGTGGAGATATTGATTTAGGTTTAATTCCATATGTTATGTCATGTGAAAATAAAACTTTTGAAGAAGTTATGACTGATTTAAATAAAAACAGTGGTATGGCTGCGTTATCTGGATTATCTAGTGATATGAGAGATGTGGAAGATGCTTACATGCAAAAAGATCCAAGATGTATTACTGCAATAAATATGTATGTTAAAAAAATTGTTGATTATATTGTTATGTATAATGCATTATTGGAAGGAACTGATTATATAACATTTACCGCGGGAGTTGGTGAAAACAGTGATATAATTAGAGAACTTGTAATCAAGAGATTAGCTTTTATGAATGTTAAATTAAATGAAGAAGCAAACACAGGATTAAGAGGAAAGTTTGCACAGATAAGTGCTGGAGATTCAAGTATAAAAGTTATGGTAGTTCCAACAGATGAAGAACTTATGATAGCTAAAGATACTTATAATTTAATAAATAATTAATAGAAAGAAATAAAATTATGAATATATATAAACTAATATATAATGAAATTAAAAAATATAAAAAAATATATCTAGTAAGACATATTGGACCTGATCCTGATGCACTTGGAAGTCAGTTAGCTCTTAAAGAAAGTATTAAGCTTACATTTCCTAATAAAGAAATATATGCCTTAGGTACTTCTGTTTCTAGATTTAATTATCTTGGTAAAATAGATAAATTAAATACTTATGACTATGATAATGCTTTAGTCATAGCTTTAGATGTGCCAGATAACAAAAGAGTTGATGTGGAAGATTTTTCAAAGTTTAAAAATGTTATTAAGATAGATCATCATCCAAAAGTAGATACGTTTGGAAAAGTAGAACTTATTAATGAAAAAGCGTCTTCTACTTGTGAAGTGGTTGCTAAGCTTTTACAAAATACTAGACTAAAAATAAATGAAAGTATAGCTAGAAAATTATATATTGGTATAATAAGTGACACAAATAGATTTTTATACAACACATCTAATGAAACATTATTTTTAGCAAGTGATTTAATAAAAAAATATAAACTTGATTTAGAAAAAATTAATAGAGATCTTTATAGTAGGCCTATAAGTGAAATAAGATTAATGGGGCATATCGCTTCTACACTTAAGGTAGATAAAAATGGTTTTGCTTACATACATCTTGATGAAGAAATATTATCATCTATTGGAACTGATATTGCTGCACCAGCAAATATGATAAATGATTTTAATAATATTAATGAAATTTTGGTATGGGCATTTATTACATATGATATTAAAAATAATCAGTATAGAGTAAACATTAGAAGTAGAGGTCCAGAAATTAATGAAATTGCAGCGAAATATGGCGGTGGTGGACACAAGTTTGCAAGTGGGGTTAGAACAGGTGAAAAATTAGTGTTAGATAAATTATTAGAAGAATTATCTGAAGTTACAAAACTATATAGTAAGGAGAAGTAAAATGGAAATAACACAAGTAGAAGAACCTATTATTGCAGTGAGGGTTTCACAGTACCCTGAAGATAAAAAGTTAGAGTTTTTAATATTAGGTAGAAGTAATGTTGGGAAAAGTAGTTTTATAAATGCTATTACAGGAAGAAAAAATATTGCTAGAACATCATCTAAACCAGGAAAAACACAAACATTAAACTTTTATGAAATAAATAAAATGTTTTATTTAGTAGATGTTCCTGGATACGGGTATGCAAATGTAAGTAAAAAACAAATAGAAAAGTTTGGTCTTATGATTGAGGAATATTTAAAAAACAGACCTAACTTAAAGCATACTTTCCTTTTAGTTGATTATAGACATAAACCTACGGAAGATGATGTACTTATGTATAAGTTTTTAAAATACTATAACTTACCTGTAACAATCATTGCAACAAAATATGATAAAGTAGGAAAATCTTTAAGAGTTAAACAAGATGAACTTATAAAAAAGACATTAGAACCTATAATTGGAGATGAAATAATAAACTTTTCTTCAATAACAAAAGTGGGAAGAGAAAGAGTTTATGAAATAATTAACAATTATTTGCAAAAAAATAGTTGAATTAATATGAAAAAGATTTTATAATAAAGATGATAGATAAAGAGGTGTTATATGAAGAATAAAAAAGGATTTACATTATCTGAAATGTTAGTAGTAATAGCTATTATAGCTATAATAGCCGTAATTGCTGTACCAAGCATAATTGTAGTAAACAAAAATATAAACAAAAGAATGCTTTCATCTAAGAAGGAGCATATTATAACCGCAGCTGAATTATATGGGGCGGATAATCCAGATATCTTTAACGGTAAAACTGAAGTTAAAGTATATGTTTCAGAATTAATACAAAATAATTATTTAGATTCTGAAGCAACATCAAGTGATGATGAATGTAATAAAATAGAAGATGAAAGTTATAAAATTGAAGAAGGTTGTGTAGTAAATCCGGTAGATAAGGTATCGATGAATGATAGTTGGGTATTACTTAAACAAGCTGCGGTTGGTGTAGTTGGCGAGTTTGGTGCGGACACTTCACCAGAAGATGATGGAATTTTAACAGCAATAGTATGTGAAAAACTAGAAAATGGAACATTTGTTGGAAAAGATATTAATGGTAATTCGTGTAATTGTAGTAATATAACATCAGGATTAATTGATGCTTGCTTAATTTCAGGTGGTAGTGATGTTAACAATTACTTAAAATATGATGATGTTATGTGGAGAGTAATGGGAATATATAATGTACAGCAACTTGAAAATCCTCAAATAACTGATTTATCAGCAAAAATGATTAATGACGATAATGTTGAAATTGTAATTAATTAGTTTATAGAAAATAAAAATATTCTATAAACTTTTTTTTCTTTTTATGTTATTATAAATATATATATTTTTTAAAAATCGGAGATAATTTATGAAGAAAAGTATACTTAAATATAGATATAATGAAGATTTAGAGTTTAATGTTGAAAAACCTCAGATAATTACTATTCTTGGCAATTCAAACAATCGAATATTAAATAATTTACTTTGGAATAACAAAAAAGGAAATATATTTGTTGATGAAATAGAAGTAAATGATGCTAATTTCTATAAATATCATCAAGATGTATCATTTATACTATATAAACAATTAAATATTTTTATCGGAGAAACAGTAAGTGATGAAATAGCTTTTGGACTTGAAAGTCTTGGAATAAGTAGAAATGATATTCATGAAATAATTACAAGAGAAGCAAGAATATTTAATTTAACAGATAAACTTGAGAAAGATCCAAACTCTTTAGGATCTAATGATAAAGCTTTGGTCAAAATTTTAAGTGCGATGATTATAAATCCAAAAATTATAGTACTTGAAAATATATTAAGTGAACTAGACTATGAAGATTATGAGAAAATAAAGAAGATATTTAATGAATATATTAAAAAAGGTGGAACTATAATTAATATTACAAATAATGTTGAGGAAGCACTAATTGGAAGTAGAACAATAGTTGTTTGTGATATGAAGGTAGTATGTGATGATAAAACTGCTAAAGTAATGACTGAAGAGAAACTTTTAAAAAGACTTGGAATTGGTCTTCCTTTTATAATAGAATTGAACAAATACTTAATTGACTATGCTCTTATTGATAAGTATTACATGGATTATGGAAAGATGGTGAAGGAAATATGGAAATAAAGTTTGATAGAGTATCGCTTGTTATAAATCCATATACACCACTTGAAAAAACTATATTGAATAGTGTATCTTTTGAAATAAAAGAGACAGGAATATACAGTTTTTTAGGTAAAAGTAATAGTGGAAAAACTGCGATAGGGGAATTAATAAATGCATTAATATCACCAACTAATGGAAAAGTTTATATTGGCAAGTTTATAAATGATGGTAGAAAAATAAGAAAAATAAATAGGCTCAGATTATCAGCTGGTTATGTATTTAAAAATCCATATGATATGTTTATAGAAAGTACTGTAAGAAAAGAAATTGAATGTGGAATGAAATATTTTAAATATAAGTTAAAAGATAAAAACTTTAGAGCTAAAGATGCACTTAAATTAGTAGGACTTGATGAAACTTTTTTAAATATGAACCCGAGAAAATTAAATCTAAGAGATGCTAAAAAAGTAGCTATTGCATGTATTTTAATATTTAATCCTGAAATTATTATATTAGATGAGCCAACAATTGGTTTAAATAATAAAGACAAAACTGACCTTGAAAGACTTTTGAAATTATTAAAAAACAGATATGGAAAAACAATTATAATACTTTCTAAAGATACAAATTTTTGTTTTAAAACATCAGACTATTTTTATTTAATGGAAAAAACTAGGATAATTACTCATGGTGATAAAACATTGTTAAAAGATGAAGAGATATTAAAAGCAATAGGTTTAGAAGTACCACATATTGTTAAGTTTTCAAATGAAGTAAGAAGACAAGGACATAAATTACATGATTATATTAATATACTTGATTTGATAAAGGGGGTATATAGAGATGCAAAGTAGAACATTATTTGGATCGTATTATCCTGTAGTTAGTATAGTACATAAGTTAAATCCTATAATAAAATTAATTAACTTTTTAATATGTATTATAACACTTATACTAACAAATAATCTTTATATAAATATATTTATGTTTATTTTGACAATAATAATGATGTTTTTAAGTTATGTACCAATAAGATTTTATTTTAAAACATTTTACTTTCTTAGATATATATATTTAATAATAGTTTTTGTATGCTACTATTTAAATATAAATTTAACTGACACACTTGTATATATATTAAAATTAATAACAATAATAGAATACTTAAAAATATTTTCATATACAACTTCTCCAAGTGAAACAATATACGCGATAGAAAAAACTCTTTCACCATTTAACTTTTTATATTTACCACTTAATAAAATAGCGATTAAAATAAATAATATATTAAGATATATACCAAACTTAGAAACTAGTAAACAAAAAATATTAAAATCACTTTCAAGTAGAGGTCTTGATTATTATCATACAAATATAATAAAAAAAATATATATAACATTAAAAATAAGAAAAAATCTATTTTTAGTAAATAAAGATAAGAATAAAGAAATATATTTATGTAGTAAATATAGACTTTATAACGCTAAAAAATATAGAACAAATTATAGGACAAATAAAATAGGATTTTATGATATTGTGTTTATAACATTTCATTTACTAATAATAATATCATATATAAAGATAAGAGGTATATTATGAGATATTTAATTAATATGTCGTACGATGGTTCAAAATATTATGGATATCAAAAACAAATAAATAAAAAAACTGTTCAAGGAGAGTTAGAAGAAATATTATCGAAAATATTTAATGAACCTATAAAAACAAATGGATCGTCTAGAACAGATAGATTAGTACATGCACTTGACCAATATTGTCATTTTGATAGTGATAAGAAAATAAATACAAAAAAACTTAAAAATTCATTAAATAAACTTTCATCACAATCATTATATATAAAAGATGTAAAAGTAGTAAATAATGATTTTCATGCGAGATATAATGTAGAGAAAAAAACATATATTTATAAAATTAATACTGGGGAATATAGTCCGATTGAAAAAGATTATGCTTTGCAATATAACAAAAAGATATCAAAAGAATTATTAAAAGAGTTTACAGAAAAAATAAGTGGTAAACATAATTATCGAAGTTTTACATCAGATAAATATAATTCTAATTATGAAAGAGAAGTTTTAATAACATATAAAGTATCAAAAAATATAATTACACTTAAATTTGAATCATCTGGTTTTTTAAGATATATGATAAGAAATATAGTTGGATTGCTTTTGGATATAAATGAAAATAAAAAAAGTTTAGAAGATATTGATAAAATATTCGAAAGTAAAGATAGAGAAAAATGTGGTAGGTGTGCATCAGGTTGTGGTCTATATTTAATAAAGGTAAATTATGGAAAATAAAAAAGAAGCTTTAAATACTTTTATAGTATTTATAATAATTGGATTAGTGTTATTTGGTATTTATAAAGTAATCTATAGTACGTATGATTATAATATTTATTTTCTAGAGTCAATTGAGTCTGATTCGATAATTATACAAAGTAAAAATGCGAATATATTAATAGATACGGCGGAAGAAAAGGATAATAATAATTTAAATTTTAAGTTAGCTAATCTTGGTATAACAAAAATTGATTATTTAATAATAACTCATCCAGATAAAGATCATATTGGAAATGCTTCTTTTATAATAAATAATTATAATGTATCTAACGTAATAGAAACATCTTTTGAAAAGGGGAGTGATTTACAAAAAGATTTTAAACAAAATTTAGCAAAACAGCCAAATATAAACCATATAGTTTTAGAAAAAGATTATGATTTTGAAATAGATAATATGAGGTTTAAAATAATTACTCCTAATGAAAAGTCATATAAAGAAGATAATGATTATTCTTTAGTTACTTATCTTAATATTGGAAAAATAAACTTCATGTTTACTGGTGATATTGAACAAACTAGAATAAATGAACAACTAGAAAAAGAAAATATAGATATAGATGTATATAAAATACCTCATCATGGAAGATATAATAATTTATCATTAGATTTAATAAAAGAAGTTACTCCTGAATATGCGGTTTCAACGGGTGATACTGATAGTGAAATAACAAACTTTTTAAACGTTAACTCTATAAAATATTATAATACTGAGGAAGGTACAATTCATTTTTCAACAAATGGGACTAAATTAAAAGTTTTAAATTAAACACTTTTCATAAATCTTTGATAGATAGTTTACTTCTAATGAAAATTTTGTTATCATCTTATTATAGGAGTCTAGTATGAAAAAAATAATAAGAATGACAATAATATTTGCTTTTGTATTTATGATTTTAACGTCTTGTGATAATGTACAAAATAATAACAATAATAATGGAAGTGGACAACAAAATAATACAAATGAAAATAATAATCAAGATAATTATTTAGAGAATTTATCTATTCGAGATAAGGTTAGTAAAACATTATATGATATTGGAATAGACTTATTTAATAATAAAAAGTATGAATCATATAAAACAAACAATGAAACATATTATTTAAATATTAATAATATAAAAGACCTAGGTTATAATGTAGAAATACTTGAAAATTGTGAAAATGATACAACAGGAATTACGATAGATCCATTAAATAAAGAAAAACTAGATTATAAAGAATATCCAATACTTATACATGTATTTTGTGAATTTGAATAAAGAGAGGTATGAGATGAAAAAAATATTTATATTTTTATTATTAATAGCTTTGCCAGTAAAAACATGGGCAAAAATTAATTATGAAGATTCTATTAATTTTGTAAATAATTATAAAGAACAATTAGAAGATAATGATTTATATTTAATGGATGGAGATGTTCCATTTGGATATAGTGATAAATTATTTATATCAGAAAAGTTTAAAAAAAGTGGTTTTGTAAATTTAAGTGAGTTTAATACTACTAAAAATAATAAAGGTGATACTTATCTTTATGATGGTGGTAATTATTTTACCATGACTGAAGATGGAGAGAAAGTTTATGAAATAAATATTTCTAAAAATAAATATAATTTAATAAATAAAACTGATAAAAGTGATATAAGAAGTACACATTTTATAAGAAGTGATGTTTGTGTTAATGGTAGCGGAACATATTCTGATCCTTGGAGTTTTATTAAATATCGAATAAGTCTTAAACTTGAAAATGCATTAATTAATGGTAAAAGTGTTTATGATGGATATACTGCTAGTACAAAATTAGAATTAGATATAACACCAAATGATAATTATATTTTTGATCCAGCTAATTATAGTTGTGAGGGTGAAGCAGATTATAATTTTAGTACAAACAAATTATACTTTTATAATATAAAGGGTGATGTGAGTTGCACTTTAAAATATAAGCCAGATACATATACCGCTAATATAATTGTTAATAATGGTACAACTGAAAATAATAAATTAGTTATTAATGGTCTAACTAGTAAGACTTTTACTGTTGTTCCTACTACTAATTATTCTTATACCAACTCATATTGTGATAATAATCAAACAATAACAGCTTCTGGAAATAATTATACTATTAACGATATATCCAGTAATACCACTTGTTATATTAATTATTTAAACATAGATGTTCCATATTCTCCAAATACTATTGAATATGAAGTTGCGGTTAGTGGTGATTATTATCTTGAAGTGTATGGTGCACAAGGTGGTAATAGTGGCGGAAAAGGTGGTTATGCTAAAGGAAAAGTTTATTTAGAAAAAGGCAATATTTTATATATAAATACTGGTGGTACTGATGGAACAAATGGTGGAGGAAATAAAAATGGATCAACTTCATATGTTGGAGGTGGAGCCAGTACCATAAAAAAAGGAAGTTCATATTTAATAATTGGTGCTGGTGGAGGAGCAACTGGTACTGATGGAACTGCTGGTGGTGCAGGCGGTGATGGTAGTGGAGCAGGTGGTGCTTCAGTAGGAGCTGGTGCTGGATTAGCTGGTACAAATGGTGGTGGAGGAAGTTCTTCTCCAACATATGCAAAAACATGTAATGGAACTTGTAAAACTTGTTCAACTTGCAAATATAATTACACAGGTACATGCTCAAGACAGGTTTGTGCATCTACTAGTTGTAATAGATGTTCTTATTCAGGTACATGTTCAAGACAAGTATGTGCTTCTAGTAGTTGTAATTCATGTTCGTATACTGGAACTTGTACAAGAACTACTACATGTAGAAGATGCAATAGTTGTAGTTATGTTAATGGAAAAAAAGTATGTGAGTATTATGAATGTGATTGCCAAACTGAAACATATTCTTGTACTAAAAGTGGTAAAAGTTGTTCTAACTGTGGATCTACTTGTTCATCATATACTACAGAGAGTTATTCGTGTACGAAAACAGGGACAAATTGTTCTAAATGTGGATCATATTGTTCATCATATACTACAGAAAGTTATTCTTGTACTAAAAGTACAACCGCTGCAAATTGTAATGAATGTGGATGTTCTGAATATAATACTTATGATTGTTCAGTTCTAGGAAAACCAGGTACTGGAGGCAAAAACTCATTTGGAAGTGAAGTTATAAGTGTAACCAATTCAAGTGGTGTTCGTTCTGGTAATGGTACGGTTAAAATAACTTTTATTAGTTAATTAATAAATATTAAATACGATTAAATATCGAGGTTAAATATGAAAAAAATATTTATATTTTTATTATTAATAGCTTTGCCAATAAAAACATGTGCAGAAATTAATTATGAGAATTCTATTAATTATGTAAATAATTATAAAGAACAATTAGAAGATAATAATTTATATTTAATGGATGGAGATGTTCCTTTTGGCTATAGTGATAAATTATTTATATCAGAAAAGTTTAAAAAAAGTGGTTTTGTAAATTTAAGTGAGTTTAACGCTACTAAAAATAATAAAGGTGATACTTATCTTTATGATGGATCTAATTATTTTACTATGACTGAAGAAGGAGAAAAAGTTTACGAAATAAATAATTCTAAAAATAAATATAATTTAATAAATAAAATTGATAAAAGTGGTATAAGAAGTACTCATTTTATAAATAAATATGTAAGTGTTAATGGTAGAGGAACATATTCTGATCCGTGGACTTTTGTTAAATATAAAGTTAATATTAATCTTGAAAATGCGTCTATTAATGGAAAAAATATTTATAATGAATATATTGCAAATACAAAATTGGATTTAGAAGTTATACCTAATAGTAATTATATTTTTGATAGTACTAATTATAATTGTGAAGGAGATATGGATTATAATTTTACTACAAATAAATTAAGTTTTTATAATATTAAAAGTGATATTACTTGTAGTTTAAAATATAAGCCTGATACATATACCGCTAATATAATTGTTAATAATGGTACAACTGAAAATAATAAATTAGTTATTAATGGTCTAACTAGTAAGACTTTTAGTGTTGTTCCGTCTACTAGTTATGCTTATTCTAATTCTTATTGTGATAATGGTCAAAATATAACAGCTTCTGGAAATAATTATACTATTAATAATATATCTAGTAATACAACATGTTATATAAATTATTTAGATAAATCTTTTAGTTATAGCAATACAACCCAAAGTTATAATGTGCTTGTTTCTGGTAATTATATACTAGAAGCAAGTGGTGCAAAAGGTGGAACAATTGGTGGAAATGGTGGGTACGCTAAAGGAAGAGTATATTTAGAAAAAGGAGATATTTTATATATTAATACTGGTGGAACTAATGGCTATAATGGAGGAGGAACAGGACTTTATAATGGTGGAGGTTCAACAACAGTAAAACGTAATAGTACAATTATTTTAATTGGTGCCGGTGGTGGCGGAGGTCAAGCGGGCACTTCGGGAGGAAGTGATACTGGAGCAGGAGGAGCATCTTCCGGTGGAACAGGAACTAATGGTGGTTCTGGAAATGATGGGATTAATGGTTCAGGTGGAGGAAGCGGATATAATTATTCATATCAAGCCAACTGTAGTTCTTGCTATTATGGAAGAAATACTTGTAAAGGTGGATATGTAGATTATAACTGTAGTTCTTGCTATTACGGTAGTAATACATGTAAGGGTGGATATGTAAACACAAGTACTTGTAATAAATATTCATGTGATCAATATAGTAGTACTAATCCTAATATGTCTGGTTGTGGTGGAATTAAAGGTTGCACAAGATGCCATTGTTCTAGTTATAAACAAAAATGGGATTCGTGTAAAACTGGATCAAATACTTGCTCATATGGTTGTGATAGTTATTATGATAGTTGTAAGACTGGTTCTAATACTTGTCGATATGGATGTGATACTTTAACTAAACCATATAATTCTGGAAAAGGCGGAACAAACTTATTTGGAGATAACGTTACTTTAGTATCTAATCTTAGTGGAACTAATAGTGGAAATGGTGCGTTTGCTATTTACTATGATAATTAACCTTAGAAACTAATTCTAAGGTTTTTAAAATATGTTGTTTACAGATAAAAAGTATGATAAAATTAATTATGAAAATAAAAAAGAATATGGGGATGATTTTATGTTTGGTAAAATACTAACAATCAATAAAAATAGTGCAATAGTTGAGATAAACAAAGATAAAGTTGAAGTAGGCGATTTAATAAATTTACATGTTGTATTTGAAGATACTAATAAAAAAATACTAGGAGAAGTAGACTCAATAGAGTCTAATACCGTAAGAATTAATTTTTTAGGAGAACTTACTGAAAACAATTTTATTGGTGGATTAATAAAAAAACCAAGCATGAGTGCTTCACTTCGTATAATTAATGAAAGTGAATTAGCTATTTTAACGGGAAATTCTAATCGCTCAATAAAATTAGGGGTATCGCCTTTATATAATGATTTTCCATTATATGTTGATATAGATGAATTATTTTCAAATCATACCGCTATTTTTGGAAATACTGGTAGTGGTAAAACATATGGAATATGTAGAATAATTCAAAATGTATTTCCTAAAGGAAATGTTATTCCATATAAGGCAAATTTATTTATATTTGATAGTTATGGAGAATATATAAATGCATTTAAAGATTTACCTGAAAATAATCCATATTATTCTTTTAAAGTAATAACAACAAGTGAAAAGAAAAATTATGAGAAATTAAATATACCAGTATGTCTTTTAGAACTTGAGGATGTTTTAAACTTACTTGATGCGACTGAGTTTAGTCAGATTGCTATGATAGAAACTGCTCTTATATATGCTAAAATGTTTGCAAGAGAAGATGATGAGGCACATGATTTTAAAAATCATATTCTTTCAAAAGCAATACTTTCTATAATGTATACAAATCAAACAGCAGCTAGAATAAGAGATCAAATATTTGAAATACTTAATGAAACAAATACTTCAGAACTTTCACTTAAAACAGAAGTACCAGGAATTGGTTTTACTAGAGAGTTTAGAAATTGTTTTGATATAGATAGTGAAGGAAGATTTGCAGAAAGAAAAATAATAAGTGATTATATTGCATCATTTGTGGATGAAAACAGGAAATGGAACTATGATGCTCAAAATGTAAGTTATTCACTTAAAGATTTAGAGGTTGCTCTTAATTTTACTTTATATAGTGAGCGTTATTTACTTAATGAAGATATGTATGATTCAGCAATGAGCCTAAAGGTTAGACTTCATGATTTAGCGACAAGAACAAACGCTAAATTCTTTACAAACGAAGGCTATATAACAGTAGATGAATACATAAAAAAATTACAAATAAATGGAAATAAAAAAGCACAAATAGTTAACTTTAACTTAGAAGACCTTGATGATAGATTTGCAAGAACAATAACAAAAATATTTGCAAGAATGTTTATGAAATACACTAAGGGACTAGATAGTAGGGCATCTTTTCCAATGCACATGATTCTAGAAGAAGCACATAGATATGTTCTTGAAGGAGATGATAAAAAACTATTTGGTTATAATATCTTTGAACGTATCGCAAAAGAAGGAAGAAAATATGGACTTTTGTTAGATTTAATAACACAAAGACCAACTGATTTAAATGAAAACGTAATAAGTCAATGTGCAAATTTTCTAATATTTAAAATAAATCATCCAGCTGACCTGGAATATATAAGCAAAACAATACCAAATATGAGTGAAGATATAACTGATAAACAAAAAACACTTCAGTCAGGAACTTGCGTTGCATTTGGTAGAATATTTAAAATACCAATGATTGTAAAAATGGAAAAAGCATCACCACCACCAACAAGTTCAAACTGTGAAATATTTAATAGTTGGATGGTTCAACTTAAACAGTAGTAAGGAGGAATAAATCGTGTATGATTTTGGAACACATTTTAATGTGGATTTAAGCTTATGTAAAACACCAAGCACTTATGTTTTTAAAGGAAAGAATTATAGAATTAGTATAATATCTGATGTACTTATTAGATTTGAATATAGCTCTTCAGGATCATTTAACGATTATCCAACTTTTTTTGCGACTAATCGTTCTTTTGCTAAACCAAAGTTTACTGTTCAGGAAGATAAAGATACATTAGTAATAAAAAATGATCATTTTATACTAGAATATTCAAAGGAAAAACATTTTGTAGGACCAAAATTCTTGCCTGATCAAAATTTAAAGGTTTCTATAACTGGAACTGAAAAAACTTGGTATTTTAATCACCCAGAAGTAAGAAATTATATGGGTACGTCTTACAGTCTTGATAATTCAAAAGGAAGTGTCAATTATGAAAAAGGATTATTTTCATTAGATGGTTTTACTTCATTTGATGATTCTAGAACACCTATTTTAAATAAATATGGTAATATTATCGCACCAAACTATATGAATATTGATACATATTTGTTTATATATAATAATGATTTTGGGCTTGGTTTAAGAGATTACTTTAGATTAACATCTCTTCCTCCGTTAATTCCAAGATATGCCTTAGGTATATGGTGGAGTAAAAATGAACAATATGGAGAAAAAGATATACAAAAACTAGTTGAAGATTTTAAAGAACATGATATACCGCTTTCAGTTTTAATGCTTGGTTCTTATGCTAGAACTCAAAATAAAAAAAGTAATATAAGTTTTAATTTTAATAAAGAAAAGTTTCCAAATCCAGAAGGATTATGTGATTATTTACATAAAAATAATATTAGACTAGGACTTAATATAAAGACAGAAGGTTTAATAAGTACAGAAGAACCTAATTTTGAAGAGTTTAGAAAATTATATGGTAGTGATGAAGGGAAATGTGTACTTTTAAATGTATATGAAAATAAGCAAACTGATTCATTTTTAAAAGGAATAATAAATCCATTATTAAATAAAGGAGTAGACTTTCTATGGGTAGATGATAATAATAAAGAAAATACTTTGAGAGAGTTTACAATGAATTATTTTTTATATAATAATTTTAGTACTAATAAAGCTAAAAGAAATTTCTTACTTTCAAGAAATTATGGAATATGTCCACATAAATATAGTGCTTTATATTCAGGAAATACATTAGTTAACTGGAAAACATTAAAAATGCTTCCATTCTTTAATTCATCCGCTGCTAATATTGGGGTTTCTTGGTGGAGCCATGACATTGGTGGATACAAAGGTGGAACAGAAGATTCAGAACTTTATATGAGATATGTACAACTTGGTGTTTATAGTCCTATATTCAGACTATCATCAGATTCAGGAAAATATTATAAACGTGAGCCATGGAAATGGGATACTAAAACATTAAAAATAGTTCATGATTATATAAATATGAGACACAAATTAATCCCATATATATACTCAGAAGCAAAAAAATATAGTACTATTGGTTCACCTCTTATACAACCACTATATTATAGATATCCTGAAACATATGATGAACCACTTTATAAAAATGAATATTATTTTGGTAGTGAATTATTTATTGCACCTATAACGGAATCAAAAGATGAGATAATGAATAGAGTAGTGCATAGAATATTCCTTCCAAATGGAGTGTGGTATGACTTTAAAACTGGTAAAAAGTTTATTGGTGGTAAAAGATATGTAACATTTTATAAAGATGAAGATTATCCGGTATTTGCTAAAACAGGGGCTATTATTCCTTTAGCGGTACTTGATAAAAATGATATAAACAATACATCTGCACCAAAAAAACTAGAAATACAAATATTCCCAGGAAGAAGTAATACATATAAACTATATGAAGATGATGGAGTATCTTCAATGTATAAAGAAGGATATAGTTTCACAAGTGAGATAAATTACTATTACAAAGAAAATGACTTTTCAGTATCAATAGAACCACTTGAGGGTAAACAAGGAGTAATACCTGAAAAAAGAAACTATAAAATTAAATTTAGAAACACTAAGTTTAATAATGGTGTACAAGTATTTTGTGATGAAATAAATGTTCCATATATTAGATACTCTGAAGGAAATGATTTTATAGTAGAGTTTGAAAATATTCCTACTACAAGTAAAGTGTTAGTATATTGTAAAGCAAAAGATATTGAAATAGAAGCATTTAGATTAATTAATGAAGATCTTGAGGGAATAATATCAGACTTAAAAATAGAAACTAAATTAAAAGTAGAAATAGATAAAATAATATTTAGTAATAGCGATATTAAAGCAAAAAGAATAGCTATTAGAAAACTAAGAACAAAAGGATTAAAACCAGTATTTATAAAAATGTTTATGAAACTACTTGAATATGTTGCTGAAATATAGAAAAAGATAAAACTTTTTCTTTTTAATTGAAATATTAAAAAAAATATAGTAATATAAAAAACACATCAAAGGAGTATATAATGAAAGAAAAATTACAAAAATTATTAGATAAATTAATTATAGAAAAAGAAATAACTAAAGAAACACTTAATGCATGTCATATTACTAAAGAAGAAAAAAAGATGTTATTATCAGAAGGTATTTTATTAAAATATGATAGGACATATTATAAGTTTAATAATCATAAAATGCTATATGATTATGGTAATTATTTATTAAAAAAACAAGATTATATAAAAGCAAGTATGTGTTTTGAATATATAAAAACAATGTTATCCAACAGTAGAAGTGAATTATATCAAGTATTTAAAAAATCACTTCAAAACAAAGATTACGAAAAAGCAAAAACTATATATAAAAAAATGACTAAAATAAATAGTAATTTTCAAAAATCAGAAATAAACCTATATTTATATTTACTTAATATAATAACTGATTTAGATGAAGAGTTTAATGAAAAAGCAAAACAATTAACATATGAAGATGTATGTATAAATAAAAATGATAATAGATATAAAAAAATCACACCATATAATCGTATAAGAACAGCGATAATAACAAATCACTTAGAATATGCTAAAATCTTATTATTAGAATTATCAAAAAATAATGAACAGATAATATCAGAAGAAATAATAAAACTATTAACTTTTGAAGCGGCAGATGTTATAAAAAATGATAAAAAAATATTGCACACATTTATTGAAGAAAAAAACTATGAAGAAGCTATTGCTAAGTTAAATAATATTTCTAAAAAAATGAGTTTAACTTTAGGTCAAACATACACTTTAAAATTACTGGAAGAATTATTAAAAATAAAAGAAACTAATTCTATACCACATGAAAAATATTCAGATCAAGAAAATATATTTGCTCAAATAGACAACAACAATTATGAAAAAGCATTACTCTTAAGTTATGAACACTGTCAAAAATTTGATGAAACAACTGATATATACTTGTTGCTCAAAGAAATAGTAAAATGTATAAATGAAATAAAATCAGAAAAGAACAAAAGTTTTATAGAAAACTATAATAAATACTATGGAATATGGAATTTCGAAGAATTAGACGAATATATAAAACAAACGAATAAATCTATTGAAAAAGCATGCCTTGATTTTGGATACTTAGAAGATTATGTATCAAAAGTATATTTAATATATGCGGAAAAATATTTAAGAAATAACGAATTAGCAGATGCAAAAAAATATTTGGAATTATATGAAAATAGCCTAAATCAAACAAACGAAACACAAAAAATATATGAAAATATAAAACTTCAATTAAAAAAATAAACAAAAATTTTCTACAAATTGTAGAGTGTTATTGACTTTTGTCTTAATATATTTATAATATGTACTTAATATGGGAGGATAATATGGAAAAAGAAAATCAAATGATTGATTTAGAAAAAAGTAAAAAAGAAATTAAAAGGATGGAAGCTTATATCAAAAGAGCTAATAAATATGAAGAGCAATTAGAAACTTTGAAACCAAAATATTTTAATGATTATTTTAATGCACAAAGACCATTATATGAAAGATTAGAAGATATCCCAAGTGCTAATTATTTAAATGGTGAGGATAATTTAATGTCAATATATTCTGCATTTAACTTAGAGGACTTAGGAGAAATTATGGTTGATTATATTGAGAAAGAATTTTCATCTAAAGCAAAAAGTGAAATAAAAATAGTATCAACTAAAGAGCGCGGAGTGGAAGATTATCAATTTTATTGGTATAACCAACAAACTCCTCATTTATTCGTATATTCTACTGATATTTTTTTAGATATTCCTATGGATGTTAACAATAGAGCAATAGGAAATTTAAATAGTAATGAAACTATTAAATGTTTGAATAATGATTGGTTAGATGTGTACTATTATTATACATATTATTGTCAATTAATTAATTATTGTAGTAAATATTATAATGAATATGGAGAACTTACATTTGATTATAAAAATAATAAATCAATTAGAGAACTAATATATAATTTAGCTTATTATCAAAAACAAATAGACCAAGTTTATTTACCTGAAGGCGAATTATTAAAAGCGTATAAAAAAATCTATAAAAGATAAGAGTAAAATATATTACTTTAAAAAAATAAAAAATATTACTTGAACATAGTAAAATAATATAGTATAATTTTGATATTGATTTCAGCGATGAATAAAGTAGTAAAAATATGTTTCTTTTTTTAGAGAGATAGTGGTTGGTGAAAACTATAAAAGAAATATTTTGAACTTGTTATTTTAGAAATCTCGCTATAACATGCGATAAAATGTAGAGAGCATAACTTTATGAATTAAGGTGGTACCGCGGAATATTTCGTCCTTAAATTATAAAGTTTTTATTTTTTATAAGGAGGAGAAAAATGGAACATATAGTAGCCCTGTATGAAACACACTGGATTGTACCATACATAGTAGAGTTTGTAATAATATTCCTATTATTTTATTTGATTTATAGTGTATTTATAAATAAAAAAAGAAAAACTTATGTAAAAGGTAAAAAACATGCTGATATAGATTTTTTTGTAAGAAGATACCAAATTGATGTAAAAAAAATAGGTTATAAAAGAGTATTAAAAACTGTAACATTAATGAACTGTTTTATATTATCGTTTACATACATTATATTTTCAAACATAGATAATATATTATGGGCGTTAGCATTTGGGTTTGCTATAGGTTTTATATTAATATACTCGTTATATGAAATAGTCGGTAGACATTTTAGAAAGGAAGGAAAAGATAAAAATGTATAATTTTAATGAAATTCAAGAAAAATGGCAAAAATATTGGGATGAAAAAGAAACATTCAAAACAAGTAATGAAAGTGATAAAGAAAAATACTACATATTAGTAGAATTTCCTTATCCATCAGGAAGTGGATTGCATGTAGGACATGTAAGAAGTTATACCGCGCTTGATGCGATGGCAAGAATGATGAGAATGCAAGGATATAATGTACTATTCCCTATGGGATGGGATGCATTTGGTTCTCCAGCTGAACAATATGCTATAAAAAACAAAGTATATCCAGCAAATATGGTAAAAGATTGTATTCAAACTTTTAAAGGACAAATGAAAGGTTTAGGTTTTTCATTTGATTGGTCTAGAGAATTTGCAACAACTGATCCTGAGTATTATAAATGGACTCAGTGGCAATTCTTAAAGTTTTATGAAGCTGGACTTGCATATAAAGATGAAAAAGAAATAAATTGGTGTCCAAATTGCTTAACAGGTCTTTCAAATGAAGATGCTGAGGGCGGAGTATGTGAAAGATGTGGAGCAAAAACAGAAAAGAAACTTAAAGAACAATGGATGCTTAGAATGAGTGATTATTCAGAAAGATTGCTTGAAGGACTTAAAGAAACAGATTTCATGGATAAAATCAAAACAGCTCAAATAAACTGGATTGGTAAAAGCGAAGGAGCAATAGTACATTTTGAATTAGAAGATGCTGAGGATAAACTTTCAGTATTTACAACAAGACCAGATACACTTTATGGTGTAACATTCATGGTTATGTCACCAGAGCACAAATACCTAGAAAAATATAAGGATAGAATCAAAAACATAGATGAAATAAACAAATATCAAGAATATGCAAAAAGTAAAACAGAAATAGAGAGAACTGATCTTACAAAAGAAAAAACTGGTGTTAAAATAGATGGTTTAAGATGTATTAATCCATTAAATGGCGAATCTATTGAAATATGGATAAGTGACTATGTTTTAGCAAACTATGGAACAGGTGCGATTATGGCCGTACCAGCACATGATGAAAGAGATTATGAATTCGCTAAAAAATTTGGTATAAAAATAATTCCTGTAATCGAAGGTGGAGATATCGAAAAAGAAGCTTATATTGGCGAAGGAAAAATGATTAACTCAGGTGTATTAAATGGGTTAACTGATAAAAAAACAAGTATAGAAAAAATTATAAGTTACCTTGAAGAAAAAGGATTTGGAGAAAAGAAGACTAATTATAGACTTCAAGACTGGATATTTAGTAGACAACGTTTCTGGGGAGAACCAATTCCAATGGTGTACTGTGAAAAATGTGGATGGGTACCACTTCCTTATGAAGAACTTCCACTTATACTTCCAGATGTACCATCATATGAACCAACTGAAAATGGAGAAAGTCCACTGGCTAATGTACATGATTGGGTAAATACAACATGTCCAAAATGTGGAGAACACGCTAGAAGAGAAACAGATACAATGCCAAACTGGGCTGGTTCAAGTTGGTACTGGTTAAGATATACCGATCCAAATAATGATAAAGAGTTTGCAAGTATGAATGCTCTTAAATACTGGGGTATGGTAGATTATTATAATGGCGGAATGGAGCATGCGACAAGACACTTATTATACGCAAGATTTTGGCATGAATTCCTATACGACCAAGGATTAGTACCTACAAAAGAACCATTTAAAAAGAGAGTTGCTCATGGGATGATACTAGGTGAAAATGGCGAGAAAATGAGTAAATCAAAAGGTAATGTAGTTAATCCTGATGACATGGTAAAAGAATATGGTTCTGATGCGCTTAGAACATATGAAATGTTTATTGGGGACTATGAAAAAGATGCTGCATGGAATGAAAATGGTCTTAAAGGATGTAAAAGATTTTTAGATAAGGTATATAGATTAAAAGAAAAAGTAGTAGATGGAAATAATTATTCAGAAGATTTGGAAATATTAATTAATCAAACTATTAAAAAAGTTGAAAATGATATAAAAACTATGAACTATAATACAGCTGTTTCAGCATTAATGATACTTTCAAATAAATATGAAGAAAAAGAAAACATTACTAAAGCTGACTATAAAGTATTAATTCATTTACTTAACCCAATCGCACCACATATTACTGAAGAATTAAATGAATTAATAGGTGAGAAAACACCTCTTTGTGAAACAGAATTTCCTAAATATGATGAAAATAAAACAGTAGAATCAACTGTAAAAATTGCAGTAAGTATAAACGGAAAATTAAGAGCAACTTTTGATGCAAATTTAGATGAAGATAAAGGAATGCTTTTAAACAAAGCAAAAGAACTTGAAAATATTCAAAGACATTTAGAAGGAAAAGAAATAATAAAAGAAATAGTTGTTCCTAATAAAATTGTTAACATAGTTGTAAAATAAGTATCAATAAAAATGATACTTATTTTAATTTTACATATATTTTACAACAAACTATTGCATTTAAATAAATTATTAATTATAATGAAATCAAGGTAAGAAAAATATTACCAATAAATAATAATAGGGAGGTTAAGATGAGCAGTAAAAATGCTAAAAAGGTTACTACTAAAAAAGATAATTTTATTGAAGATGATGGCGATAAAAGAATAATAATCTTTGTAGCGGTAGCCATTCTTATTGTCATAGGTATAGTTATTGCTTTATTATCTGGTTGTGAAAAAGAAGAACAAGTGCCAAATAAACCAAGTGAAAATAATAATCCACAAACAGATGTAGTTGTACCAAATGATGAAGAAGAAAAAGAAGAACAAACTGTAGAAAAAGAAAAAACTTCTATAGTTAAAAAAACAAGTACAAAAACATCATCAAATAACAAAAAAGATGAAAAGGAAGAAGAAAAGGAAGAAGAAGTAGTAAGATATAAAGTTACATATGTTTATAACATTGTTTATGATGAAAACGATGGACTTATAGATTATGAAATGGATTCTGCTAAAGTTGATGAAGGAAGTAAAATACCAACAACTACATGGTGTCCATCAGGATATACAAATTGTGTGTATTATACTGAATTTGATAAAGGCGTTTATTCAAATGAATTTGATTTAAATACAAAAGTGTATGAAGACATAGTTATTTATATCAAAGGTGAAGTAATTAACTACACTATAGAGTATAAAGAAGAAAATCCAAAGATTCCTGGAACATTTATAGACGCAGATGTATCAGAAACACAACCAAAAACATACAATGCAAATGACGGTTATGTTCCTCTAGAAGATCCCCAAACATTAGCAAATGGTGATATTTTTAAAGGTTGGTATTTATATTATGATAACGGAGAGTATTATGTATATGCTCCAGAACTAAATATAAATATAACATCTTTTGCTAAAGATGGTGTAATAACACTTTATGCCGCTAGTTCAAAAGAAGTTAGTATAAAATATTATAACAATGCCGGTGAAAACTTAGATACTATAACTCAAAGAGATTCAGAGTTTATTATATTAGAAAATTCTAATCATAATTATTGTGATAATAGTCAACTTTTAGGTTGGTCACTATATAATGATAATACTATTAATTATAAAAAAGGTGAGACAACTTATTTAACAGAAGACCTAGAATTATATGCAGTATGTGGAACAAAAGTTGTAAAATATAATAGTGATGTTGATGGAGATGAAATATCTGATACACATGAAGTAGAAAAAGGTTATGATGAAGAAAACTTTGAACTTCCTACTGAAGAAGAAATTACAGAAGAGTTAGGCTTTACACCGCCAACTTACTATGTGCCAGTACAAACACCTACAGAGTCTAGTAAAGTCGTAGTTGATAAAGATACAAATACTGAAATAATACTTGAAAATGAAGTTCCTTTATATGAAGTAGAGCAAAAAGCTGGTAAAGACTATACACCGGTTGTAGGAGATAATGTAGAAGAAAAAGAAAAAGTATTTGATGGTTGGGAAATCCAAGATGGTGATACAACTACTCAAGAAGAAAAAGTGGATGAAGAAACATATGAACCGCAAGATGGCGATACACTAACAGCAACTTGGAAAGAACAAGAAGAAATTGAAGAAGAAACTACTGAAGAAACAGAACAAACAAATAGTGAAACTTCTGAAACGTTAGAAAATACTAGTGAAGAAACTAGTGAAACAACTAATGAAAATTTGGAAAATGAAGTAGAACAGCCAAGTGAGGAACCAATAGAGAATACTGAAAACTTAGATAACTTAAGTATATAAAAATGCATGAAAGTGCATTTTTTTAATGACATTAAATTAAAATAGTGATAAAATTATTAATAGAATATAAAATAGAGGAGTTGTTATCATGTTTAAATATTATTTCAAATCAAAATCTAAAAAATATTTACTAGCAACGCTTTTAATTACGGTACTTTGTCCTTTAATTGCGTTTTCTTATTCGTCTTTTATATTTTCATCGGATAATTATAGAACTAGTGAAATGTATATAGGTTCGCTTATGTATTCTATGAAAATAAATAACAATGCAGCTACTAAGATTACTGCTGTGCCAGGTAAATCCGAACATACGATTGAAATAACTTCACTTAATTCAGTACCATCTTTTTATAAATTAATATATAAGACAAATCAAAATATATTAGTAGAATATAATAATGAAACCATTGATGAACCCAAAGGGGAGATAACAAATAAAAGAGAAATACTGATAAGAATAACAAATTCATCATCTTCAAATATAGAAGTGGAGTTTGATGTTGCAGCAGGATATATAACAAATACAATAGAAAATGTTACAATTCCAAATGGATATACTGAAGTAACTGGAGTTTATATAACAAATGACATTAGTATTATTGCAATATATGTAGATGGAGTATTAACAAATTCACTTGATTCAGAGCAAAATTATGAACTGGATAATTATACATGCACTAACAATGAAACAGTATCTTGGGATAATGATTCAAAAGCACTAACGGTTACACCATTAACTGAATCGACTGAATGTACAGTATATTTTAAAGTTAAAAATAATCCTACATTATATGAAAAGATACTTGCAGATAATAATGAAGAAAGTGATGCAAATATTAATTTTGCATATACATCAGAGGGAAATTCAACGGATGAAGAATGGAACGATTTAGTTGATACAACACAAATAACTAATGGCTTATATTATACTGCGAATGGGTTATATACAGAAGATTATAATAACGATGGAACTGGAGATAGAGTATATTATTTTAGAGGTAATGTTATTAATAATAATGTAATTTATGGAAAATATGCGAAAGATTTTATAGTTTATAGGGGATATCATTCTTCTGGTGAATCGTATTTTGATTATGCTACGCAATCTGAATGCACCCAAGATGATTTTTATAATAATGGTTGTCAGGCTGTGAAAGTGTATGAAAAAGATGATGAAATGTGCTGGAGAATAATTAGAACTAATGAAGATGGTTCAGTAAGATTAAAATATAATGGGGTATATAAAAATGGAACTTGTCCGGTAACGGGAACTAATGTAGGACTTTTAAATTTATATTATCCTTTTAATGAGAGTAGTGAAAACGAAAATTATAATGAATATGTTTGGGATGATGGTACAGGTGAGAGTTATTTAAAAACTGTAATAGACGAATGGTATAGTACAAGTGGACTTGCATCATATTCAAATAATATAGCAAATGTACCGTATTGTAATGATAAAAGTAATCCTTCAAGTTCAGATGATAATACTTACTATGGAGCAACACATAGATTATATGATATAAGTAATTGGATGGTTAAAGCTAATGCTAGACCAACTTTTAAATGTGAACGTTCGGCAGATAAGTTCACAGTAAGTGGAGATAATTGGGGAGGAAATGGAAAATTAACTTATCCAATAGCTACTATGACTGCTGATGAAGCTTCTTTTGCTGGAGCTGTTTATGGGCAAATGAACGAAACTTTATATTTAAATATGGATGGAACTGAGTTTTGGACGATGAGTCCATACTATATGTTTAATTCTATGGGAACGTTGTCAACTGGAGCGTTTTCAGTTTCTGATCGTATTGGTACAATGGATGTTAATAATGAAAATTTTATTATACCGGTAATTTCATTAAAAGCTACCGCAACAGTATCAGATGGAACAGGAAACTACACAACACCTTATAGAATAGAATAAAATATACTGATAAATAAAACATTTATCAGTTTTATATTATTATTTAAATAATTTTCCATTTATTATATAATATATATGTGATTTATTATGCAAATTAAAATTAATGATAAATATTATTCTATAAACATTGAAAGAAAAAACAATAAAAATATGTATTTAAGAGTTAAACCAGATGGAATATATATTACTTGTAATTATTTAACTCCTAATGCTATTATAAAGAATTTTATAGAAAAAAATATTGACTCTATATCTAAAATGATATTAAAAACAGAAGCAAAAAAAGAAAAGGATGAAAAGTTTTATTATTTAGGTAAAAAATATGATGTAATAGTACTTAATAATATATCAAAAATAGAGTTTTATGAAGATAAGGTATATGTTAAAAATCTATCATATTTAAATACATTTCTTAAAAATGAACAAATAAGAATATTTAACGAAAGACTTAAAGTATGTTATAATGTTTTTGAGGAAAGTATTCCTTTTCCAAAATTATTAATTGGAAAAATGAAAAGAAAATGGGGATACTGTAATAAAAGTCAAAAACTAATAAAACTTAATAGCAATCTTATAAGATATGACATAAAAGAAATTGATTATGTAATAATACATGAGTTATGTCATTTCTTGGAGTTTAATCATTCACCTAACTTTTGGAAATATGTTAAAAAATATGCCCCAAATTATAAAGAATCAAAAAATAAATTAAATTATTAGGAGTACGTATGAAAGAGATAATAACAAGTATAGAAAATCAAAAAATTAAAAACATAAGAAAATTATTAGAAAATAAAAATATTCTTAAAGAAAAAAAGTTTATTATTGAAAATGATAATCTTATTGAAGAAGCTTATAAGAACGAAATGTTATTAGAAGCATATGCTCTTATAGATTATGATAATTATTTAAACTTAGATTTGATTTATGTTTCTGAAAAAGTAATGAAATCAATAAGTGATTTAAAAAGTACTCCTAAAATAATTGGAATATCAAAAATAAAAGAAAATAATGAGCTTGGGGAAAAAATAGTATTACTAGATAATGTGCAAGATCCTGGTAATATAGGGACAATAATAAGAAACTGTGTAGCATTTGGTGTAGATACACTTGTACTTTCTAAGGATTGTGCAAATATTTATTCAAAAAAAGTACTTCGCTCATGTGTAGGAATGATATATAATATAAATATAATAATAGAGGATCTTGAAAATATAATACCTAAGATAAAAGAAAAAAATATTAAAGTTATATCTACAGCACTTGATGCTACAAGTGAAATAAATCAAATAAATAAAGATAAATATGCGATAATTTTTGGTAATGAAGGAAATGGAATAAGAGAAGAATTAATAGAAAAAAGTGATATGAAGGTTAAAATAGAAATGAGCGCAAAGTGTGAAAGTTTAAATGTTGGAGTAAGTAGTGGAATAATACTATATAATATATTTAGAGGTAAACATGAATGAATATATTTTAATAGGTAAAATAGTGAACACACATGCTTTAAAAGGAGAGGTGCGTTTAATTAGTGATTTTGAATATAAAGAAAAAGTTTTTGTAATAAATAATGAACTTTATATTGGAAAAGAAAAAAATAAAGAAACTATTGAAACATATCGTAAACATAAGAACTTTGATATGGTAAAGTTTAAGGGTATTGAAACAATTAATGAAGTAATTAAATATAAAGGACAAAAAGTATATATTTTAAAAGAAACATTAAATCTTGGCGAAGATGAAATATTAATAGATGAATTAATTGATATGCAAGTAGTATTTAATAATGAAATATTAGGCGAAGTAGAAGAGTATAGAAATGACTCAGGAAATAAAATAATAAAAGTTTCTGGAAAATATATACCATATAATAAAAATTTTATTGAAAAAATTGATAAAAAAGAAAGAAAAATATATTATAAAAATATAGAAGGTTTGATATAATAGAAAATTAAAGGAGGCAGTATGAAAATCGATATATTAACTTTATTTCCTAATATGTTTACGGGTTTTTTAGGTGAAAGTATAATTAAAAGAGCTATAGATAAAAATATAGCACAAATAAATATAATTGATTTTAGAAAATATACTCCTTATAAAAATGGTCAAGTAGATGATTATTCTTATGGTGGCGGAGCTGGTATGGTACTTATGTGTGAACCTATCTATAACGCTTTAGAAGATATAAGAACAAAAGAGTCTCATGTAATAATTCTAGCTCCTAGAGGAAATACTTTTAACCAGCAAAAGGCTATAGAATTAACTAATAAAAAACATATAATTATAATATGTGGGCATTATGAAGGATTTGATGAAAGAATATATTCTTTTGCAGATGAAATAATATCGATAGGAGATTATATTCTAACTGGTGGGGAAGTACCAGCGATGGCAATAACTGATTCAGTAGTAAGATTATTAGATGGTACAATAAATAAAGAAAGTCTTGAAACAGAATCGTTTGATAGTGAATTATTAGACTTTCCTGTTTATACTAAGCCAAGAGAGTTTAATGGTATGAAAGTGCCAGAAGTATTAGTTAGTGGTAATCATAAATTAATAGACGAATATAGAAATCAAGAAAGAATAAAAATGACAAATTTAAAAAATAAGTAATAGGTGGTTTTTATGAAATATAATATTGTTAAAGATAATCCGGATTTTAAACTTAGTTATTATAAAGTGAAAATAACTGGTTTAGACATTCTTCCAAAAAATAAGGGTGGATTATCTATAAAGGCAAAAAAAATAATTATTACTGATCAGGCTTTAATATCATCATTCATAAAGAAAAGAATTAACAAAAAAATAGATAAAGTCTTAGAGTTTATGATAAGAATATTAAACGATGAAGAAGGAACTACAGATGATGATACTACGATGGTATTAGATGAATTAAATAGATTAAAAGGAATAATTATGAATAAATATAAAGAGCACCTTACTAAAGAAGAATTTAAATCTATATTAACTAAAATAATTATTTTAGAAGAAGAGTTTAAAAAGAACTTAATGCAAAAAATGTATATGGTATCAAATGTAATGCCAACATACTATGAAGAAGAAAGGATAGGAAGAAGTAGATAATGGAAAATGAAATAAAATTAATGAATTTAAAAGGAACAAATGATTATTTACCAGAGGAGCAATTAATAAGAAATAAAATAACTAATATATTAAGAGAAACATTTGAAAAATATGGTTATTTACCACTAGAAACACCTATGCTTTGTTATTATGATTTGCTTGCTAGTAAATATGCAGGTGGTGCTGAAATACTTAAAGAAGTATATAAGTTAACAGATCAAGGCGGAAGGAATATAGGATTAAGATACGACCTAACCGTACCATTTTCGAAAGTAATGGGAATGAATAAAGGGTTAATTTTACCATTTAAAAGATATGAAATAGGTAAAGTATTTAGAAATGGACCTGTTAAAACTGGTAGAGGAAGAGAGTTTTATCAATGTGATGTAGATGCTTGTGGGCTTAATAGTCCATATGCTGAATTAGAATATTTTACAATGATAAAAGATGTATTTGAAAAATTAAATATAAAAGTAATAATAAAATACAACAATAGAAAATTCTTATCAGGATTACTAGAACATTTAAAAGTTAAAAAAGAAAATATAAATAGTTTTATTATTTCAATAGATAAACTTGATAAAATAAGTGCTAAGGAAATAAAAAAAGAACTACTAGAGCATACAAAAGAAAAAATAGTTGATGAAGTATTTGAATATTTAGGAAAGAATCTTACAACTTTAACTACTGAATTATCTTCTTCAAAAAATGAACTATTAAATGAAGGATTAAAAGAATTAAATATACTTAGTGGTTTAATAAATGATTTAGGTTTAAAAGAAATGTGTAAGTTTACTCCTTTTTTAGCAAGAGGCCTTGATATATATACTGGAAGTGTTTGGGAAATATTTGATGCTGAAGAACGACTTAGTAGTGCGCTTGGTGCGGGCGGTAGATATGATAAAATAATAACAAACTTCCTTAATAATGGTAATGAATATCCTGCTATTGGAATGACATTTGGACTAGAACCAATATATGAATTGTTAAAATTAAGTCCATTTATAAATGAAACAAAATACGATATATATGTTTATTCATTTGAAAGAAATAAATATTTATTTGAAGTATCTAATATACTAAGACAAAAAGGATATAGAGTACTTACGGAATTAAATGCAATAAAATTAAAAAAAGCTATGAATATAGCTAATAGAGAAAAAATAAAATATGTTATACTTATCGGAGATGAAGAAATAAAAAATGCATCAGTAACGCTTAAAAATATGGAAACTGGTGAGCAAGAATTAATAAAAATAAATGAATTAGATTCAAAATTAAAATAAACTACCAAATCGGTAGTTTTTAAAATGAAACTTGTTATAGTGCATTCTCGGGGGAAAATAAAAAATCCTCATAAAGAGGATAATTATTCAAAAATGGTGACCTGTACGGGATTTGAACCCGTGAATGCACGCGTGAAAGGCGTGTGTGTTAACCATTTCACCAACAGGCCAGGTTATCAATCAAAATGGTGGGCCTGAATGGACTTGAACCATCGACCTTTCGCTTATCAGACGAACGCTCTAACCAGCTGAGCTACAAGCCCTTTTTCTCATTGACTTTTATATTTTATAATAAAAAATATTATTTTGCAATACATTTTTTATAAAAAGTGAACATAATTAAAAAATATTGCTTTATTTTTAACTTTATTGTATCATAAATATATAAAATAAAGGAGAATAACTATGTTACCAAGTACCGTTAATTTAATAATAACAATTGCTATAATAGTATTATGTATGACATTTGCTAGATCATTAATAATAATGATTGGTGGTAAAAATATTTTTAAAAAAGCTAATAAAGATGTAAAAAGTGTATACTATCCAGTATTAAATCTATTTACACTTTTAGAAATTGTTGAAATGTCTACATTCTGGGGAATATTATTTTTCTTTCCTGGAACTAACTTAATAGTATTAACAATGATGTCTATAAAACTTGGAAAAGTATTTAATGCATCTAAAGGTTATCGCATTGGTCTAGTATTTTTTCCATTAATGTTCTATCCACTACTTGCATACAGTGATAGACAATATAAACTTAGTGATGATGAATATTTTAAAATGCTTGATAACGCAAGACCAGATAATATGAGTTTGCTTATGACTGATGAAGAAATTAGTAAACAAAATGACTTTACAGAAGAAGAAAAAGAAGAAATAGATTCAATATTTAAAAGTGAACTTGAGTTAAGAGAAAAAGTAGAACCATATAAAGCAGAAAATATAAAACCAATCGGATACGAAAAAATAAAAAATACAGATTTTGAAAATATATTAGAACCTATAGAAATTGCTGAGCCACTAGAACCTATAGTTAGCGAAGAGCAAAATCAAGAGGTAAAAAAGTTTACAAGTGAGCTTGATAAACCAGAAGAAGTAGAAGTTGTAGATTTTTAAAAAAATATAACTAACCATTATATTTTTTTAAATTTAAAAATTGACTTATGTAAAATTAAAATATATAATAATCAATAATATTTAATTAGAAAGGAAACTTATAATGGTTTTAAATAATTTAAATGAGTTTTTTGATGAAAGTCAAAGACTGGCTTTATTAAATATATTATTAAAAAGACAAGAATTATTAAAAGAAGGAGAGTATATAAGAATATCTGAAGATTTAATAGAGTTTTTTATATTTGAAGATGAAACAAAAACTAAAATTAAAGAAAATTTTTCATTAAAAGGCCTGGATTTATCAAAAGTAGATTTTAAAGATATTGAAATATCAGGTGCAAATTTTAAAGGTAGTATGGGTGCGAGAATTAATCCTCAATCAGTAAAAGATAAGAATTGTTCTAATGTGAATTTTTGTGATGTTGAAGTAATTGGGCCATTTGATAACTGTAATATAGAAGGTGCGAGTTTTAAAGGAATTAAATTTGGTCCGTTAGATCCAGAGTTGCTCAAAGAATATACACAAAGTTTAAAAATATAAAATTATTTTATAGGAGTTATAAATGAAAAAAAGAAGTGTAAAACATATAGAATTACTAAAAAAAGAAATAAGTGCAAAACAATGGGATTATTTAAAAGCAGGAGAATATATTAAATTATCAAATGATTTAATAAAATTATTATTTTTTGAAGAAACTCCGGGAACAAGAGAATTAAATGAATTAAGGGGAATAGATTTAACTAATTTCTCGTTTGATGGATTAAATATAGTAAATAAAGATTTTACTAATAGCTTAGGTGCACAAATAAATCCTCAAACTATAAAAGAAAAAAACTGTTCAAATGTTGATTTTGCAGATGTAGAAATAATAGGACCATTTGATAATTGTGAAATATGCGGTGCTGATTTTAGAGGAAGTATTGGTGCACAAATAAACCCACAAACAGTAAAAGACAAAAATTGTTCTAATGTAGACTTTGGCGGAGTAAAAATAATTGGACTATTTGATGATTGCATAATAGAGGGATCATGGTTTGAAAATAGTATTGGTGCCAAAATAAATCCTCAGACGATAAAAGATAAAAAC
>JAFQID010000008.1 GCA_017397685.1 Bacilli bacterium | reverse complement strand
TTATTATTTTTTGATATTTCTTTTTTTGAAGAAGTAACTATATTTGAATTTTTAACAGTAGTTTTTTGATATTTCTTTGATGATTTTATATTATTAGTTTTTATTAGTTCTTTTGCTTTTAACTCAATTTTAGCAAGATAAGCATCCGCTTCTTGTTCTCTCTTTTTACATAACTTTTCAGTTTCTTTTATCAATTTTTCTTTTTCTAAATGACATTGTTTCTTGGTATCATCTTCCATTTTTTTACATTTTTCTTTAACATTAAACAAGTATTGTTCTGCTGAGGATTCAGCGACTTTAAAAATGTCATTTAATTGTAGTGATGCTTCAGCGATTGAACCACAAGAATCAATCATTATTTTTTTAGAATTCAATTTAGCTTCAGTTTCAACTATTTTATTTTCTAGTTCTTCGATTCTTTTAGCTTGTGATAATAATATTTCTAACAATTCTTTTTTTCCTATTTTTCTTAATTGTTTATTATCCATGGAAAACTCCTTCTTATTATAATAATATTATTTAACATCATGAAATTTTACTACTTGCTTGAATTTTGTACAAAGTATTTCATTTGTTGGCTCTATATTATATCACTGATTTTTTAAAAATCAAGAAAAAAATTACTAGAAATTTAATTTTTTATATAGAAATAATGTTTTTTTGTTAGTTTTTCACTTAACTATTTTAATATTTTGGTATAGCTTAGTTATTTATAAATACGGTTTTTAGTTAATAAAATGTTTCTTTTTTTATATGTATAATTTTCTAAAAAATTTCATCATGATATTTTAAAGAAAATGCACCTCTATATGTAAAAGTTTTTTTGTTTTTATCTTTTTATAGTATTTTAGGCTAAGACAGTGTGTTTTTAGTTTAAAAAGATGTTATAATTGTTTTGGAGGTAAAGGTTAAAAATAAATAACTAAAATCTTGCCACGACAAAAATCGTCAATGAAGACGTTAAAATAAAATGCACATATGTACGGTATTGCTCTTTGAAAATAATAAAGTTGTTATTAGTTATTCTGCAAAGTAATGCTATAACCTAATTTAGTTAAATAAGAAATCATATCATTTGTATTTTGAACTTTCTTATTATTCTTTTTAATATTTTTGCTCAAAAGACTATCGAATCTATTATTATCGAAAACTTCACCAGTTTTTAAAATGTGATATGCTCAAACCAATAAAAGTCTTGCAATAGCAATTATTGCTTTCTTATGTCCGCGACGCTTTTTTATGGATTCATATCTTGCTTTAATATAAGGACATGAGTTATCCTTGATTGCATTTAAAGCACACTCTACAAGTAAAGGTTTGATATACTGGCCAGCTTTAAGAATTCTAACAGATTCGCAGTTATTATAAATTGTCTTTAACATAAAAATCTCCTTATTATAGATTTTTGTTAAATGGCATTGACTGAAAATCTCACTTGAAAACTGGGATACTTGTTTTACCAAAGATAAGGTTCCGTGTTCGTTAATATAGATATAAAATCTAATGGCCACTCATTTGTACTCTAGAGATAATCGACACATATAAATATACAGGTTTAAGAAATACATCTTAACACCACTTCCCTCCCCGTTCTCTATAGTATACCTAATAACAACTTTATTATATCAAAGAAATTTATAAAAAATATTTTCACGGCGATTTGTGCCTTACACGAACGTAGTGAAGCAGAAAGGAATGTTTAGAAATATGAAAAAAGATACTATTTTTGAAAATGAGAATTTTTTAACTACTCAAATTATTACCTATATTGGAAACAAGAGATCACTGCTTGGTTTTATTGGTAATGCGGTTGATATTGTTCGCAAAGAACTTAAAAAAGATAAGTTAGAGATTGCTGATATTTTTTCTGGTTCTGGAATTGTTTCTAGATATTTAAAGCAGTATTCTTCTAAACTTATTGTTAATGATTTAGAAAATTATGCTTATATTTTAAATAAATGTTATCTTAGTAATAAAAGTGATATAAATATGGATGAGCTTGTTTCTTGGTATAATTATTTAAAAGATAATTTAGATAATAAACTTGAAAGTGGATTTATTTCTGAGTTATATGCGCCTAAGGATATGAAGGATATTAAGCTTGGAGAAAGATGTTTTTATACTACTAGAAATGCTAAGTATATTGATACTGCTAGAAAACTAATTAATTATATTCCTAATGATTATCAACATTTTTTTATAGCTCCGTTATTAACTGAAGCATCTATTAAGAATAATACTTCTGGTGTGTTTAAAGGTTTTTATAAAAATAGTAAAACTGGTATTGGTCAGTTTGGTGGTAATAATAGTGATGCTCTATCTAGAATCAAGTGTGATATTGATTTGCCTTTTCCAATATTTAGTAATTTTGAGTGTGATGTTGATATATATAAAGAGGATGCGAATGAGCTTGTTAAGAAGTTAGATGTGGTAGATTTAGTTTATATGGATCCACCTTATAATCAACATCCTTATGGATCTAATTATTTTATGCTTAATGTTATTAATGAATATAAGAGACCAGAAGAAATAAGTGAGGTATCTGGAATACCAAAGAACTGGAATCGTTCTAAGTATAATCAAGCAAGGGAAGCTCTTAACACTTTTGAAAAGTTATGTAATGATGCAAAAGCTAGATATTTATTAATATCATTTAATTCTGATGGATTTATTAAGAAAAAAGAGATGGTTAATATGTTATCTAAGATTGGTAATGTTAAGATTATGGAAAAAAAGTATAATACTTTTAGAGGTTCTAGAAATTTAAATAATAGAGATATTCATGTAAAAGAATATTTGTATTTAGTTGAAGTTTTTAAATATAAAAATGAGGTGAGATAATGAGTCAACATGATTCTTTAAGAGAGAGATATGAGCAACATAAAGCTAAGAATTTTTTATCTAAGAAAGATGATAAGAATATTTATGTTGCGGCTAATATGGTTATTAATTATTTGATTACTAGATTTGAAATGGATACTAAGTTTGAGAATTATCATTTGGAGTATGCTAGGTCTATTAAGATTAGTGATATGATTAATTTTATTAAAAGTAGAGGTGTTAGGAGCGAGTTTTATATTTATGATGATGGCAGAAGTATTGTTCCTGATGGTGGGATTATTTATCTAGTAGATGATGTTAAGAATATTAAATATCCTCTTGTTATTGCAGAAGTTAAGCATCAAGGTACTAATAAGGAAAGAGAACTTGAAGGTAAGGAAAAGCAAGCAACAGGTAATGCAATTGAAAGACTTGGTAAAAACTTAACAGCTATTAAAACTTATATGCATTATGAAAATATTACTCCATTTGTTTGTTTTGGCCATGGATGTGATTTTGCTTCTAATGAATATACTGTTTTAACTAAGGTTCTATGTTTGAATGAGTTTTATGATATTAATAAAATATATGTTAATAAAAGAGATAGTGATAGAGATCATGGTGGTTTTTCTCCAGTGTCTATGTATTTTCGTGAAGAAGTTTGGAGCGCAAATGAAATGTTTGACATTATGAAAGAGATTGCTGAGTATTCTTTTAGATATTGGTTATTTTAATTAAGATAGTTAAAAAAAGCATTTGTTAAGTGCTTTTTTGTTTTTTAATCAATGTTTATAAGCTCGTAGTTTCTACTACCTATTCCTAGGTTTTCTGCATGCTCTATTATTCTTATTCCATTTAAATTTTCAATTCTTTTTATTAGTCTTTCTTTTCCTGTATCTTCTGAGTTGTATATTAAATCTAAACTTGCTTGATCACATGCTACTGGATCTATTGATGCTGTTATACCAATATTATGCATACATGGTGCTTCTGGATTACTGTTGCAGTCACAGTCTATTGATATATTATTTAGTACGTTTATATAAACTATATTTTCATTCATATATCTAACAACCGATTCATCCGCTTCAGCCATTGATTCTAGAAAATCATTTTGAGGCGCGGTGTTTTGCCATATTATATCCGGATTGTTTGTTTTACCAGCTGTATGTATCCATGTTTTCCCTCTTGTTGATGCGATACCTATTGACATGTTTTTAAGTGCTCCACCAAAGCCACCCATTTGATGTCCTTTGAAATGTGAAAGCATAAGAATAGAATCATATTTTTCTAGATTTTTCCCAACTATATTTTCTTTTATGTGTTTTCCATTTGTTACAGGGATTATCATATCTTCATATTCATCTAATATGTCTACTTTAGCTATATCTAAAAATCCATGTTCTTTTATAGCTTCCCAGTGTTTTTCTGATGTGTTTCTTCTTCCTTCATATGCTGTGTTACATTCGATGATTGTACCATCAAGTTTTTGAACTAAATCTTTTATTAGATTTGGGCTTAGGAAGTTTTTTCCTCCTGGCTCACCTGTCGATATTTTTACTGCGATGTTTCCAGTAAGTTGTTTTTCTAATTTTTCGTATATTTTAATTAGACTTTCTGGTGATATTTCTTTTATGAAATAAACTTTTGATTTTTCCATAATTTTCTCCTTTATTTTGTCCTTATATTTATATTTTATCATATTATTGTTTTTTTTATAAAATATATTTATAATAATGTTTAATAAATTGGAGGTGTAATATGCTTTGGAAAGTTAATTCTAATGATAAAGATAAAAAGGAAGAGTATGTAGATATTGGGGATGTTTTTAAAAACAAAGACACAAAAAAAATGGAAGAGTTTTTGAACTTTATTGGAGATCAAGAAAAAAAGAAAGATTATTTAAGAAAGGAACTTGTTTCTAATTATGATTATATTAAATGGATTGAAGAGTTTACTTTTAAATTTGGTTCTTTTGAAAATGATGTATATCCAGAATATTCGGAATTAGTTTCTTCTCAAGATGTTGAAAATATTTCTTATTTGCAATATTTTTATGAAGCTATAGATAAGTATGCTGATAAAAACTTTATTAGCCCTTATAATGATGAGTTTTGTAGTTATTATAAAATTCAATTTAATGACTTAGGTTATGAAATTGGAATATGGTTTGGACAAGGAAGTGGCTTTTTTTGTAATAAAGTAGATATTAAAGATGAAAAAGAGTTTATTAATTTTGACAATATTGTTAATAATGTTAATGTTTTAAATGCTGAGGGACTAAATAAACAATTAGATAAATTATCTAATATGTTAGTTTCGCTATATGAAAAAGGCATATCTAAAGATATTATGATGAACTGTGTTTATAATACTTTAGAAAGTTTAAATTATAAGGAAGAATTAGGTGAATCTAGAAAGTTAAAAAGAGAATAACACTATTTATTCGCCTTTATTAAGTATCTAAAAAATATGTAAATTGAGTTAAAAATTAAATAACAATCAAAAAACATGATATAATTAAGAGAGAATAATTTTAATAAACCAATATTTAAAAATGTTTATAATTTTTATTAGGAGTATTGTTATGAATAAATTAGTAAAAGTGATGGATGAATTAAATTCCAATGCCGGTGATTTCAAATATAAGTTAAACGAAGTTAATATTGCAAATAATTGGAACCCAACTGCAAACAGTGGAAAAGATTTTGGCGGGTTTAATTATTGTTCTGAAGATTGTATTTTAAGATGGCTACATAGAGGAAATGTTATATATGATGTTGAAATTCCTAAAGATGCTGAAAATATTAAAATAGAAGGTGCCACTACAATATATAGAACTAATAAAATAATAATTAAAAATCCTAGAAAAGTTGATGATGATTTAGCACTCTATTTTTATAAAATATCAAATATACCTGAAAAATCTTATTATAAAGCTTTAGGTGTTGTTAGTATAATGAATTATACAAAAACAGCTCATGAAATTTTAAAAGATAAGGTAAATAAAGAAAATATTAATGAAGTTTTAGATGAATGGAATAATTTTATATCACATGACGGGAAAAATGACAGAAAAAACATATGTTCACTTGTTGATAAAATAGAAAGAAAACTATATAAAATTAAAGAATGTTAAATATGAACTGATAAAATAAAAGTAGACAAATAAAAAAGAATGTCTACTTTTTTGATAAAATAATAATGGAGGTAAAGTATGAATGATGTTGGAAAAAATAAGACAATGAGAACATATAAAGAGAAAGAAAAAATAGTAAAAAGATATTTGAGTGGTGAATCTGCTGTTAAACTAGCCAAAGAAATAAATACAACAGATAAAATGATAAGAGAATGGACACAAAAATATGAAAAAAATGGATTAAATGGGTTAAAATCAAATACTGGTAAACATAAAAATCCTAATGCTGGATTACATTTAAAAAGACCTAAAAATAAGATTGAAGAACTAGAATTAGAATTAATGAAAAAGGAGATTGAAATTGCTCGATTAAAAAAAGGCTACATAGTGAAAGGAGTTGGTGCCAAAAAGGAATTCGTTACTACATTAGACAAGAATATCAAATAGTTGATGATTTTAAATATAAATATTCTATAAAACTATTGTGTGAATATATGTCAATAAGTAGGTCTGGCTATTATAAATGGAAATATAGAAAAGCTAATCCAAGTATAAGAGAAATTACAAGACAAAGTGATTTAGAATTAATAAAGAAGATTCATAATAAACATAAAGCTCACGGATATAGATGGATTAATCAATTTATAAGAAACACATATGGCATTGTATATAAAGATAATTATGTTCATAGATTATGCAAATATGGAAACATTAGATATCAAGGAAAACATTATCAATGGAAGAAGCCTGATGAAGAACATGAAATATTTAGTAATTTAGTATGGAATGGATGGAAAAAATTAAAAAGACCTTTTGAGGTAATAGTTTCAGATATGACAGCATTTTGGGTTAAGTCCACTTATTATGAATTAACTTTATATTTTGATGCATGGAATAAAGAAATACTTGGTTATGGGCTATCTTCTAAAAAAGGAGACAGAAAAACTTATTTTAATGGATTAAATCAAGTTTTAAGCAAAATAAAAGAAGAACAAATTGAAGACCAAATAATTCTACATACAGATCAAGGCTCCGTTTATTCTTCTAAACCATATAACAATCTTCTAAATGAATTTAATATCCAACGTTCAATGAGTCGAGCTGGTACACCAACAGATAATCCAGTAAATGAATCATTGAATGGTTGGATTAAAGAAGAATTGTTTATAGACTTTGATTTAAAACATTCTGAAAATGTTCCAAATCTAATTAAATTATACATAGATTATTATAATAATGAAAGACCAAGTTATGCATTAAATTATAAAACCCCAATTCAATATAAAATTGAATCAGGGTTCTGAAACATTCTTTTTATAAAATGTCTACATTTAGTTGACTAGTCTATATCACCATCCTTTTTAAAAATTTACTATAACAAATATATAAATCTATTCCTCATATACTTGTTCTAAATATGAATATGTTTGTTTTACTTCTTCTACTGTCATATCTTGATATGCTTCTTCATTATATGCAACAATTACATATCTTCCTTTTTGAACAACACTTTTAATTTCATAATCTTGAGTTTGTTCTATTGCTGATTTAGAAATTTTAGCTAGTTCCTCTGTTCCATAATCATAATAAAGTTCTAAACCTGTTATTGTATTGCCTTTATAATGATATACAATATTATATTGATCGTAAAAATTGAAAACCATTTTTGTATCATCTGAATATAATTTAATTTCGTCTAAAGAAGTACTCTCTTTATTGTCATTATTTTTAGAACTATTATCTTTATCATCATTTTCTGAATTTGTAAAATTTTCGATTATATCATCAAGAGTATTATTTTGCTTTTCTTCTTTACCACACCCAATAAGGGTAAGGCACATTATAATTGCTAGAACACTAAATAATATTTTTCTTTTCATAATACACCTTCTTATTTATAAAAAATCACATTTTAAATAGTTTTATTTAACATCTATTATAATTCCAGCTCCAGTAAATTGAATTTCATGAGTTTTACTTTCATAAGATTCCATACCATATATTTCATCTTTATAAGTAAATCCATTGTTTTTAATTACTTGTTTATATTTTTCAGCGTCACTTGTACTTTCAAAACTAATTGATAACCCTGAAGCAACTGAAATTGTATTTATAGTATACTTTGTTTCAGGTTCTGGAACATTATTAGTTAATTCAGCAAAATCTTCTAAAAAATATTCATCAACTTCTGCTTTTTTCCAATTTGTTTTTACTGTATTTTCTTTTTGTTCACTACCACCATTGCCTGAGTTTCCACCTGTATTTTCTTTATCACCACAGCCTACTAGAGTAAAACACATAATAACTGCTAATAAGCCGAGTAGTATTTTCTTTTTCATAAATTTCTCCTACTTAAAGATTTTAATTTTATTTACGATTGGCAATTCTTTTGCTTTACCCTTACAAACATTAACAATACCTAAAATTGCTAATAATGTAATTCCAAGACCGATTATTGATAATGGTACAGTTACCCACCATGGTGTCACTTTACAAGTAGTTCCAAAAGCTTCTGCTAAATCTCCCCAGTATCCATAACCACAGTCACCATTAACCTTAATCACTGATGTAAGAACACCATATACTATACTGTATGCTATAGATAGCATCAATAGATTCATACCTTGTTTTGCATGATAAGCAACAAATTTGTTATTCTTTTCTGCAAAAAATGGAATAAATGGTAGTATATATGATAATATACCCATACCTTTCCCTGATTCAATATCTTTCTTATCGAAAGTTTTTGTAGAGTCCTCTACATTGTTGATAAAGTCTTTTGCTTTATCTTGAAAATTCTTTTCGTTTGCCATAATAATCTCCTTTCTTATCTAGTTCTTCTAATCATCATTATTGACATCATTTACAAGATTATAAATATTTCCGTAAGCAACAATCAATTCTACTTTAGAATGAACATTTAACTTTTTAAAAATTGGCTTCATATAAGAATTTACTGTATTTTTAGTTAATTTCAATTTTTTAGATATTTCTTCGGTGTTGTATCCTTGAACTACTTCGTTATATACTTTTAATTCTTGTGGTGTCAAAGTTGAAATTGTATCTCTATATTCTTCCAATGACATTTTATATTTTGGAAGAATTGATTCGTCCGCCTTTGATTTTTTGAAGAACTTTAGCATCGAAAATGCACCTCCTTTTCACTTACAATTTATAATAAATGTCGAAAAAAGTAAACTCACACTTTTGGGTAGGTACCTAAAAAACACTACCCATAACTTTGGGTAGTGTATCAATTTTAGCTTTATTTTATCGTATTTTTTGTGATATTTCATTTTTTGAATAAATATCTAATTTTTTGAAAATATTTTTGCAATGATGCTTGACAGTATTTTCTGAAATATTTAATGTTACTGCAATTTGTCTATTTGTATAATTATTTAGTAGGCAATTTACTACTTCAATTTCACGTTCTGTTAAGTTGTATTTTTCAAATTTTCTAATGTTTCGCATATCAACTTGACCTTTAGTAGAATTTTCTTCCCATCTATCTTGAAAATAAGTTAGTGTAAGTGTTGGCGATAACATAAGTACAACTAAAACTATCGCTAATGAAACAATAGCAAATATCATTGATAAATTAGCATCATTTGAAAGAGTTAAATGATTACCTAAGAGTGTACCAGAAGCACCACCACATACGCCTATAAAGAATATTGAGGCTTTTACATATGAATGATTCCAATACATTCTACCTATAACACCTAATATGTAATACATATTGATCATTCCAATTGTACTTCCAATACCAACAAAGAATGCGAATATACATTTTAAAATAAATGTATTTGCTATATAATATAAAAACATTGATAAAGCAAAAGTAGAAAAAGCAACATTCCAAGTCATGTGATTACTTCTTTTAAAGAAATGATAAATTAGATAGTAAATTACACATCCAATTAATCCACCTATGTAAAATATAATACCTAGATTAAAATCTACTGTTTGATTAGCAAGTAATAAAAATGATTTACCAACACCTTTACAAAAAATTACATAAAGACAATTAAGGATAAGAGTAATATACAAAATTTTTGGTGTTTTAACCATATATTTTTCATGAGTTGTTTCTTCTTGTTTATAATCTTTTACTTTAAAAAAGAAAATAGGTAACAATGATAATACTAACATTATAAAAGAAAATATAAAACCGTTACTAATATTTAATACTTCCATTTCTTGTAGTAATACTAAAACAGAAATAAGTAAATTTGTACCAACAACCGAGTAAAACTTTTCAGTATTGTTCATTACATAAACAAATGGTACTAAAATACCTGCATTAACTATACCTAATGAACAGGCAAGTATTACAGTTATAATAGAATGGGCGTTTGGACTTATAAAACTAGGATCTTTACTAATAGCAAAAAGTATTGAATTTACTATTATTAAAAAACCTCCACCTAAAGCAAATTTCTTAAACCATTCCTTTTTCATAAAAAACACAACAATAGCAGATGATAATAAGTTAAGAGAGTGAAGTATTACCCGACTATCAGTACCATATACTTCATCTGTGAGTGGACTAGCTGTCCACCATGTTGTAAAAACTATTACCCAAGCATAATATAATATCCAAGTAATTATATATGGAAGATTTTTTTTAGTTATGTTTTTTATATCTGTCACTTTACTATTTAACATATAAATCAACTCCATTACTTAATATTATATCATGTTTTTTTATCTTATAGGAAAGTTAATAATTTTTAAAAAGATAAGAAAATAAAAAAAGAGTACAAAAAAGGAACTCAATGTTAGTTGAATTAAAAATTAAAACTAATTAATTTTCTTCATATTTATAAATTTTACCTTTAA
>JAFQID010000047.1 GCA_017397685.1 Bacilli bacterium | reverse complement strand
ACCAGTTGCTCCAGTAGCACCAACTTCACCAGCTATACCTTGTATTCCTTGTGGCCCAGTCGCACCAGTTGGCCCAGTCGCACCAGTAGCACCAGTAGGCCCAACTTCACCAGCTATACCTTGTATTCCTTGAGGTCCAGTCGCACCAGTTGCTCCAGTTGCACCAGTCGCACCAGTAGGTCCAGTAGGCCCCGTAGCTCCTCCGGCAGGTCCGGTCGGTCCAGTAGGCCCTGTCATACCAAAACAACAACAGCCACTGTTACCATTTATTTTCTTGAAAGACTCTATTTTACATAAAGCTCTTTCATAACTTGCATCATTCATTTTTTACCTCCTATAATAAATTATGTAAATAAACAAAAAAAGTGTAGGTAAAAATAAAAAACTAAAAGTTTTTACAAATAAACCTTTAGTTTCTCTATAGCTCTTTGATGAAATTCTAAGAAATTTTCTGCAATATCTTTAACTTTCCCATCAATTTTCTTTTCATAATCTTTAAGTTTCTTTTCGGTATTAATACTACCCATAGTAAGTCCTTCAATAAGCATACTTGCCATAGCACTATCACTATTATCAGCATTAACTTCCTTTTTAATACCCATATCTGACATCATTTTGCCAATAAAACCTGTTTCAGCATAATTTTCATCATATTTCTCTAATAATTCTTTACTAGACTCTTTGAATTGTTCATATTCTTTTAAAATATCTTCCGCAGTATCCTTTATTTTATTGTCTTTTTCTTTTAAATAAGTAAGCATACTTTCGCAAGCATTAACACCCATATCAGCATTTTTATAAATATGATTTAATAATTCAACATTATGATTCATTTGTATCCCTCCATTAATATTTTGCTCAAGTATTAAAAAATTATTCAAGTTTTTTGAAAATAGGATGCCTTAAATAACCATCATCACTTTTTTCTAAAAACTCAGTTAAACACTTATATTTATTTTTTATATAAATAGCATATTTATCATCAAAATTAACAAATGGATTATGAGAGATAGAAGAGTTTTTAATAAGAGTATAACATTCATTATTTTTAGAAACACTAACTTTTCCAACATAAAAAACCATATTATTTTTTATATCACCTAATAATAAACTAATAGTATCTTTATTTTCAATATATCCATAAATATTAAAATATTCTTGATGTAAGTTTTTAATTTTAATCCAGTCATTACTTCTTTTATTAATATAATATTTACTATTTATCTTTTTTGCTACCATTCCTTCTAGTCTATTATTTTTAACAAAATTAAACAAAGAAATACCATTCTTTTTAAAATATTTACATTTAACAAAAACATCTTTATCATTATACTTATCAAGTATCTCTTTTCTCTGTATTAAAGATAAATTAGTCAAATCTTTATTCTCATATAAAATATCAAAAACAACAAAAGTAATAGGAAAAATATTGGAAAGTTCTTCTATTTTATTTTTATTTTTTAAATGCAATCTTTTTTGAATCAAACTAAAAGAAGACACGCCATCATCAAAAATAACAATTTCTCCATCAAAAACAACTTTTTTATTGGTTAATTTTTTTAAGACATTTATCTCAGGAAATAGGGGAGTAATATTATTTTTTCCTCTTGATTGTAAAAGTATATTATCTCCATCAATAAAACATAAAGCCCTTATACCATCAAACTTTATTTCATACAAAAAATCATCACTATCAAAAGGCACTTTTTGTTCACTTAGTAGCATAGGTGTAAAATCTCTATTATTAAAAATATCCATATTACTTAGCATCCTTTAAAGATTCTTCAAGTGCCTTCATTAAATCACTAACACTTCTTTTGCTCTTGCCTTTAACTTTTTTAATCTTTTTACCAGATATTTTTTTATCAATCGCATCTTTAATCCTATCTTGATATTCATCTTTATATTTATCAGGTTCAAATTTTCCTTTTAAAGTATCAATTAATTTAAGAGCTAGTTCCATCTCTTTATCAGAAATACTCACCGTTTCATCCGCTTTATCATCAATATTAACTTCCTCATCAAAATAAAGAGTAGTCATGATCATACTTTCATCATTCAATCTCAAAATAGCATAATAAAACTTTTGCCTGATAACAGTCTTAATTAAAGCAACCTTACCAGACTTCTTCATAGCTTTTTTAAGTAAAACATAAGCTTTAGAGTTCTTATCACTACTAAGCTCATAACTTTTTTGAAAATAAACAGGATCTATTTCTTTTAAATTAATAAAAGAAACAATTTCAATAATTTTCTCATCATCACTTTTTAATAAATCAAACTCTTCATCAGTAAAAGTTATATACTCATCATTTTGATACTCATACCCCTTTACTAAATCATTACTATTAACTTCTTCTTTGCAAATAGGACAATATTTAATATGTTTTATAGTATGCATACATTTATTATGAAGTTGATTAAAGTAAGTGTCATTATTTCTAACAACATTATTAATCTCAACTGGGATATTAATTAAACCAAAACTTATAGAACTTTTAACTTTAGCCATATAATCACCTAGAATTATTATTCCCAAGAAAATAAAAAACAAACAAAAAAAGTCCTTAATAGGACTAATTTACATTATGGCGGAGACAGAGAGATTTGAACTCTCGCGCCAGTTTCCCGACCTACACCCTTAGCAGGGGCGCCTCTTCAGCCACTTGAGTATGTCTCCAAGCAAATATAATATTACATTAATTTTTTAATTAAGTCAAGTAGTAAGTCTTGAAAAATATGTAGAAGTTTGCTATTATTAAAATATATATTAAATAGGATGTGATAAAAATATGGATGAAAATATAGAAATAATAGATTTTGAAGAAGATAAAGAAGACAAAGAACTTTTAAAAACAATAAAAATGGAACCAATAATAGAAAAAATAGAAATAAAAGAAGAAAAAGTAATTACTGATAAAAAGAAAAAAATGAAAATTACTGATATAATACTTATAATATTAATAGTACTTCTTACAATAAGTTTTACAGTAGCATTATTTATTTTAAAATAAAATAGAAAGAAGGTAAGAATGAAAAAAGAAGGATTTACATTAATTGAACTACTTGCAGTAATCGCAGTTATGTCATTACTTGTATTAGTTGTAATGCCAAACGTAATAGAAATATATAATAAAGGAGTAATAAAAACAATAGAGTCTGAAGAATCAACTATATTAGATGCAGCAAGAATATTTGAACAAGATTATTGTTTATCTCCAATTGATAATACTTACATATGCCCAGATACATATAGAACTTCAAAATATATTTGTTTAAGTGATTTAAAAACATCAGAACTTATAACAAAAGATATAAACTTTAAAGGAGAAACTTGCAAAGGAGTAATATTGTTTAAAGATGATACTAATAATAGAACAGTAGATAAAACATATTTAGCTTGTGGAACAGAAAGTGAAGGATATTACACAGACTCATCTACATACAACGGAGTAAACTTTAATTGTAATTAAGAAAGAAGGTAATTTAAATGAAAAATGTAGAATTTTTAATAAATAATGGAGTAGAAATAGAAAAAGCACTAGAATTATTTGGCGATATGGAAATGTATGATAATACATTAGAAGATTTTTTAGCTGGAATAGGTGAAAAAGTAGATAATCTAAAAAAATATAAAGAATCTGCTGATATGTCAAACTATGCAATATACGCTCACTCAATAAAAAGTGACGCAAGATACCTTGGTTTTGTAAAACTAGCGGACCTATCATATCAACATGAAATGAATAGTAAATCAAATAATGTTATGTTTGTATATGAACACTATGAAGAACTTATTAATGAAATAAGTAGAATAATATCACTTGTAGAACAGTATATGGGAAAAGCACCATCAAATATTATAAAAGAAGATATTGTAACTGAAAAAGATAAAACAATATTAGTAGTTGATGACTCAGACCTAGTAAGTAATTTTATTAAAAAAATATTTAACAGCACATTTGAAGTATTAATCGCGAGAGATGGGGCACAAGCAATAAAAATACTTGAAGAAAACCCTAATAAAAAAATAGATGCTGCATTAATTGATTTAAACATGCCTAATGTAAACGGTTATCAATTACTTGAATATTTTAAAATGCATAATTTATTTGTAAGAATACCAGTATCAATAATAACTGGTAATGACGATAGAGAATCTATAGAAAAATCATTTAAATATCCGATAGTAGATCTTCTAACAAAACCATTTAACGAAAGAGATATAAAAGTATTCGTAGAAAAAACAATTGGCACATATAATTAAAAGTATTTGAAACATAATACTTTTTGTTTTATAATATTTTTAAGGAGCGTGATAAAATGGAAATGCCATTTAAGAAATGTAATATATTATTACCAAAAAAAGAAATAAACTATAATTTATGGAGCGTAATAGCTTGTGATCAATACACATCACAATTAGATTACTGGGATAAAGTAAAAAACTTAGTTGGAGAAAACCCATCAACATTAAATTTAATATTACCAGAAGTATTTTTAGAAGATGAAAATGTTGAAGAAAGAATAAAAGAAATAAACTTAAATATGGAAAAATATTTAAAAGAAAACATATTTGAAGAATATAATGACACAATGATTTATCTAGAAAGAACTGACTCAACAGGTAAGGTTAGAGAAGGTTTAATAGGTAAAATAGACCTAGAAGCATACGATTATAACATAGGTTCAAACTCATTAGTTAGAGCAACAGAAAAAACTGTTATAGAACGTATACCACCAAGAAAAAAAGTAAGACAAAACGCATTATTAGAACTACCACACATAATGATATTAATAGATGATGAAAAGAAAAATATAATAGAAAGCCTAAAAAATAAAGTAAGTAGTGAAGATTTAGTTTATGATTTTGATTTAATGCTTGATGCAGGACACATAAAAGGATATAAATTAGGTAGTAATACTATAGACGAAATTACTACTGGACTTCTATCACTAGGAGAACTGTCATACTTTAATAATAAATATAATGTTAATGAAACTAATCCATTATTATTCGCAATGGGAGACGGAAATCACTCACTCGCTACCGCAAAAGCATGCTGGGAAGATATTAAAAAAGAACTTACAGAAGAAGAAAGAGAAAATCATCCAGCAAGATACGCTTTAGTAGAACTAGTTAATATTCATAGTGATGCACTAGACTTTGAACCAATACATAGGGTCATCTTTAAAACAAATGCATCAAAATTAATCGAGTCACTAAAATCATATTACATAACTAATGAAGAAGGAAAAGGACAAGAACTTATATACATAACAAAAGAAGGCGAAAAGAAACTATATATAGAAAACCCTAGGTCAAATCTAACAGTAGGTTCTCTTCAAATATTCCTAGATGAATATCTAAAAGAAAATGAAGGAAAAATTGATTATATCCATGGAGATGAAATAACAAGACAAATGGGAAGCGAAGAAGGAAATATATCATTCTTACTTCCGAAAATGGAAAAAAGCGATTTATTTAGATCTGTAATATTAGATGGAGCACTTCCAAGAAAAACTTTCTCAATGGGTCATAGCGATGATAAAAGATTCTATTTAGAAAGTAGAAAAATAAAATAATTTATATAAAACAATTAAATATGTAAAAATAATTATATCTTATTAATTTTACATATTTTTAATTTAAAAAAAATATGAATAAAATTAAACTAAAAATAATAAGATATAACAAAGAGGTGGAAAAATGATAAATAGACAAAACTTATGGTTTCTTACGTTGTTTTCATTTATTTTAGTATTAGGAGTATATTATATTACTTTACCAACTGATATTTTTAAAGGAGAAGAAACAACAGCGGTAAATGAAGAAATAGATGTATCACTTTCGCAAAATGACAAACTAATCGCACTCAGAGTTGAAAGAGATGAAGAAATAGAAACAGTAATGGCAACATTGCAAGAAAAATTAATTTCACCATCTTCAACAGCTGAAGAAAAAAATACCGCATTTGAAGAATTACAAATACTAAATTTAGCAAAAGGAAAAGAAATATTACTAGAAGAAAAAATATTAGATAAATATAAAATAAAATCATTTATCGAAATGAATGGAGATGAAATAAAAGTTACAATCGCATCAAACGAACACAACTCGTCTCTAGCAAACAATATAATGAGGTCTGTGCAAGAAGAGTTTGCAGAAAAGAAATATATAACAATTAAATTTGAAAATTAATAGGCATATAACATCACCCTTTCAAAAAACAAACATAAACTATTTTAGAAAATACAAGATGGGAAAGTGAAAGAAGGTGTTTATGTCAAGTAATATATTAACAAAAAGAGAAAAGAAAGTATTTGAACTTTTAGTTTTAGGTAAAACAACGAAAGAAATAGCAAACGAATTAGATATTAGTGAAAAAACCGTAAGAAATCACGTATCAAACGCCATGCAAAAACTAGGATGTAAAGGTAGAGCGGGCGCCGTAATAGAACTACTTAAATTAGGAGAAATATCGCTATAAATGATTTCAAATAGAAATCATTTTTTTAAATAATTTTCATATAGTTAAATAGGTGATCATATGATAAAAAACTTCAGCATTAATAAAATAGTTGTAACAAGTGTATCATTATTTTTATTATTACTTTTCTATTTTTTTCCATCAGATAATAACTTAGATATAGCACTAGAAGTAACTCATGAAACAAAAGGTGAAAAAGAAGTAGTTTACTTGATGGATATAGATGGATATATATCTAAACTCGAAACTTATATTTCATCACTAAATTTAGAAGATGAAATATATAAAAAAATAAATATATTAATTGAGGGTGATGAAACTTTAAAAAACTTCATTCCTTTAATACCTAAAGGAACAAAAATTAATAGTATAAAAATAGAAAATGATAAAGTTACAATTGACTTTAGCAAAGAAATTCTTAATGTTACAAAAAACAATGAAGAAAAGATGCTAGAAGCAATAATCTTTACCTTAACTCAAACAGATGAAATAAACGAAATATATTTAAAAGTGGATGGTAAGTTATTTAATGAACTACCTAATAGTAAAAAAATAATTAATTATCCCTTAACAAGAAACTATGGAATAAATAAAGAATACGATATAACAAATTTAAATAATATTACAAAAACAACGGTATATTTTGTAAAAGAAAATGAAGATTTTAATTATTATGTACCAGTAACTAAAATATCAAATACATCCTCAGAAAAGATAGATATAATAATAAAAGAATTAAAAAGTTCAGTTAACTATCAAAGCAATTTAAATAGCTATTTATCAAATAACTTAAATTTAGATGATTATGAAATAACAAAAGATGCTATAAACTTAATATTTAATGAATACATTTTTGATGATATATCAGAAGAAAAAATACTTGAAGAAGTTAAATACACAATATCACAGTCAATACTTGAAAATTACAAAGTAAAAGAAGTAATATTTAGTACAAAAGAAAAAAACAACATAGAAACAGTATCAAAACTCTATTAAAGTACATAATAATAATGAATATTAATAAAAAACTCTTGATATTTACTAATAAATGTTGTATACTTTATTAGTAATTTAAATTGTTTCCGTAGCTCAGCTGGATAGAGCAACGGCCTTCTAAGCCGTCGGTCGCACGTTCGAATCGTGTCGGAAACGCCACTAAGAAAACAAATCCGAAAGGATTTTTTTTAGTAGAAAAAATAATAGTTAGAATTTTAAAAAAATAAAAGAAAATTTATAAATGTATAAAAAAATTATCGAATTATCAATTTTTCTTCAAATCAATGACATTAAAAAAAATATATGATAAACTTAATATTATAATAAGGAGGAAAATTATGTTATTTTCATCAATTACATTCTTATATTATTACTTACCATTAGTAACAATTTCTTATTTTATATCGCCAAAAAAATATAAAAACTTAATATTACTTATATTTAGCCTAATATTCTATTTTTATGGAGAAGGAAAACTAACAATAATATTACTTTTTACATGCATATTTAATTTCCTTATAGCAAAACAAATAGACAAGCAAACAAACATGAAAAAAAGAAAACAATGCCTAATCATCGGTTTAATAATCAATATAGGCATTTTAATATACTATAAATATACAAACTTCCTTATCGAAAATATAAATAACATATTTAACATAAATATAAAATATTTAAGTGTTATAATGCCTCTTGGAATAAGTTTTTTTACATTTCAAACAATTAGTTATCTAATAGATGTATATAAAAAAGATGTAAAAGCATCAAAAAATATAGTAAATCTATCTACTTATATATCTCTTTTCCCTCAGCTTGTCGCAGGCCCAATAGTAAGATATAAAACTATAAACGAAGAACTTGAAAAGAGACAACCAAATATAGAAAAAATCTCATATGGAATATCAAGATTTATAATAGGTCTATCAAAAAAAGTATTAATCGCAAACAACCTAGGATTACTAATAGATAATCTAAATAATATAAATACAACAACTTTATCTACAATACTAATAAGCATTTCATTTACTCTACAAATTTATTTTGATTTTTCAGGTTATAGCGATATGGCAATAGGACTAGGTAAAATATTTGGTTTTGATTTTTTAGAAAACTTTAATTATCCATTTATATCAAAAAGTATAACAGAATTTTGGAGAAGATGGCATATATCTCTGTCATCATTCTTTAAAGACTATATATACATCCCACTAGGCGGAAGTAAATGCTCAAAACTAAAATGGGTGCGAAATATATTAATTGTTTGGTCTCTAACAGGTTTGTGGCATGGAGCACAGTGGAACTTTATAATATGGGGACTATTCTTCGCTATAATCTTACTTATAGAAAAACTACTTATAAAAAAACACTTAGAAAACAAAAAAATACTTTCACATATTTATACAATTGTAATAGTGTTAATTAGCTTTACAATATTTAACTCAAACACCCTAAATGAACTAATAACAAACCTAAAAAACATAACAGGCTTATCAAATATAGACCTAATTAACAAAGAAACAATATACTATTTAAAAAGTAATCTCGTGCTTTTAGCAATATCTATAATCGGATCAACACCACTACTAAAAAACATATACTTAAAAATTAAAGATAAAAAAATTATAAAAGTATTAGAAGTAATAATACTATTTATACTACTTATTATAATAACCGCACAGCTAGTAAATAGTTCATTCAATCCGTTCTTATATTTTAGATTCTAAGGAGAAAATCATGAAAGAAAAAATAATAACATTTATTTTTATGTCATTTATAACAATAATGTTTATATTAGGTATTATAATTCCAGATAAAGAAATATCTTACTCAGAAAGAAGAATACTATCTAAATTTCCGAAAATAACATTAAAATCATTATTAGATACTTCATTCAAAGAAAACTTTGAAAAATATACAACAGACCAAATAATATTTAGAGAAAACTTAAAAAAAATAAGCACTAACTTTTCGTATAAAATACTAAGAAACACTGACAATAACGGATATTTTAAAAAAGATAATCATATATTTAAAACACTATATCCATTAAATGAAAAAAACATAGAGACAAATATAAATAAAATAAACAAAATAATAAATGAAAAACTAACAAATAATAATGTATATTTCATAACTGTACCGGATAAAAACTATTATTTAAATGATAATACTTACTTAAAAATAGACTATGACCATTTCTTCAAAAGAATAAAAAATAACATAAAAGCTAATCACATAGACATAACAAAAAAGTTATCTTTAAACGATTATTACAAAACAGATCCTCACTGGAAACAAGAAAACTTAATCAACTTAGCAAACTATATCATAAAAGGTCTAAACAATGATGTGCAAAACATAAACTACAAAAAAATAACAATAGGAACTTTAAATGGTTCATACACAAACTCTAATATAAAAACATCACCAGATGATCTAACATACCTTGAAAATGATATATTAAATACAGCATATGTAAATTATATAGAAAACAATAACTTTAACAAAATATACAATATAGAAAAAAGTAAAGGAATAGACCCATATGATTTATTCTTATCTGGTGCAAACACAATTATAGAAATAACAAACACAAATACTTTTAATAATAAAGAACTAATAATATTTAGAGACTCATTTGCTAGTTCCTTAGCGCCTCTACTAGTTCCATATTATAAAAAAATTACACTAATAGACACAAGATATATTCATCCAAGTTTATTAAATAACTATATGACATTCGATAATCAAGATGTTCTATTTATTTACAGTACGCTCATATTAAACGAAAACATTCTAAAATAAAAAATTCCCTTTTGGGAATTATTTTAATTTCATAAAATTATCAACTAATAAATCAGGTTTCTCATCAGTCATAACAAGCAATATCAAATTACCATTCTCATGAACTCTAACATTACTTGGATCAACACCAACACATATCCATTTATTAGGATTAACGTTATTTTTAATTTTAGTCATAATATCTTGCTTATTAGCTCCATCTTTAACTTTAAGAAGAACAACACTATGAGCAATAGAAGTCATCATAGGCTCAGAAGCAACAGCTTCTTCAAACTCAATATCACTAGTTCCAAGATAATATTCAACATTCTCACTATCAATAACGGTTCTTCCTAAAACAATTTCATCAGTATATCCAGCATATATCTTGTCAAGAAGATCATCACCAGGCTCCTCAATAACCTTATCGCCACAACCAGTAATCAAAAACATAAGACCTAAAATTAATAATATTTTCTTCATTTCTATCCTCCTATAAATATTATATATAATTATTTGCTTTTTTCAAGCATAAACTCATATATACCAAAGAAAAAATCTCCACGGATACAACAAAAAATTTTATCTAAGATAAATTAAATATTAAACTTATATATTTTAAAAAAATAAAGATAAACTAATTATGTAAAAATAATTTTTATCAATAAAGTTATATAATTTTACAAACCTTTTATTTACCTAAAATTAAATTTTATACATTTGCATTAATTATTTAAGTAATGTAATATGTCTTAAAAAATGTATTATACATAAAAAGGAGAAAGTATGAACTATTATAATGAAATAAAAGAAAAAATAATAAAAAGTGAAATTTATGATAGAGTAAAAAACTATTCAAAAGATAGACATAAAGTTAATGTATATTTTGAAATAGGAAAACTTTTAAGTGAAGCAGGTAAAGAATATGGTAAAAATATAATTAAACAATATTCAGAAAAATTAATGATTGAAGTTGGAAAAAAATACAATGAAAGAAACCTTAGATACATGAGAAAATTCTACGAAACTTTTTCTAATTTAAAATGGAACCCAGCAGGTTCCAAATTAAGCTGGAGCCATTATAGAGAAATGTTGGTAGTTAAAAATATTGATGCCATAAAATATTATATTGAAATTAGTGAAAAAACATATTTAACAAAGGAACAACTAAAAATAAAAATTAAAAATAATGAATATGATAGATTGAGTATAGAAACAAAAAATAAACTAATCGAATCACAAAAATTAAAAGTAAATGATTTAGTTCCTAATCCAATAATAATTAAAACAAATCAATCAAAAGAAGAAATATCAGAATATGCATTAAAACTATTAATATTAAATAACTTAGATGATTTTTTAAATCAATTAGGTGTTGGATTTACTTATATAGGTAATGAATATAAAATTAAAATAGGAGATAGATACAACTATATAGATTTACTTCTTTATAATATTAAATATAAATGTTATGTAGTTATAGAATTAAAAATAACAGAACTTAATTCAAATCATACGGGACAAATTCAAAAATATATCAATTACATTGATGAAAATATTAAAACAATTGAAGAAAACAAAACAGTAGGAATAATAATTTGTAAAGAAGAAAATAAATATATAATAAAATATTGTTCAGATAAAAGAATTATCGCTAGAAAATATGAATTAGTGTGATAAATACTAGTATAACAAAGTTCTTTGTTTTTCAAAATTAGAAACAATTTCCATAAGGTGAAATATTGTATTATAACAAAGATTATTATAAGAAGAATTACCTATAAACACATACTTTTTCACAAAGCTTTTTTCTTAAAGAATTATATAATGTAATTATCAAATCTAAAAATAATTGTCTACTTAACCTTCTAAGTTGAAATGATTACAATTCATTACTTCCTGTAATATCTTAAAACCAGAAGTCATAGTAAAAGATATGACATAGGAAGTTATACAAATCCATACGCAGTTGAAGATTAACAGTCTTTATTGAATCAGTACTTTGATAACCATAAATTGGAAGCAAAAAAACAAAAAAACGTTTGCATAAAACATACGTTTGTGTTATTGTATTTATGGTGAGTATTATGGACCTAACTAAAAAAATAGAAATATTAACTTCAAGTGCTAAATATGATGCATCTTGTTCATCTAGTGGCTCATCAAGAAAAAGCGGTAGTGGACTAGGTAATACAAATGCATCAGGAATATGTCACAGCTTTACAAGCGATGGAAGATGTGTATCATTATTAAAAATACTTCTAACAAACATATGCATATATGATTGTAAATATTGTATTAATAGAAGAAGTAATAATATAGAAAGAACAATATTAAAACCTGATGAAATAGCGGATATAACAATTAACTTTTATAAAAGAAATTATATAGAAGGATTATTCTTAAGTTCAGGAATAATTAAAAGCCCTGACTACACGATAAACTTGCTTATTGAAACATTAACTATACTTAGAAAAAAATATAACTTTAATGGCTATATCCATGCAAAAACACCTCCAGGAGCGAGTAAAGACTTAATAGACAGACTAGGGCTTTTAGCGGATAGACTTAGTATAAATATAGAAATGCCATCAAACTCTACGCTTAAACTTTTAGCACCAGATAAAAATGGTGAGAAAATATTTGACTCAATGAAATATATAAAAGAAAAGAAAAAAGATAAAAAATTTACATGCGCAGGTCAAACAACACAGATGATAATCGGAGCATCAAAAGATAACGATTATCAAATAATGAAAATTTCCGAAGGTTTATATGAGAAATATAAATTAAAAAGAGTATATTATTCAGCATATATACCAGTAAATAAAGATAATTTGCTTCCTAGCATAGAAAAACCTCCATTAAAAAGAGAAAATAGACTTTACCAAGCAGACTGGCTTATTAGGTATTACGGTTTCAAATCAAATGAACTGCTAAATGAAAACAATCCAAACTTTCATTTACACTTAGATCCAAAATTATTTTATGCTCTTAATAATTTTGAAAAATATCCTGTGGAAATAAACAACTGTAATTATGAAACACTACTTAGAGTACCAGGAATAGGAATCACATCAGCTAAAAAAATAATATCAACAAGAAAGGTAGTAAAACTAGATTTTGATACTTTAAAAAGAATAGGGGTAGTATTAAAAAGAGCAAAATACTTTATAACATGTAATGGAAAATATTTCGAAGAAATAGGGATATATCAAAAAGAAAGAATAATAAATAAACTTTTATCTTACGAAACAATAAAGCAACTATCATTATTTGGTGAAGAACATGAATAAGTTTATACAAACAAACGATATTTATATAATTGATGATTCCATAATCGGATTTCTAACGTTAGTACATACAACATACAAAAATAAAAGATTACCAGAAAAAATATATGATGAACTAAATTATAAAGATAACATATTTGATAGCCCAGTATATATAAAAGAAGATATAAATAAAGCACTATACATGAAAAAATTAATAATAGCAAAATTAAATGAAAACATTTTTAATGAAATATCTTTAGCAATACTTTCTAATAACAAAGAAAAATATAACATAATATATGATTTTTTATATAACGCATTTATCCACGGAACAAAAATAAATTATTTAAGAACAATTAAATCGGTAACTGATTTACAAAAACTAATAAAAAACATAACAAGAGAATCACATAGATTTAAAGGCTTTATAAGGTTTTCAAAAACCAGTGAAAATGTATTATTCGCAAAAATAAAACCAGATAACAACATATTATTTCTAGTAGCAAATCATTTCAAAAACAGATTAAAAAATGAAAAATGGTGCATAATAGATGAAAAGAGAAATATCGGAGCATTTTACTACAATAATAAATTACAAATTATAAATAACCTCGAAATATCATCGGTAAATATATCAAAAAGTAAAGAAGAAGAAACTTATGAAAAATTATGGAAACAATTTTATAAGAGTGTAAATATAAAAGAAAGAAAAAATACAAAATGCATGATGAACTTCATGCCAAAAAAATATTGGGAAAATATACTGGAGGTAAAAAATGAATAATATAATTTTTGAAAAAGAATTGAAAGAAAAAATACTAATAGCACTTGAAAAAATATATAAAACAGTTTCAATTACGCTAGGCCCTAAAGGAAAAAATGTAATTATATCAAAAGATGATGCCTCTCCATTTATAACAAACGATGGAGTAACAATCGCAAATGCAATTAAACTAGAAGATGAAATAGAAAATATAGTAGTTTCTTTAGTAAAAGAGGCAGCAAATAAAACAAACGAAAACTCTTCTGACGGAACAACAACATCCATAATTATGACCTATGAACTTTATAAAGAATATTTAAACTATATATCTAAAGGAATAACAGAAAAACAAATAACAGATGAAATAAAAGAAACAGAAAATAAAATATTAAAATTAATAGAAAATAAATCAATAAAACAAATCGATTTGCAAAAAATATTTGATATAGCAAAAATATCTTCATCAAACCCGCTAGTAGCAAGCCTCATAAAAAAAGCATACAGCATAGATAAACAAATAAACATACTTTTAGAAGATAGCATAAATAGTCAAACAACATTAGAAATAATAAATGGAATGAAATTAGATATAGGTTTTGAAAATTACTTATTAATAGATGAAAATAAAAACGAAATAATAATAAATAACCCTAAAATAAAAGTATTTAACGAGATAATATATGACTTTAATGACATAGATAAAAAATATGACATAATAATTTGTAGTGATTATAGTGAAAGTATTATAAATGAGCTAATAGAATATAACCATAAAACTAAAGAAAAAATATATATTATAAAAGCTCCTTATCATGGTGAGAAAAAAGAAGAAATTTTAAAAGACATAGAATATTTTATAGTAGAAAAAAACATACAAAAAATAATTATCAAAAAAACACAAACGATTCTATATTCTGATAGTGCACATTCAAATAAATTAGAGGAGAGGATAAAATATTTAAAAGAAAGAGAAGAAAAAGAAGAGTTTGAATTTGAAAAAGAAATAATAAGAAACAGAATTTCAAACCTAAAAGGAATTATAGCAATTATAAAAGTTGGTGCACCTACAGAACTTGAAAAAATAGAAAAGAAAATGAAAATAGAAGATGCAATATATTCAATACAAAAAACATTAAATGATGGCATATGCATTGGTGGAGGATTAACTTTTTATAATATAAGCAAAGAACTAGAAACAATTTCTGTAGCAGATGAAATACTAAAAAAAGTTCTCACCAAACCTCTTAAAAAATTATTATTAACCTCAGACTATAACTTTGATGACATAAAAGATAAACTAAAAAATAATATAGGAGTAAATATCGAAACAAACCAAATTGAAAATTTATATGATTCTGGTGTATTTGACAGTACCAAAACTCTAAAAGAAATTATAAAAAACAGTATTTCAATAAGCATTATGCTTCTTAATGCATCATCACTAATAATTAATAATAACAATAATCAGAAAATAAATTTAGACAACATTTTATAAAATATTTTGTAAAATAAAAATATTAAGTTATAATAAGAAGTAGGGGGAAAATAATATGTCAGAAAAAGATTATGAATTTTTAAAAAGAGTATCAGATATTTCTTTTACCATAAAATCAATATATAAGAATATGATTAAATTAACAAACGAAGGAAAAAAAGATAGCGAAGAGTTTGAACAAGAAATAGAAAAACTAAAATTAGCTAAAGAAGTAGAAGACAACATATATAATAAAGCATATAAAGTTGATTTATGCAAAGTTTTAAAATATGTACTTGAAAAAGATAAAGAAAACTCTTTAAGCAATGATAATGAAAATGAAAATACATACTACACAACCTACAGAAGAATTATAAATAAAATAGTGGCAAAAGAATTACCGCAAAACAAAAATACTGATTTTCTTAGTGTGCAGTATTATAATAATTCAAGTCTAAGTGTACGTGAAAACACTCCATTAGAAGAACTATCTCATAAATTAATATGTGAGCATTTAGCTTATAACGACATAAATAAATTTGTGATATATTTTTTAAATAGTGAAAAACCAGAGAATATAGAAATTCAAAATGATTTAGAAAAAGTAAAATATGAAATACTTTTAGGTTTTCCTATGTTAGAAGATTACTTTTTAAATAATAACTTTGATTTTAATAAAAAACCATTTATAAACTCTTTAACATATTTAGATTTACTTAATATAAATAGAGACTTACTTTCTGCAGTTAAATATGACTTATCACACCTAGCCGCTGAAGCATTAATGACAGAACTTCTTTCTTACGATGAAGAAAGCTATAAAAATGATTTTATAATGACAAATGCCATAATAAAATCAGCATACCTAAGAGCATACTTACTATATATTCCATATGATGAATTAGAAACTATTTTACAAGACAGTTTAAGTTTCTTTATAGAAGACGAAGAAGAAAAAGAAAATACAAAACAAAAAATTAGTGAAAAAAGTATAAATATATTAAACAAAGTTTGCGAGCAAACCCTTATAGATAAAGAAGAATATAAAGGGATTAAATATTTGTTGAAAAAGTAATTGATTAACAAAAGTAAAAATATTATAATTATACTTGTGGTGAATATGAAAAAAATAATAATAACAACTTTAATAATATTATTAATGCCTTTTAAAACCAGCGCATTAGAAATTGAAAAAATGTATGTGGATGCTGAAATTGAAATAGGTGGAGGATTAAACGTTAAAACTTTAATAAAAGTATCTAAAAATAACGAACCTTTAAAATACAATATTTATTTAAAAAACAAATCATTAAAAGAATTTACTGGAAAGCAAGAAGATTTTGAAGAAAGCCTAATTTATAATGCAACTTTTGCGAAACTTACTAAAGCTGGAGAGTTAAAAGACGAAGAATACTTTAATAAACTATATGAAAGTGATTTTGAAAAGAACGTAACATTTTTTGAAGAATTAAAAGAAGAAGAACAAGAAAAAGATGATTTAAAATATCATATAATAACATTAAATAGTGATAAAAATGAAACCATTTATTACTTAGAATATAAAGTTATGAATGTTTTAGTAGAACATACTGATAGTGCAGAGTTTTATTATAAATTATTTAAAAACTTTAATTACGACATAAAAGAAATAAAAATATTAACTCATCTGCCAAGTAAATCAGAACTATTTAAAGTATGGGCACACGGAAATAGAGACTGGAAAGTAAATAAAGATGTTGGTAATCAAAAAGTATTATTAGAAAAAGAAAACTTTAAAAAAGATGAACAAATAGAATTAAGAATACTATATGATAAAGATATTTTCGCAGTTAATATAAACATAGATAAAAAAACAAATATGGAAGCATTACCAATCATAACTAAAATAGAAGATGCAAGATTAAAAAACACAAACACACAAAACTTATTAAAACATTCGTTAGTTGTTTTATCTACATTGTTAATCGTATCCATTATTGCATTTATAATAAATAAAATTATAAAAAAAATAAAGAAAACACAAAAAGTTAAACAAAAAGTTTAGCTTTTTAAAATTTTTGTAATAATTTTACATATCTTCCTATAAGTGTTATACTATTTAAGTAGGAGTAAAAAATGAAACATATATTATATAAAGTAATAAGATTTATAGGTAGACCTATACTAAAATTAATATATAAACCAGAAGTAATAGGTAAAGATAATATACCAAATAATGGTCCTTTAATACTAGCTGGAAATCACACAAGTGTGTTAGATGCTGCTCTTATGGTAGGTATTCCAAATAGGATAGTACATACACTCGCAAAAAAAGAACTATTTAAAACAAAATTAGGAAACATCTTTTTTACATCAATGTGCTGTATACCCGTAGACAGAACAAAAAAAGATAAAAATGCTACCATAAAAGCTGAAGAAGTTTTAAAAAAAGGAAATGTAATAGGTATTTTTCCAGAAGGCACAGTAAACAAAACAAAAGATATTTTATTACCTTTTAAATACGGTGCAGTTTCCTTAGCAAAAAAAACAAATGCTTTTATCGTGCCATTTGCCATAACAGGTAAATATAAACTATTTAGAAAAAATATAAAAATAGAATACGGAAAACCATATAAAATAGAAAGTGATGACTTAGAAATAGAAAACAAAAAACTTATGAAAAAAGTTAAAAAATTAATTAAAGGAGGAAATTAAAATGGGAATATTTAAAAAAGAAGAACATAAGCCCTGGTACAAATATTATATAAACATGAAAAAAACGGTAGATTCACCAAATACATCAATGTACGCACAAATAAAAAAGACGGCTGAAAAATATCCATTAAATATAGCATACTCATATTATGGAACAAGTGTTAATTATAAAAACTTAATTAAAAATATAGATAGTGCTGCAGAAGCATTCGCTAGGCTTGGCGTGGAAAAAGGAAAAGTTGTATCAATAATCTCGCCAAATACGCCTGAAGCTATCACATGCTTTTATGCTCTAAACAAAATAGGAGCAATATCTAATATGATACATCCATTAAGTTCTGAAGAAGAAATTAAATATTCATTGAAAGAATCTGATAGCAAATACATAGTTGCAATAGATATGGTGTTTGAAAAACTAAAAAATACTATAGAAGAATTAGATATACAAAAAGTAGTAATAATATCAGCATCACTTTCGATGGATACTATTACTAAAATAGGATATTATTTAACTAAAGGAAGAAAAATCAAAAAACCATTCGCAGGTCAAGTAGTAAATTATGAAAGATTTATATATAGAGGAAAATACAATAAAACAAAAATAAAAGACGAAGGAAAAGATGATACTCCCGCTGTAATTTTACATAGTGGAGGAACAACAGGAAACCCTAAAGGAGTATTATTATCAAATAAAAACTTTAATACTCTTGTTTTAAGCGAAATACAGATGAATAAAGTTATAGGACCAGATACTTCAATTTTAGCAATAATGCCAATATTCCATGGATTCGGTCTTGGATGCACATTTCATGCATGCTTTTCTTCCGGTGCAAAAGCTATAATACTTCCAAGTGTCAACCCTAAAAAATTTGATGAAACACTTTTAAAATATAAACCTAACATTATTGCTTGTGTACCTAGTATATTAGAAACCGTATATAAAAGTAAAAAACTAGAAAAAGAAGATTTAACATTTATAAAAAGCGTAGTATGCGGTGGCGATACATTATCTCCTTCATTAAATAAAAAAATAGATAACTTTTTATACGATCATGGTTCAGATGCAAAAGTAAAAACAGCATATGGTATGACAGAATGCACCGCCGGTGTAACTATGATGCCTTATGAAGAAAGCAAAGATGAAAGTATAGGAATTCCTTGCCCAGGATTTGAAATAAAAATCAAAGACTTTTCAACAGGTGAAGAAAAACAACCAGGAGAAGTTGGGGAAATATGTGTTAATGGTCCAAGTGTTATGCTCGGTTATATAAATAATGAAGAAGAAACAGGAAAAGTACTAAGACCAGATGAAAAAGGAAAAATATGGCTTCATACTGGCGATTTAGGATATATGGATGAAGATGGATTTGTATATTTTAAATCAAGAGCTAAAAGAATGATTGTATCTTCTGGATATAATATATTTCCAAGCCAAATAGAAAATGTATTAAACAAACACCCTTATGTAGAAACTTCAGTAGTAGTGGCCGTACCACACCCATATAAAGGAGAAGTACCTAAGGCATACATAGTACTAAAAGAAAACATAAAACTAAGTTCAGATGTAAAAAAATCTATAAAACAGCACGTAGAAAAAAACGTAGCAAAATATGCTCTTCCTTATTCGTATGGTTATAGAAAGGAACTTCCAAAAACCTTAATAGGAAAGGTAGCGTACAAAGAACTTATAAATAATTCCGAGGAGGAGGACTAACCTTGCAAAATAAATACTTATTCTATAGATTTTGTAAACCATTTGTAAAACTATATTTTAATATAAGATATAAACCAAGAATATACGGAGAAGAAAATATTCCTTTATCAGGTCCAATAATACTTTGTTCAAATCATATACACGCTTTTGACCAATTTCATGTAATGACAAAAACAAAAAGAATAATAAATTACATGGCTAAAGAAGAATACTTTGAAGGGAAATTTGCATGGTTTTTTAAAAGCGTAGGGTGCATTAAAGTAGATAGGCGCATAAAAGATGAAAATGCAAAAAGTGAAGCTATTAAAGTACTAAAAAATGGTGGAGCCTTAGGATTATTTCCCGAAGGAACTAGAAATAAAACAATTGGAACAAAAGATGAAGTTGATCTTTTACCACTTAAATTTGGAGCTGTATCACTCGCACAAAAAACAAACGCTTTAATAGTTCCGTTTGGAATAAGTGGAACATACAAAAAAAGAGGAACTTTAGTAGTGCACATAGGTAAACCAATAGACATAAAAAATATGAACCTAGAAGATGCTAATAACTTACTTAAAGAAAAAATATTAAACCTAATGCAAAAAGGAAAAAAATAGTATATAATATTAGTAGAGGTGAAAAATATGCGTATCATTTTGTCCGCGGGTGGAACAGGAGGACACATATATCCGGCTTTATCAGTTTTAGAAGAACTAAAAAAAGATAAAAATAATAAATATCTTTATATAGGAACAAAAAATAGAATGGAAAACGACTTAGTTCCGTCTCTAGGTATTCCTTATGAAGGCTTAGAAATATATGGTTTATCTAAAACTGATATGATAAGAAATGTAAAAAATGTCTTATGCATAAAAAATGCATATAAAAGATGTCTACAAGTAATGGATGAGTTTAAACCAGATGCGGTTATAGCTTTTGGAGGTTACGTAACACTTCCGGTTTGTATGGCAGCTAAAAAGAAAGGTGTAAAAGTTTTCCTTCATGAACAAAACATGTTACCAGGAAAAACAAACATATACCTGTCTAAAAAAGCTGATGCTGTATTCGTATCATTTAAAGAAGGTACAAGAAAACTAAAATGTAAAAACATTATATACACAGGTAATCCTGTTGCTCAAAGAGCTTATGAAACAAAAAAAGCAAATAAAGAAACTTTAGAATTAACTAAAGACAAAAAACTAATTATAATAGTTATGGGTTCCCTAGGAAGCACATCAGTAAATGAAAAAATAGTGGGATTTTTAAGAAACTTTGAAAGAAAAGATACTGAAATAGTCTTTATAACAGGAAACAAATCATACCAAGATATAAAAAACAACCTTATCGTACCAAAAAGCACTAAAATCATCCCATTTTACGATAACCTACCTAGTTTAATGAAAGCAGCTGACCTAATAATATCTAGAGCAGGAGCATCAACAATCGCAGAAATAATGGCAACTAAAGTACCATCAATTCTAGTACCAAGTCCTTATGTAGCAAATAATCACCAATATTATAATGCTCTTGATTTAGTAAATAAAAAAATTAGTATTCTTATAGAAGAAAAAGACCTAAACGAAAAAACACTTACTAATGCAATAGATGAAATATTTGAAGAAAACACTTTAAAAGAAATAAAATCAAACTTAAAACAAATAAAAGATATTTCATCAAGTACATTAATAGTAAAAAACGTAAAGGAAATTATTAATGAAAAAAAAGCATAAGAAATTTAATGTACTAAGATTCATAACGTTTATAATTTTATTAATAATAACATATTTTATTATAAGTTATTTGTTTAACATAAAAACTAAAAATATTATAATAATAGGAAATGAATACTATAACGATGAAACAATCATTGAAACAGCAAATATAGAAAATTATCCAAACTTCATTACATTAAATAAATCGAAAATAAAAAGAAAATTAAATAACTTAGAACTAATAGAAGAAGTTCAAATAAATAAAAAATATAATTTCACTATAGAAATAAATATTAAAGAAAAAGATATACTATATTTAGTGAGAAGTACAAACAAATATAAACTAAGTACAAAAGAAGACATATCACTAGATAATATATCTGGTATTCCAACACTAATTAATTATGTACCAGAAGAAAAAGAAGAAAAACTTATAGAGAGATTTACTAAAATCAATAAAAATATAAGAAATAAAATTAGTGAAATAGAATATAATAAAATATCATATGATGATGAGAGATTCTTACTATATATGAATGATGGTAATGAAGTATATATAACACTTTCTAAAATAGATAGTCTAAACAAATATAATGAAATAGTAAAAAAACTTGAAGAAAAAAAAGGAATCCTTTACTTAGATAGTGGAAATTATTTTGAAATAAAAGAAAAGTAGTAATATTTTTCTTTCTTTTTATATATATTATAATATGTCAAAGAAAGATGAATTTAAAAACTTTGCTCTTAAACATCCGGAACTATCCCAGTATGTAAAAAATAACAAAGTAACATGGCAAAAACTATATGAACTTTATGATATATATGGTGAAAAAGAAGATATATGGGAAAAATATTTGAAAACAAATGAAAAAGATAATATTTCAGTAAAAGGCATATTAAACACACTTAAAAATATCAATATTGATTCATTAGAAGAAAATATCGCCTCTATTCAAAAAGCTGCATCCTTTATAGAAGAATTAACGCGCCCTAATGAAAAAAAAGAAACAAAAGAAAGAGTAAAAGCGGAAGAAAAAATAGAAAGGTTTTATAGCGATTAATGAATTATGATGTGTTATTAAAACTACAAAAAGATGAAAAATATTTAAAATTTTTAAGAGAAAACTCAAACTGGTATAAAGAACTTAATAGAAACCCAGAATCTTATGATTACTTTGTTAAAAAAATGAAAGAAAAATATAAACTAAGAAAAATTGATAAAGTAGATAATATAGTAGAAACAATAGATTTAATGAGTAAGATAATAAACATATCTAATGAATAATGCAAATTATTCATTTTAATTTTACAAAAATCAAACAATATATATTGACTTTACAAAAAATCAAATGATATAATTGTAATAGATAAAAAATAAAGAAAGGAAGGATTTTAAATGAATAAGAAAGGATTTACTTTAGTTGAACTATTAGCTGTTATCGCTATACTTGCTATACTTGTTATTATAGCATTGCCAAACGTACTTAATTTATTTAACGATGCAAAGAAAAACTCATTCCAAACAGAAGTACAAACAATCTATAATACAGCACAACAAGAATTCTTGCTTGGCGGAGGTAAAGCTGTAGAATATTATAGAAATAACGGAGTAGCTTGTGCAGCAGAAAATACTACATTTAAAACTCTATCATTAAAAGGAACTAGCACTGTTGACTATTATATTAAAATTGATCCTAATGGTAACATAGTAGAATATCATGTAGCAGATGATGCTTTCGCTTTCACTTATACTGGAACTACAGGTTTAAAAGTTGAAGAAATTGGCGAAACAGAAAAACCAATAATAGTGTTAGCTGACCAACCTACTGAAGGAAATAAACATACAGCTGTTGTTTCAGCTATCAATGGAAAATGTACTACAACTTCAAACTAATAGAAAACTAAGGGAGAGTAAAAACTCTCTTTTATTTTGCTTTAAAATATATTATAATCGTAGTGGTGGTAAAAATGGAATTAATAATAGGATCAAACGTAAGTTTCACAAAAGATAAAGGACTTTTAGGTAGTGTAGAAGAAACGCTTTCTTATAACGCAAATACTTTTATGTTCTATACTGGCTCTAACCGTTCTAGAGCAAGAAACCCAATAAACAGCGATAAAACATATGAGGCATTTAAACTAATGATAGAAAATAACATAAATCCAAAAAATGTAATAGTGCACAGTCCATTCCTAATAAACTTAGCAAATAAAAAAGAACTATCAAAATATAACTTTTCAATAGACTTCCTTATAACAGAACTTGAAAGGACAAAAGAACTAGGATTTGATAACCTAGTACTTCATCCAGGAAGTGCAATCAACTGCACAAAAGAAGAAGGAATAGAAAACATCGCAGAAGGTATAAATGAAGCGTTAAGCAAAACAGAAGATACAAATATTCTACTTGAATACATGTCTGGAAAAGGAAATGAAGTAGGTTCAAGCATTGATGAACTAAAACAAATAATAGAAAAAGTTAATCAAAAAGACAGAATATATGTATGTTTAGATACATGCCATATGAATGATTCAGGAATAGATCTTACAAAAATTGATGATTTTCTAGATGAATTTGACGAAAAAATAGGAATAGACAAAATAAAATGTATACACATAAATGATAGTTTAAACGAAATATCATCACATAAAGATAGACATGCAAATATAGGATATGGAAAAATAGGATTTGAAACTATTACTAATATCATATATAACAAAAGACTAGAAGGAAAACCTTTCTTATTAGAAACCCCATTTATAAACAGAAATATGAACAATGCAAAAGCACCTTACAAAGAAGAAATTAAAATGATAAGAGAAAAAAAGTTTACTGATTTTATTAATCAATAAACTTTTTATATTTATTATATTTCTCAATAATTGTTTTATAAAGCCCTTCATTAAACTCTAACTTATACCTAGAAATATAACTCATAAAATCACTTTCCAAGATAAACTCATAATCATTCTTTATCGCATTATAAAGCATATCAATTTCTTTATCACTAGCTACAACGCATTCCTTACTTAAATAATTAACTATATCATCTTTTGTAAGATTATCAATATAATTTTTAATAATTTCTTTTCTCATATAGCCTCCTAGTTATTAGTTTATTTAAAAAACTAATAAAATATGCTTTCAAAAAGCAAAATAGTGTGTTATAATTCATATTGTATTAAAAAAGGAGGTGCCAAAATGGCAAAGAAAGAAAACAGAGAAGGTATAGCTTTAAAATGCTCAGTATGTGGTAATATTGGTTACCTTACAAGTAAAAACAAAAAAAATACTGAAGGAAAGTTAGAAATAAAGAAACACTGTACAAAATGTAACAAAACAACTATGCATAAAGAAAGAAAGGCAGCGTAATAAAATATGTTTAACGTTAATGATATAAAAAACGGAATGACAATAAAACATGATGGAGTAATATATCAAGTAATAGAATTCCAACATGTAAAACCAGGAAAAGGTAGTGCTTTTGTAAGAACAAAATTAAAAGATTTAAAAGCTGGAACTACTAGAGAAATAACTTTTAACGCAGGAATAAAAATTGAAAGAGCGGAAGTAGTTAAAAGTGAACTTCTTTACCTTTACGCAGCTGGAGATAATTATGTATTTATGGATAATAATACATATGAACAAATGGAATTGCCAGCAAAAATGCTAGAAGAAGAAAAGAAATTCTTAAAAGAAAATATGACAGTAGAAGTAATGAACTATAATGGTGAAATAATAGGAATAACACTTCCAGAAAAAGTTTCTTATAAAGTAATATCAGCAGAAGAAGCTGTTAAAGGAAATACAACAAGTGGTGCATTAAAAGATGTTACAATAGAAACTGGTTATACCTTAAAAGCTCCTTTATTCATTTCAGAAGGAGAAGAAATAATAGTAAACACAAAAGACGGAAAATATTCTTCTCGTGCATAATTAAAAATCGCGCTTTTATAAGCGTGTTTTTGTTTAAATATATAGATTGAAAAATAATAAATATAAATTATTTTAAATTTTTAATAAAATAAATAAAATATAAATATCTACAATACCTAATTTTTAAATATTAAATATATAAATTGACAAACCACACTAAAAAATGTATACTTATATCAGTTAAACAAAGAAAAAATACCAAGTATTTATATAGTATTTAAATTAGAGAATTAGTGGGTGGTGAAAACTAATAAATATTACATAAAGAATTACATATTTTGGAGTTTAAATAGGTTACGCTTTATAGTATCAAGATAGAACAATTCTATAAATTAAGGTGGTACCACGGCATAGTCGTCCTTTATAACGGTACCTTTTTTAGTGGAGGAAAAATGAGAAAATTTGAAAAAATATCATTTGAACAATTTAAAAAAGACATAATCGATGATAAAAAGCTATATAATAACTATGACCTTCCAAAAAGAAGTACAGAAAAAAGCGCAGGATATGATATTAAAAGCTTAGAAAATGTAAGTATAAAACCAGGAGAATCAAAAAAAATAAAAACAGGTATTAAAGCATCAATGTATAGTGATGAAGTTCTATATTTATATATTAGAAGTTCTCTAGGTTTTAAATATGACATCTCTCTTTCTAACAGTACTGGAGTAATAGATTCGGATTATTATAATAACGAATCAAACGAAGGACACATAGTATTAAAACTTATAAATCATGGAACTGAAGATTTTGAAATAAAAATAGGTGACAGAATCGCTCAAGGAGTATTCATGAAATACTTAAGTGTAGAAGATGAAGAAAAAATAAATATAAAAAGAACAGGTGGAATAGGTTCCACAAATAAGGAGGAAAAATAATGAAACTTTACGATGAATTAGTGTGGAGAGGATTAATAAAAGATATCTCTTCTCCTGAACTTGCAGAAAAATTAAATAACGAAAGTTTAACTTTCTATATAGGTACAGATCCAACCGCAGATAGTCTTCATATAGGACACTTATCTAGTTTTCTTATATCAAAAAGATTAAAAGATGCAGGACATAACCCAATACTTTTAGTGGGTGGGGGAACAGGACTTATCGGAGATCCAAGACCAACCGCAGAAAGAGATACAATAATAAAAGAAGAACTATTTAAAAATGTAGAAGCTTTAAAAAAACAAGTATCAGACCTTTTTGGATTTAAAATAGTAAATAACTATGATTGGATAAAAGATATATCAGCGATAGACTTCCTTCGTGATTATGGAAAATTCTTTAATGTAAGTTATATGATAAACAAAGACATCGTAAGAAGAAGATTAGAATCTGGTATTACATACTGTGAACTTAGTTATATGATACTTCAGTCTCTAGACTTTTTACATCTTTATAAAGAAGAAAACTGTGTTATGCAAGTAGCGGGTTCAGACCAGTGGGGCAACATAACCGCAGGAATAGACTTAATAAGAAAAAAACTAGGAAAAGAAGCATATGGATTTACAATGCCACTTATAACAACAAAAAATGGAGAAAAGTTTGGTAAAAGCGAAGGAAACGCATTATGGCTAGATAAAAATAAAACATCTCCATATGATATGTATCAATACCTGGTAAACACTGAAGATGAAATGGTAATAAGTTACTTAAAAGTATTTACATTCTTATCAAAAGAAGAAATAGAAGAAATAGAAAAAATAACAAAAGAAATCCCAGAACAAAGAAAAGCACAAAAAACACTTGCATTTGAAGTAGTTAAATTCATACATGGAGAAGAAGAAGCAAACAAAGCAAAAACCACATCAGAAGAAATATTCTCTAAAGGTTATAGTGAAGAAGGAATGAAAGAATCTTACATATCAGCAAGTGACCTAGAAAACATAAATATATTAGATTTATTAGTTTCATCTAATCAAGCACCTTCAAAAAGTGAAGCAAGAAGACTGGTTATAGGAAATGGTATTAGTATTAATTCAGAAAAAATAACAGATCCAAACACCATAATCACAAAAGAATTATTTAGTGATAAAAACTATATAATACTTAGTAAAGGAAAGAAAAATCATATAAAAATAGTTATCAAATAAAGATAACTATTTTATTATTCTTCCATAATTTCTTCAAAAAATTTGTCTATTCTAACACCTAGTACAATAGATATTTTATAAAGAGACATAAGAGATAACCCTTCACTTCCTCTAGTGCTTTCAAACTTTCTGATAAACTCTGGAGTAACACCAATATCAAGCGCTAATTGTTCTTGAGTAATACCTATAAGTTTTCTATACTTTCTAACATTATAAGCAACCGTTTCAATAATTCTATTATTAAAATCAAAATCCCTTTTAAATTTAGCCATAAATATCACCTAATAAAATTGTACATTTTTTTCGGAAAAATTAATGTAAAGTTATGCGATACAAAAACAAATACAAATTAATAATAAACGTAAAAATAAAATAAAAATTCAATTAATAATTTAAACTATTTAAAAAGTTTAGTATAATATACATAAAGCAGGAAGGAAGTAGTTAAATGAATAATATACCAAATCATGTTGCAATCATACTTGATGGAAATAGAAGGTGGGCAAGAAAAAGAGGACTGCCTTCATCAAAAGGACATTATCAAGGATTCAAAACTTTAAAGAAAGTTGCTACATATATACTAAAAACCGGTACAAAAGTACTAAGTGTATTCGCGTTTTCAACTGAAAACTTTAAAAGAACAAAAGAAGAAGTAGACTATCTAATGAATTTGTTTATATCATCATTCAGAAAAGAAATAAGTTTTTTTAATAAAAACAACGTAAAAGTAGTGTTTTCAGGAAGAAAAGATAAACTATCAAATGAAGTTTTAAAATCAATGGAAGAATTAGAAAATGCAACAAATGAAAACACAGGTGGCATATTTAATATATGTCTTAACTATGGAGGACAAGCTGAAATAGTTGATACTACTAAAAAAATAGCACAGTTATACAAAAGTGGAGAAATAAGTCTTGAAGAGATAACAGAAGAAAATATATACAAATATCTTTATCAAGATTTACCACCAATTGACCTTATGATAAGAACTAGTGGAGAGCAAAGAATCAGCAATTTTATGCTTTATAGTCTTAGTTATGCAGAACTAATATTCACTGAGGTTTGTTTCCCAGATTTCGATGAAAAGCAGTATGATAAAGCACTTGAAGAATATAACAAAAGAAATATAACAAAAGGCGGAAACTCTTCAAAATAAAAAAGAATAAAATATAAAAAGGAAGTGGAAAATATGAATGATGATACGATAGTTATAGATACTAAAAGTATTAAAGATAAAAATACAAAATATACATTAATAAAAATTTGCGAAGACCTAATCGAAAGAGGATATAATCCATTAAAACAAATAACAGCATACTTAGTTAGTGGAGACCCAGGATATATATCAAGCTATAAAGAATGTAGAAATAGAATACTTAAGTTTAAAAAGGAAGAAATAATTGAGTTAATGCTCAAAAATTACGTGGGATTATGAGATATTTAGGATTAGATTTAGGAAGTAAAACATTAGGTTTAGCAATAAGTGATAAAAGTGCAGTACTAGCTACATCTCTAGAAGTACTAAGATATGAAACATATGAAGAATTACTTGAAAAACTAGAAAAAATAATTATAGAAAAAGAAGTAGAAAAAATAGTTTTAGGTAATCCCTTAAACATGTCAGGAAGCATATCAGTAAGAAGTGAAGAAACTTTTAAGTTTAAAGAAATGTTAGAAAAAAGATTCAAACTAGAAGTAATTATGCAAGATGAAAGATTATCAACTGTTGAAGCAGAAAAACTTCTAATAAACGCAGGAACAAGAAGAGAAAAGCGAAAAAAAATAATAGACAAACTAGCCGCAACAATAATACTTCAAACATATCTTGATAGAAAGGATAAATAATGAAAGAAAATGTATTAACTATAAAAGATAAAAAAGGAAATAAAAAAGAATATAGAATTCTTTTTAATATAGAAAGTTATGAAGAAAATAAAAATTATATAATATGTACAGATGACACAAAAAACAGTAAAGGAGAAATTAATGTTCATGCTTTAACATATCAAATAAGTGCCGCAGGAAACATGACAAAACTAAAACACATAGAAAAAAAGGAAGAATATGATTTTTTAGAAAAAATATTAACTTCTCTAGAAAGTGAGAACGAATGAAAAAAAGATTTAGCATAAAAAAACTGATAATATTCTTACTTATATTATTAATAATATTCGCGCTAGCCATAGTATCAACATATTTCATAATGATAGGCCCAAAAGATAAAAATACTAAAGAAAAAGAATTTGAAATAAAACAAGGATGGACATATTATGATGTAGCCGAAGAACTTGAAAAAGAAAACTATATTAAAAGTGCATTATTTTTTAAATTATACCTAAAAATAAATAAAATAGATTCAGTAGAAGCTGGTAAATATAAAATAAGTTCATCTAACAAAGTAGAAGAAATAATAGAAATATTTAAAGAAGGTAATAATACAAACGAAAATGCCGTATTACTTACCATACCAGAAGGTAAACATATAACAGATATAGCTGATTATATGTCAAAAATAAGTGGTAAAGAGTCTTCTTATTACTTAAAAGTATGGCAAAGCAAAGAGTTCATAAATAATGTAATAGAAAAATATTGGTTTATAACAAACAAAGTAAAAAACAAAAAATTAAAATATGCTTTAGAAGGATATTTCTTTCCAAATACATATGAACTACAAGACAAAGATGTAACGCCAGAATATGTCGCTTATAAATTATTAGATCAAACAGACATAATTTTAACTAAATATAAAGATGAGATAGAAAAAAGTAAATATTCAGTCCATGAATTACTTACAATGGCATCTATCGTAGAGCACGAAGCTATATTAGATGAAGATAGACCACTAATCGCAAGCGTATTTTATAATAGATTAGATGCAAATATGAAACTCCAAAGTTGTGCGACCGTTGGATATGCAATTGATGAATGGAAACTAACTTACTCATCTTCAGATTTAAATACAGACTCGCCATATAATACATACTACTACACAGGTCTTCCAGTAGGTCCAGGAAACTCTCCAAGCGAAAAAAGTATAGAAGCAGCAATCAATCCAGCAGAAAGCAAATATTACTACTTTATGGCAGATGTATGTTCAGGAAACCAAAAAACATACTTTTCAAAATCATACTCAGAACACACAAGTAAAGTAAATAAATATTTAGGATGTTTATAATGGAATTACTAAGCGAAATAAAAAAGTATGCTATAGAAAAAGAAGTACCAATAATGCAAGATGAAGCAAGTGATATAATAATAAAAAACATAAAAGAAAATGGGCTAATAAACATTCTTGAACTAGGTACCGCAATCGCATACACAACAATAAAACTAGCATCTATAAACGAAAATATAAAAATAACATCAATCGAAAGAGATGACGAAAGATACAATGTAGCTAAAAAAAATGTAGAAAAGTCAAACCTAACAAACATAAATCTTATACATGACGATATCTACAACACATCATTTGAAGAAATGTTTGATCTAATAATAATAGATGCAGCAAAAGCACAAAATAAAAACTTCTTTGAAAAGTTTAAAAATAACCTGTCAGATAAAGGACTAATAATAATAGATAACTTATCATTTCATGGACTAGTAGGTAAATCATCAGAAATAAAAAGCAAAAATCTAAAAGCACTAGTAAGAAAAATAGAAAACTTTATAACATTCTTAAAAGAAAACAAAGAGTTTAATATAGAGTTTATAGAAGTAGGAGATGGTATCGCAATATGTCAGAAGAAAAAATAATAATTTTACCAAACACAAAAAATTTAGAGATATATACATCAAAATCTCTAAATAATTTTTTATTGCCATTAAAAGACTATTCAATAGGATTTGATGTTTATTTTGAAATAGATGAAATAAATGAACTTGCAAAAAAACATAACATCTACGTAATGATAAACAAATTCATGCATAAAGAAATATCTTTATTCAAAGAAATATATCAAAAATTTGATAAAAAAATAAACTTCTTTATAGAAGATATAGGCCTTGTAAATATAATAGATAAAAATAGAGTAGTATTATATGAAAACCATATATTATCAAATCATATAGGGGTAAACTTTTTAAAAGATATAGGGATAGAAAATGTTGTAATAAATAATGATCTTACAATAGATGAAATAGAAGAAATAAAAGAAAAAACAAAAAGTAAACTTTATTATTTTTACATAACAAGAAATACATTAATGTATTCAAAAAGAGCCCTAGTAACAAACTTTAAAAAATATAATAATATACTTGATAACGAAAAAGAATTAAGTGTAAAAGAAAAAGTAACAAAAACCCCTTTATTATTTAAAGAAGAAGATGGACAAACTACCGTAGCTTACAGTAAAATATTCGCATCAAATAAATACATAGATAAAATTAATAAACTAGACTATCTAATAATAAATACAACCTTTATGAGCAATCTAGAACAAAAAATAGTATTAGAAAATTATAAAAGTGAAAAACTAATAGACATATTAGATACAGACTACTACTTTTTAGAAAATGAAATTAAATATAAAATAGGTGATTTAAAATGAAATACGAACTATTAATGCCCGCAGGAGACTTAGAAAGATTAAAAATCGCATGCTTATATGGAGCTGATGCAGTATATATAGGTGGTTATGATTATTCTCTAAGAGCTAACGCAAATAACTTTTTGATAGAAGAAATGAAAGAGGCAGTAGAATTTGCTCATAACTTAGGAAAGAAAGTATATGTAACAGTTAATATGATATTTCACAGTAAAGACCTAAAAAATCTTGATGAATACTTAAAAACACTAGAAACATTAAACGTAGACTCAGTAATAGTAAGTGATCTTGCTGTAATAGAATCAATAAAAAGGCAAAAATTAAACCTTAAATTCTTTATATCCACACAAAAATCTATAACAAACGTAGAGGCTGTAAAGTTTTATGAATCCCTAGGAGCATACAGAGTAGTACTCGCAAGAGAATGCTCAAGAGAAGACATTATCGAAATAAAAAAGAATACAAATGTAGAAATAGAAGTATTTATCCATGGCGCTATGTGTACATCATATAGTGGAAGATGTGTACTTTCAAATTACGTAACAAAAAGAGACTCAAATAGAGGTGGATGCTCACAAGTATGTCGTTTCGCATTTGAAAATAATTATGATAAAGATTTATTCATAAGTTCAAAAGATTTAAATATGATAGATTATATACCTGATATGATGGATTTAAATATAGAATCATTTAAAGTAGAAGGAAGAATGAAAAGCTTATACTATATCGCAACAATCGCATCATGCTATAGAAATGTAATAGATAAAAAATTAAATAACACATTATCAAAAGAAGATATATCATACTATAAAAAAATATTAGAAAGATGCTCAAACAGAGAAAACGCGCCTCAGTTTTATAACAAACCTCCAGGTGTAGAAGAACAGTACTATACAGGAAGAGTAGAAATAAGTAATCAAGACTTCCTAGCAATAGTACTAGACTATAACGAAAGTACAAAAGAAGTAACTCTCGAGCAAAGAAATAAGTTTGAAATAGGTGATAAAGTAGAGTTTTTCGGGCCAAATCATGAAGTCAAAAAATATACTATAAATGAAATGAAAAATGCTAAAAATGAAGATGTAAAAAAAGCCCCTCATCCAGGAGAAATTATCAAAATAAAAGTGCCATTCAAACTAGACAAATATGACATGATGAGAGTTGAAATTTCTTGACAATCTACCATATTTAGTGTATCATTTATTAATGTGCAAGGGAAGGAGACCACATAAATGAAAAAGAAAGATATTTATTTAACAAGTGAAGGATTTTTAGAACTTGAAACAGAATTAAATTATTTAAAATTAGAAAAAAGAAAAGAAGTAATGCAAACATTAAAAGAAGCAAGAGCACTTGGAGATTTATCAGAAAACTCAGAATACGAGCAAGCTAGAGAAGACCAAGCGAATCTTGAAAAAAGAATAGTAGAACTTGAATATACACTTGAACACGCTAAAATTATCACAGATGAAGAAAATGCATCTGATAAAGTAACAATAGGATGTAAAGTAGAATTAAAATATGAAGATGATGATGAACCAGAAATATACCAAATCGTAGGTAGCCATGAAGCTGATCCATTTAATAATAAAATATCAAATGAAAGCCCAATCGCAACCGCAATAGTTGGTAAAAAAGCAGGAGAAGAAGTAGAAGTATCATCACCTGATGGTGTATATAAAGTACAAATAGTTAGAATATGTTAAAGGAGTAAAATTATGAAAAAAAGTTATACATTAAAATTAGAAGGAAAACAGTGGACAGAATGCTTAGATAAAGCATTTGAACTTAAAAAAAAGGATGCAAAAGTAGACGGATTTAGAAAAGGACAAGTTACTAAAGAAATATACATAAAGAAATTCGGAATAGAAAGTTTATACATGGATGCAGTTGATAATGCAGTAGATATTCTTTATACACAGTTAATGGAAGATAAAGATACTATTATCCCAGCAGCTACTCCCGAAATAAGTGTAAATGATATAAATAAAGATTACATAGAAGTAGAATTTACAATCGTAAGTGCTCCAGAAATAAAACTTGGAAAATACAAAGATTTAAAAATTAAAAAAGATAAAGTAGAAGTAACAGATGAAGAAATAGAAAGTGAAATAACTTCATTAAAAGAGCAATTCGTTGATTTAAAAACAATAGACGAAAAAATAAAAGAAGGAAACATAGCTGTAATAGATTTCGAAGGATTTAAAGACAATGTTCCGTTCAAAGGTGGAAAAGGTGAAAATTATTCATTAGAAATAGGATCTCACACATTCATTCCAGGATTCGAAGAAGCACTAGTAGGACTTAAAACTGGTGATAAAAAAGATATAGATATTACATTCCCAGAAAACTATCATTCAGAAGAATTAAAAGGTGCACCTGTAGTGTTTAAAGTAGAAGTAAAAGAAGTAAAAGAAAAAGTATATCCAGAGTTTAATGATGAGTTTTTTGAAGATTTAAACTTACCAGAAGTAAAAACTCTAGAAGACTTAAAAAACTACATAAAAGAATCAAAAACAGCTGAAAAAGAGTTTGCTATAAACGATGAACATCTATTTAAATGTTTAGACAAAATACTAGAAAGCGCTGAGTTTGAAATACCAGAAGAAATGACAAACGAAGAAGTAGAGAGACTAGTAAAAGAATTTTCAAGCAAACTTCAAATGCAAGGTATGAAACTAGAAGATTATTTAAAATTCTGTAATACAGACATGGATGGTCTAAAAGAACAACTAAAAGATGAGGCTGACAAAAGAATAAGTTATAGACTTGTAATAGATGAAATTATAAAATTAGAAAAAATAGAAGTTTCTGAAGAAGAACTTAATGAACAAATCAAAAATACATGTGAGAAATATCAAATCACAAAAGAAGAATTCTTAAAACAATCTCCAAAAGATTTATTCAAATATGATATGCTTATGAGAAAAGCAATGGAAATAGTAACTGGAGAAAAACAAGAAAAATAATAAAACAATATATTTTTCAAAAACAACATTAATTAAGTATGTAAAAATTAATTATTACCAATAAATAAATTAATTTTACATACTTTTTATTTTCTTAAAATCACAATATATCAATTTGCATTATTTATTTGAGTTCAGTAATATATAAAACAAGTTAAACAAAAGGAGGAAAAATGAATTATTATAATGAAATAAGAAATGAACTCATAGATAATGAGATAAACAGAAAAATAAAAAGCTATTCAATTAATAAAAGTGATTTGAATACTTATTATAATGTTGGTAAAATGTTAAGTGAAGCAGGAAAACATTACGGTGAATCGATTATAAAAAAATATTCAGAGAAACTAATGATTGAAGTTGGTAAAAAATATAACGAAACAAACTTAAAAAGAATAAGACAGTTTTATCGTATGATAAAAAAAGGTGCTACACTGTGGCACGAATTATCTTGGAGTCATTATAAATTACTTATTACGTTAAAAACTACTGATGAAATGAATTATTACAGTAAAGCCGCAGTAGAAAATTTTTATTCTGTAAGAGAACTTGAAAATAAGATAAAAACTAATGAATACAATAGATTATCAGAACAAGCTAAACTAAAGTTAATAGTTTATAATAATATCAATATAAAAGATTCAATACCTAATCCAATAATCATAAAAAACAAAACCAGTCATGAAATTATATCAGAGAAGATTTTGCAAAAGTTAATTTTAGAAGATATTGAATCTTTTATGAAAGAATTAGGTAATGCATTTAGTTTTATAGGAAGTGAATATAAAATTAAAATAGATGGAAAATATAATTATATAGACTTACTACTATTTAATTATGAATATAATTCTTTTGTAGTTATTGAACTTAAAATAACAGAACTAAAAAAGGATCACATTGGTCAAATACAAATATATATGAATTACATTAACGAAAACTTAAGGAAAAGTTACCAAAACGAAACAATAGGAATAATAATCTGCAAAGAAGAAAACAAATATGTAATAAAATATTGTTCAGACAATAGAATTATATCTAGAAAATATGAATTGGTGTGATATAATGAATATAGATGAGGAGTTGATATTATGATAGTTAAAAACAATTATAATGAGTGCTTAACAAATTTGGCTTGTTCCATACAAAAATATTTTGGGCTTGAATATAAACACAATACCTTAGATTATATAGATGAAATATTGGAAAATAAAAAACCAAAAAATATAGTTACAATTCTATGTGATGGCATGGGGTCAAATATTATGGATAGAATGTTAGAAAAGGATTCATTTTTAATAAAAAATAGAATAAAATCTATTACAACAGTCTTTCCAGCAACAACAGTAGCAGCAACCACTTCAATATTGACTGGCTTAAATCCAATTGAATCCGGAATGTTAGGATGGTTCATGTACTATAAAGATATTGACGAAGTTATCACTACTTTTATTGGATCACGACAAACTGATAAGGAATTTAGACCATTGAAAGAAGCGATAGAATATCGTAATAAACATATGAAAGAAACAACAATAATGGATTCTTTAAATAGTGAAACAAATTATAAAGGATATCCGTTATTTCCTTTTGGCAAAAATCCTTATAAAGATATAAATGACATGTTTAATATCATAGAAAGTATATGTAATGAAAGTGGCAAAAAATATATTTATGCTTATAATCCTGAACCAGATAGTTCGATGCATGAGCTTGGATGTGATAGCAACGAAGTAAAAAAAATAATTGTTAATTTAAACGATGCAATTGAAGAATTGAGTAAAAAAATAAAAGATACTATTATATTTGTTGTAGCAGATCACGGACATATAAATGTTGAAAACATAGACTTGAATAATTACCCAGATATAGTTGAATGTCTTTCAAAAAACACTTCATTAGAGCCAAGAACAATTAATTTTTTTATAAAAGAAGAAAAGAAAAAAGAATTTGAGAGATTATTTGATAAATATTTTAGTAGTGACTTTGATTTATATACAATTAGTGATGTGATTGAATCTAAACTTTTTGGTGATGGTGAAGAAAATGAAATTATTAGAGATTCACTAGGAGATTATTTAGCAATTGCTAAAACCAACAAAACATTGATTTATAGAGGGTTTGAAGAATTAAAATCGCAGCATGCCGGTTATACAGATGATGAAATTTATGTTCCTTTAATAGTTATTGATTGCAAATAGTAAAACAATTTTTTTAAGTTCTTTCAATTTCTAAATAAAGATTTATAAAAAAAATCAAACTCATTGACCTCGAAAGTAAACTAGAATATTCTAAAAATGATTAGTATAATATTACTAATAAAAATAAGAAAAAGAAAGGAACATATAATTATGTTATATAACAAAGAAGAATATATAAAAAAACTTTTAATTGAAAATGAATTACATGATTCTGAGGTTATAGGAATAAAATTAGAAAAATCTTATTTTCAAATTGATGTATCATGTAAAGGAATGGGACTTAGTTACTATTTTGAAAAAATAGAAGATATAATTATGAGTATAAAAATATATAATGTAAGTAAACTAGAATTTGATTTTTTAAATGCAAGTATTTTAATTAACAGTTTTAAACTAAATAAAAATAACAACACTATACATATTGTCATAAATGATAATGAATTAATAGTTGTTGGAGATAAAATGGAAATTATATGCAAAGAAATTCAAAAATATGAAGTAAATAAAAAATTAGATGACTATTTAAAGAAAAATTAAATTAACCTCTATTTGCATAAAAGAATATTAAATAGTTTAGATACTAAAACAAAAACTATTACGAATCTGTAATAGTTTTTTAACTACTCACTAATAAGTGACAAAGAAACCTTTCCTTTATCCTTATTAATATCAATAACATAACATGTAACAATATCACCAACTGATAAAACCTCACTAGGATGTTTAATGAACTTATTAGTAATCTTGGAAATATGTACAAGTCCATCATTCTTAATACCAATATCTACAAAAGCACCAAAATCAACTACATTTCTAACAGTTCCCTCAAGTTTCATACCTATAGTTAGATTATCTATATTTAATATATCACTTTTAAGTAGGGGAGCATCAAAATCATCTCTGTAATCTCTATTAGGTTCTTTTAAACATGAAATAATATCATTTAATGTAAACAAATCAATATCAAGTTTCTTTGAAACATCGTTTAAATCAATGCTATCTAAAACATTAATTAATTTTTCACTACCAATATCGTTATAACTAAGACCAAGTTCGTTTAATAACTTATTAGTTTTATCATAACTTTCAAAGTGAATACTAGTAGTATCTAAAGGATTTAATCCATCGTTAATTCTCATAAATCCAATAGATTGTTCAAATACTTTATCACTAAGTATCTTTTTCTTTTTAATTTCTTCTCTAGACATAATCTTACCATTATTTTCTCTATAATCTATTATTTTATTAATAGCTGTTTTAGTAAGACCTGAAATATATTTTAAAATTGATGGACTAGCCGTATTAATATCAACACCCACCTTATTAACAGATTTAGTTACAACAAAATCTAGTGATTCACTTAATTTCTTTTCAGATACATCATGTTGATACTGTCCAACACCAATAGATTTTGGATCAATCTTAACAAGTTCATTTAAAGGATCTTGTAGTCTTCTAGCAATGCTTATAGCACTTCGCTCCTCAACATGTAAATCAGGAAACTCTTCAATAGCAAGCTTACTCGCAGAATATACACTCGCACCAGCCTCATTAACAATAACATACTTAAGCCCTGGCATCTCTTTACAAACCTCACTAGCAAGCTTTTCACTTTCTCTTGAAGCCGTTCCATTACCAATAGCAATAATATCTACTTTATATTTATTAATTAAAGCTTTCATAATTAATTTAGATTTTTCCCATTCGTTTTTAGGCTCGTGAGGATAAATAACGGTAATTTCAAGTACCTTAGAAGTGTTTGAAATTACTGCAAGCTTACAACCAGTTCTATAAGCCGGATCAAGTCCTAAAACAGTTTTATCTTTCATAGGTGGTATCAAAAGTAAATGCTCAAGATTATCTTTAAATACCTCTATAGAAACATCTTCACTTTTCTCAGTTAATTCCGCTCTAATCTCTCTTTCCATACTAGGCAAAATTAATCTTTTTAAACTATCATTAATCGCAGAGATAACATAACAAGCACAAGGTGAGCTTTCACTTTTAATAACTTTTGATTTTAAATATTCAACTATTTTATCATTATCATATTCTACGCTAACCTTTAATATTTTTTCATCCTCACCACGATTAACCGCAAGAACTCTATGTGGTTTAATACTTCTAATCGCTTCTTCAAAATCATAATATATTTCATACACTTTCTTTTCATCTACTGCATCTTTCTTGATTTTTGATTTTAAAGTGCCACTTTTCCAAATAAAACTTCTAATCCATTTTCTATATCCAGCATTATCACTAATCCACTCAGCAATAATATACCCAGCACCCTCTAAAGCACTTTCATTATCTTTAACATTATCATTTAAAAACTTAGAGCAAACCTTACTTACATCAAAATTATCAGGAAAGCTCATAATAATTTTAGCAAGTCCTTCAAGTCCATTTTTAATAGCCTCAGTAGCCTTAGTTTTTTTCTTTTCCTTGAATGGTAAATAAATATCTTCAACCTCAACCAACTTTTTAGCTTTCATAATAGATTCTTTAATTTCATCAGTAAGCATACCTTTTTCATCAATAAGTCTAATTACATCTTCTTTTCTTTTAAGTAAAGAAAGCTCATAATTATATACATCACTTATCTTTCTAATTTGTTCCTCATCTAAATTATTAGTAACTTCCTTTCTATATCTAGCTATAAAAGGAATAGTATTACCATCTTCAAGTAGTTTTAAAGTACTATTAACTTGACTAACCGTAACACCAAGCTCATCACTAATATTAGTAATTATTTGTTCATTCATTCCTATCTCTCCTTAACCATACCATTATATTTTAACAATCAAACCTGTCAAGTTCAAGACAGTTTCACACTATACTTTACAAAAAAAACAAAATATAATATAATTTTTATAGTAATAACATACAAGTTAGGAAAGAGAGAAAAATATGAAAAAAGAAAATAAATTACTAGCAATATTATCATACCTAGGTATATTATTTTTAGTGCCTTATATTTATAATAAAAACTCAGATTTTGTAAAACATCATGCTAAAACAGGGAAAAACTTATTTTTAATAAAAACAGCTATATTTTTGCTTACTTATTTAATAATAGGGGATGTATCCGCACAGACGATACCAGATTACTTAAATAGTTTAACTCTTGGAAATATTATATTTATATGCGCATTAATAATAATATTTGGAGTATATGAAATAATAGGTATGATTAATGTACTAAGAGGCAATCAAAAAAACTTACCATTATTAAAAAATATGGATGAAATAACAAAATGCACAATTGTAATCACTAGTATGTTTATAGTACCAGATACCTTAATGATTTTTATATATTTAATTATAAAAAATCACACAGTATCAGCATTACTGGCCAATGGGTTATTTATATTTTTTCTTTACATAATTTATAAAAAAGACTTAATAAAAGAATTTAAAATATTTAAATCTGATTATAAAGAATCAATCAAGTTAGGATTAAAATACTATTTTATAGGACTTGGTATAATGGCTTTATCTAATTTATTTATAAATATGACAGTAGGAGAGATATCACAAAACGAAAGCCTAGTAAGAGAAACAATGTTTAAATTACCACTATATTCATTTTTAAGTATATCAATATTCGCACCAATTACCGAAGAATTAGTATTTAGAAAATCACTTAGAAACATATTTAAAAACAAATGGTTTTATGCTTTAACTTGTGGAGTGCTATTTGGGCTTGCACACATAATAACACTAGATTTTTCATTAATAGACTTGATTTATGTAATACCATACGGTTCTCTTGGATTCGCATTCGCACTCGCTTATTATGACAAAAAAAACATTTATACACCTATGTTAATACACAGTTTACATAATACAATAACATTCTTTATGCTTATTTTTGCAAACTCAGTCGGGGCCTTATAATATGAAAGAGAAAAAACAAAAAAAAGAAGAAATAATTGAAGAAGAAAAAAAATCACACAAAATCATTAATATATTTATATTCTTAATAATTTTACTTTTTTTACTTTTTTGTTATAGTAAATATATCGGTATAAAAGGAATTATAACAAAAGAATATAGGGTAGAAAGTAATATATTAACAAGGCACTTTAGTGGTTTGAAAATAGTACATTTTTCTGATTTACTTTTAAAATCAACAATTGATATGAAAGATGTAGATGAATTAATAGAAAAAATAAATATATTAAATCCAGATTTAATAGTATTCACTGGAGACTTAGTAAATCAAGGATCAAAACTAAGCGAAGAAGAAAAAAATAATTTAATAAATAAATTAAAGTCATTAAAAGCTAAAATAGGAAAGTATGCGGTAAAAGGAAGTGCTGATTATACGCTAGATTATTTTGAAGAAATAATGACTCAAAGTGATTTTACACTTCTTTCTAATTCGTATGATACTATCTATAAAGATTACAATGATCCTATTTATATAGTGGGTCTTCCACCGTCTCAAAAAGAAACTATAGATTTAGAAAAAAGTTTTGAGTTTTACAGTGAAGAAAATAGAAAGTATATAATAGTTTTATCTCATGATGGAATGACAATAGAAAAACTTGATAAAAGTTCATATGAAGTAGATTTAATATTATGTGGTCATTCATTAGGTGGCAGCATAATTCTTCCGTTCTATGGGCCATTAATTAAAGAAAAACAATCTGGGAATTATTTCTTACCAGAATACGAAAAAGGAATAACAAAAATATTTGTTTCATCAGGAATAGGTACAAGAAAATATAACTATAGATTTTTAAACAAACCTTCATTTAATTTATATAGATTAAAATCACTATAAAAACACATCCAAAAATGTGTTTTTTGCGTATATTAAAGAGAAGGAGGAAGTTTATGTATAATAATTATAAATATAAAGATGATAGAATAATAGGATTTGCAGCACCCTTTTTACTAGGAGCATTAACCGGAGGGACAGCGGTAGGAATATTTAATCCATATAGACCAAGACCTTATTATATGCCGTATCCACCTAGGCCACCAAGACCATTCCCACCATACTACGGTCCATTCTAAATTGGTAAAATAATCTTAACAGTAGTACTTTTACCTAAGGTAGAAAAATATTTAATTGACCCGCCATGCCCCTCAATAATTTCTTTAGAAAGACAAAGACCAAGACCGGTACCATATTTCTTTTTAGTATAAAAAGGGGTAAATATATTATCAAGCATATCTTTATCCATACCACAGCCATTATCCTTAATACTTAAAAATAAATATTTATCAGTCTTATATGAATTAAGCTCAATTTTTCCGTATTTATCACATGCTTCAATAGAATTTTTAATAAGATTAATAAAAACTTGTTTAAGTTTATCGTAATCAGCATTAATAATAATATCATCTTCGCTTTTAAATAAATAACTAATAGATTTATCATTAAAAAATGGAAAAACAGTTTCTTTTATTTCTAAAAGTAATTTATTAAAATCTATCTCTTGTTTATTAATATTTAAATTATTAATATCTGAAAAATCCTTAAGCACAAGTAAAGCGTTATCTACTTCAGTTTTAAGAATATTAACATATTTCTTAATTTTAACTTTATCATTAATATCAAATAAACTTAAATATCCTTTCATAACAGCTAAAGGATTTTTTATTTCGTGAGTAACTTTAAAAATAGTAGTCTTAAGTATCTTATTATCCTCAATATCTTTTAAACTGTTATATAAATTAATTATATTATTAGCTTTATTAATTAAAAAATAAATAGTATAAATAGAAATCAAATAAATAAAAATATAAAAAATACAATCTAAATAATCTAAATTATTAATAAAATAGTATAGAATAATAAATAATATAGTTGCTATAGAAAAACAATTAGTCAAAAATAATTTAGTTTTATTACGTTTATAATATATATAATATATCAAAAAATAAAGTGCTAGTAATATAAAAAAATAAAAACCAAAATGTCCCATTTCATAAATAATAAAATAACATATAAAACTAATCAAAATAGAAGTTCTGACTTTATTAAAAATAAACGCAATTAAAATGGGAATAAAAAGTGAAAACAAATTATCATCAACTTTTATAATAAAACAAAAATAATAAATGATAAATAACGAGAAAATAAGGCAAATATCTAAAGCAACATCATTTTCGCCGTCTTTAAAATGATCTTTAAAGGAAAAAAATATCATATAAATTAAAGTAGGAAATACTATAGAAACTACATTAAATAAAAATGCACTAAACAAATTATTCATAATTTCACCATAAAAATAATATCATATATATGATGTCGATATTTGTCGAATTATGTCAAAAAACAAACAAAAAAGTAAGTTTCCTTACTTTAAATCTATAATGTATTTTTTTAATTGCTTTGAATTACTTCCAAATATTATTTTTAATTGATTATTAATTTCTACAATTCCTTTAGCACCTAACTTTTGTATACCTTCTTTATTAACAAGACTCATATCTTTAAGAGTTACTTTAAGTCTAGATAAATTAATTTGAGAATCAATGATATTATCTTTTCCGCCTAAATAACTAATCAATTTATTAATTTCAATACGAAAATCTTTTCTTTTAATTTTAACAACTATCAAAGATATTATAATAAGAACAAAAGCAAGTATCAAATAATGCATATAATTCATATAAACCTCCTAATTACAAGTAGAGCAAGTACCAGTATAATCAGAAATATAACTTGTCATCTTTGCCTTAAAAACTTTTATATTATTATCGTTCCAATATTCATCTGGTGAAATATTACTATCAATTACAGAAGTCTCATTGTCATGAAATAGAATCTTTCCATTCTTAACAAAACTTACATCAGGAACAAAAACTCTTTTTTGTCCATTATCATCAGCTAGTAGTTTATCAGAAAGTAAACTTACTATTTTTTGATATTTTTCTGTATTATTATTTCTATCCATCATTATATTATAATAATAAACTTCTTTAATATTATTTTCTATAGCGACCTCATTTAAATATTTAACATAACTTTGACACCATGGACATTCAGGAAACCCAAGATAAACTATTCCAGTTCCACCTTCCAAAATATTAATAATCTCATCTATACTTTTATATACAAACACATTATCTTCGCTTACTAAAGTATATTCATTATGAAACTTTTTAGCATCTGTTTCCTTAACATCATTATCTTCATATAAATAATAGATACCAATCGCTCCAACTATAGCAATAACAGTAACTATTAACATAGCTATTTTATTATTCACTTTAATCACTTCCTATAATAATTTTATCATTTAACTCAAAATAGTTCAAGTTATTTATATAACTGTTTTAAAATAGGTTCACTCCTATGCTCAACATAATATTTATGACTAACCATATCTTTTAAAACTTCTTTAACAGTTTTAAGTTTCATTATTTCATTATATTTAACTTTCTTTTGCTTTTCAGTAGAATTATATTTCTTTAAATAATCAATTAAAGTAAGTAAAGAACCACCAGATATAATTGCTCCAAATAAATTAACAAGCATTGGTACATGAGGTTCTAAAGTATTTACACCAAAAGCAGGCATAGCAATTAATAAATATGAAACAATAGTGCACACAGATAAAAGAATCATTTTATTTCTTCCTATCTCGCTTACAACAACGCTACCACCTTTTTTATATATACTATAGTTAGTCGCAAGAATCATAATCTCCAAAATTAAAGGAGCCCACATAACAGGAAACTTTAACGCAAGTAATATAAAAGAAATCACAATCAATAATTTATCACTAGAAGCATCAAGCAAACTTCCTAAAAAAGTAGATGCTTCAAACTTTCTAGCAAGAAAACCATCTATCGCATCAGTTGCATAAAGTCCTAAAGTACATAATGCCGCAACATCCTCGCCAGCAAAATTATAAACAAAAGGCAAAGCAATCGCACCAGCAAGTCTACAAGTAGTAATAGTATTTACTACAAACTTCATTAAATTATTTTCATTATCAAAATCAATCTGTTTCATATAAAAACTATAATACTCGCACGAAGAAAAAATGTCAAGTAATACACTAGATTTAAAAATATAAATATGGTATAATAAAAAACGTTAAAACATGGGGCTGCATGTTTTCGACAGAGTTATGCAGGGTATTGGCGCAAGTAGTAGGCATACTTAAAATGCAAAATAAAAATAAACGGAAGAAATGAAAATTTCTCTCCAGCATTTGCTTAATACTTAAGTAAATCGGAGCTTTCACTTAATCTTTGACCACGAGATTAATGTTGAGAGTCATAAAGTGGTATATATTACTTATTTGTATGTAGGTAAGTAACGAATAATTATACATTCTAGAGTAATAATAGAAGTTGGCAATCTACGTTATTACTTGAAATTAAAAACCAACTAAACTTGTAGAAGACATTACTTAGCAAACTTTGGACAGGGGCTAATTACCCCTCAGCTCCACCAAAAAAGAATAATCGCTGTTATAGCGTTTTTTATTTTGACTTACACAAAATAAATAAAATACATAAAAAAATCAACCATTAATTTTTAAATTGTTTATATTTTTAATATATATTCTTTACAATAAAAAGACAAAATGATATATTTATAGAAAATAGGAGTAAAACTTTATGAAAGATTATATTGAAATATTATTGGATAATGGTAGCAAAAAGAAAATGGAAGTTGTAATTATATTTGATATTGAAGGATATGAATATCATTATATTATTTATACTGAACTCGATAGAAGTCATTATTATTTAGCTAAATTCATTGGTGAAGAAATTGTCGATTTAATTACAAAGTTTGATGAAATAGAATTAAAACTAGCAAATAATATATTTAAAGGAGTTATAGAAAGATGAAAATTGAAATAAATAACAAACACAAAAAAGCAAATATTAGCAATTTAAATTTATATAAAAATCGTTTTGTAATTTTCGTATTAAGCATCGCGCTATCTGTTTCACTTATGTCTGGATGTACAAAAAAAGCAAATGTTAAAAATGACATAAGTAATGAAAATATAGATGAAATCACACTTGACATTGAAGAAGATATTAACTCTAATTTAAATTATAATTTACAAACAGAAACAAATATAACAGAACTTTATGAAATAGAAAAACTAAATTCGAAAGTGCAAGAACAAGTTGTTACAATAATAAATGAAGATGGAACTATTGATATTCCTGAAAATTATCGTAACTCTATTTATACAAAAATAGAGAAAAGTAATGACGAGAAAATAACACTAGAAGATTTAAAAAACATCGATTATATTTTCTTGACTATAACTGATAATTCTGATTTAACATGGTTAAAGTATTGTACTAATTTGAAAGATATACATTTTTATATTTCTCATGATGATTTAAGTAATCTTAACATTTTAAAAGATATACCTAACTTAGAAACATTATCACTAATAAACATGGGGAATTATCAGTTCAATAAAAATAATTTTGGGTTTTTAGAAGATGCCACCAATATCACCGGATTAACTTTATACAATTTTTCTATTGAACCTAACTTTATCGAAAATCTTAAACACTTAAAAAACTTATCTTTATTAATTTATGAGCGAAATTGTGATATTGATTACTCAAAATTAACGTTTTTAGATAGTTTAAACTTTGTAAATAATCCATATAGTGTTGCGATTGATTTTAAAACATCTGATTATAACACTTTAATAAATAATGGAGTTAATGTTAGTTTTTCTGATAATCCTGATAATTTAGAATTATTACTTTCCGTTAACAAAAAATTAGATAGTATAGTTTCTTCTTTAAATTTAAACGAAAATAGTACAGATCAAGAAAAACTTGATGCTATATTAATATACGTTCTAGATAATCTTAGTTATGATGAAGAAGTATCAAATGCCGTAAATAATAATATGCCACATTCAAAATTAACACAAAGTTTTTATGAAGGTGGTATGTTACACGCAGTTTTTGAAAAGAATTCCGCCATTTGTGGTAACTATGCTGCTCTAACTGATGCATTAAGTAATCGTGTTAATCTTGATTCTTTTGTTGCTCTTAGTGATAACCATGCATGGAATTTAATTGAAATTGAAGGAGAACATTATTATGTGGATGCAACATGGTTAGATCATGATGTATTTATCCAACAAGCTGAATATGGAAAAAATTATGATGGAAGAGAATGTATTATAATTAAAAATATAGCGGTATCTCCGCAGGATATTATTAAAGAAGGTGGCGACACAAGTGAACTCGAATGGTATATGAAAGACCCTACGAAAGTTGAAGATGACAATCCTAACGAATCACATGAAATTATCAATCTACCTAGTTATATATCTATTAAACCAATAGAAGAAAATATTGAAAACAATATAATAGAAGAAATTGATAATATTGAAAAACAAGAACAAATCACAGACATTTCAAATAAGAAATTTAAAATTTCTATTAATAAAAAAACTTGGATTATTACCGGTGGTGCTTTAGTTGGTATTTTATCTGGATTAGGTATAGCGATTAAAGTAAGTAATAAAAATAGAAACAAATATAGAAAACAACTTCAAAATACAGCAAGACCTAGATATAATAACTATCCAACTCCTTCAAGATATTATGATTATAATAGTCAAAATAATTACGATTATAATCAGAAACACCATAGAAGATAATTCTATATGAAGACATATTTAATTAGTTCATTTACAATTAAATTTATTGTGTCTTCTTTTTAATTGAGATCCAAAATTAATACAATTTCACTTTACATACAAAGTTAGTTAAATAGTAAAATGCAATTTATAAACAAATGATTGTAATTACAAGAGAAAAAGCAACTTTTTCTCTTGTATTTTTATGAAATTTTAGTAAAATAAATGATGAAAAGGAAAATGATTCCATGCTAAAAAGGTT
>JAFQID010000007.1 GCA_017397685.1 Bacilli bacterium | reverse complement strand
ATCTTCATAAGATAGATGACAATAATTATTTGCCATTTTTAATACCTCCTTAATATGACAAATAAATTGCTTAGGAAGTATTATAATGTATTTCAAATATAAGTGCACATGTTTTGTGCACTTTCATAAATAATTAACATTCTTTTAATTTTGACACCTAAAGCAAACAAAGATTTGACAAAATACTATAAATATGATAAAATATAAGCACTTAAAAAATCCATAGAATAAAAGGGGGTTATGATATGGAACCAATATATTTAAGTGAGAAAGAAATAGAAAATTTACAAAGAAAAAAAATAGGTTCAGGTAGTGAAGCACACGTTTACAAAGCATCAAACGAAATTTTATATAAAATATACCATAACGATTTAAGTAGGAAAATTACATCTGGACACTTTGATGAATCACTAATTAAAAGATATCCATCAGATGACTCCGATATAAAAGTAGTTGGAAATCTTAAGGATGTAAGAGCAGGAAAACACATAGATAGATTTGCTTCATATTACGATGAAGAAGGCGTTAAATTATATAACAAAAATGCAATAATAAAAGCAATTCAAAGACAACCAAACATAGAGTATACATCCCTTCCAAAAGCACCAATATATAGACTAGAAGATTATAAACTTCTAGGATGCGCACTTAAATATCACAAAAATCATACCGACTTACATAATTTATCATTCTTACCAAGAAGTACAAAAATTAAAATAATGAAAAAAATACTAAGAAACTTACAAGAACTATTAAAAGAAAACATATATCATATAGACCTTGCAAACAAAAAAGTAAGCAGTGATTCACATAGCAATATATTAGTTTCATTTAATCTTGAGCCTCAAATAATAGACGTAGATGGTAGATCAGCAATATACACAGAAAACCCAAGTAATGAATTAACTGAAGAAGCAAAAAAACAACTAGAAACTAGAAATCAAAATCTACTCGCAACAACCTATGCATCATTATCCGCATTAATTTTAGATTTTTTATACGATGAAGACATAGTTAATAAAAGTTTAGAAACCGATTTAGATATATTAATATTACAAAAAAGATTGCTCGAAAAAGGATTACCAGAAACTTTAAGTGAATATTTAATAAACGGTGAAGCTACTTTAGATATTGTTAACGAGGTACTTAACTTAAAACAAAAAAGATAACAGACCAGTTATCTTTTTAAATGAACTCAATTTTGATACTTTTAATGAAATCATAATATACATTATCTTTTTTATTAACCATTTTATATTTAAGTCTAGTTAACAAATAGGGCATATTGTATATTTTAAATCTATCTATACCTAAATCTTCACAAACTTTCTCGACAATTCTTATAATAAATCTTTTTTTATTTCTAGTAGAAAACATAGTACCATATTTTTTAACCATTTTTTCGAAAGTTCTTTTATCAAAAAGCATATCATAATACTTAGAATTATATGCCTTAAAATAATAATTATTTCCATCAAGATTATCAAGATACTTTAAAGTTTCAAAATAACCATAATTAAATCTCTCAGTAGAAACTTCTGGTACAAAAGCCATAGAAGAACCAAGTGCTTTTCTTGGAACAATAATATGTACCTTAGTTTTCTTCTTAACCTTATATTTAACCTTAGTTCTCCATGCTTTAACAACATATATTTCATCAAAATCCTTATCATCAAACATAACAATAGGGCAGTTACTATGAAGACCACCATCTAAATAATACTTATCATCAATTATCTTTTCAAATTTAAAAATAGGTAAATAACTACTAGCAATAATATAATCAATAAGTTTGCCTTCAGGTATATCTTTTTTAAAAATATGTACAACTTTCTTATCAGTAATATTATAAGTAGCAAGTCCATAATCAATATTACTATTTCTAAGTTTCTTCTCGCTTATATGTTTACTTAAAAACTTCCTTATATTAGCCGTATCGATTCCTTTATTTTTAATAACCTTAGAAATTGCACCAAGACCATCTTTAATAACTTTTTCACTTAAATTAACCTTAGAAAGATTATAAAGAAGTTTACCATCAATATCAAACAAAGCTTTACTATCAGTTTCAAGCCATAACTTATAAAGCATATCAAGGTTTTTTGAGGCATACATCGCACCATTAATAGATCCAATAGACGTACCCACAACCGCATCAAACTTAATTCCTTTTTTTTCAAAAGCCTTAATCGCACCAGCTTGATAAGCACCTTTAGCTCCTCCTCCTTCAAGAACTAAACCTCTCATAATATCACTCCTTTAAGATATTATATCATTTAAAATAAATTAATAAAACCTTATTTACAAACACTTAATAAAAACGTATAATTATACTAGGAGAAAAAATATGAAAAAAGAAGGATTTATTTCAACAACCCTAGTATATACATTCTTAATATTATTTTTATTTTTACTACTGGCAATACTAAATGCATATGCTCAAAAAAATAAATTTTTAGACGCAATTAAAGATAAAATTAATGATGAATTAATAATAAAAGGTAATTCAACACTATATAACAAAATAATAACAGATAATAGAGGCGGTATGAGTGATGAAAATATAGATTTTGCACAAATATCTAGTGATACGAATGGAAATGGACTATATTACACATCAAACCTATCATTAACTGAAGATTTAGATGGAGACGGAATAGGTGAGAGAGTATATTATTATAGAGGAGCGGTAACAAATAATAACGTAAGATTTGGAGGATATTGCTGGAGAATAATTAGAACAAATGAAGATGGTTCAGTAAGACTAAGATATAATGGAATATATGAAAATGGAACATGTCCTGTTACTGGAACAGAGGTTAAGATAAATAATACGGATTATTATTTTTATGAAGACTATGATGATCAAAAATATAATGAATATATATGGGAAGATAGAACAGGAGAAAGTCTTGCAAAAACTTTAGTAGATGCATGGTATACATCAAGTGGACTAGAAAATTATGAAGACCAGATAGCAAATGTACCATATTGTGCGGATAAGAGTAATCCTACAACACCAACAACAGGTTCATATACAGCATATACCTTTTATGGAGCTGCGAATAGATTAATGGACATTACTACACTTTCAGCGAAAAGTGATGCTCAGCCAACATATAAATGTACTGACGTAGAAGATAAACATACAGTAAGTGGAGATGCATGGGGAGGAAATGGAAAACTATCAAAACCAATAGGACTTCTAACAGCAGATGAAGTGGCATTTGCTGGAGGTATATTTTGGAAAGATGATGGTTCATCAACTAATAAAACATATTACTTATACACAAGTGGCACTTATTGGACAATGAGTCCTTTCTGCTGGACTGGCTCTGATGCTGATTCGATCTTTGTGGCTTCTGCGGGCCACCTCAGCGCGCATAGTGTGTCCATTTCTAGTCGTGGCTTGCTTCCGGCCGTTTCCTTAAAAGCGGAAACTATGATTAACGCACAAGGTGATGGAACGTACACAAATCCATACGTTGTACTCACAGACTAAACATTATTATTCTTAATAAACTCTCTGAGCATTTTAATAAGTGCTCTTTTTTCTATTCTTGAAACATAACTTCTAGATATCTTCATCTCTTTAGCAATCTCTTTTTGAGTCATTTCATTCTCACCAAGTAGTCCATATCTTTTCTTGATAATTTCGAGTTCCCTCTTGTTTAAAGCGCTTAAATACTTACTTAAACATTTAATATTATCCTTAAGTTCAACACTTTGTTCAAGGTTAATACTCTGCTCCTTCAAAACATCAATCAAAGTAATTTCTCCACCATCCTTATCATAACCAATCGTATCATTCAAACTAACATTATTATTATATTTTTTATTACTTCTAAAAAACATAAGTATTTCATTTTCTGCACACTTAGCCGCATAAGTAGTAAGTTTTACTCCCTTACTAGGTCTATAAGAATCTATTCCTTTAATTAAGCCAATAGTACCAATGCTAATCAAATCATCACTACTAGCACTCTTACTTTCATATTTTTTAACAATATGAGCAACAAGTCTTAGATTATGTTCTATAAGTTTATTTCTAGCATTCTTATCACCTTTAATACATTCATTAATATAATACTCTTCTTTCTCACTAGATAAAGGACTAGCAAAAACACCCAACGAATAACTAGTAGTCATTACCATCAAATTCATAATAAACTCTTTAATTTTACTAAACATTTATACCACCTAAAAAATACTATTCAAAATCTTAAAAAATATTCAAGTATAAAAGTGTATACATAATGAAAAATAATGTTGTAAAGCGAACAAATACATAAAAATCTTTATTTTCCTTTTAAAATAAAGGCTTTGTTTTTTTTACACAAAAAATTAAAAAAACAAAAATGTCAAATTATTAAAAAAATAAAAAAATAGTACAAAAAAACATTTACAAGAAATAAACTTTATTGTATTATGATTGTGATGGTACAAAACCATTTAGAAGGCGAGGAGTAAAAATGGAAAAAGATTTTTTTGATGACCTAATCGTTGTTAAACGTAGCGGACAAAGAGTAGGTTTCAATGATACAAAAGTAGCAATAGCTATAAAAAAAGGATTCGATAGTGTATTTGAAGAATACGATGAAAAATTAGTAAATAACGTAAAAGAAAAAGTACTAAAATATATCGAAAAAAACTATAAAGATAGAAAAACAATAGGTGTTGAAGATGTCCAAGATATAATTGAAAAACAACTTCAAGATCTAGGGCACGAAGAAGTATATTCATCTTTCAAAGAATACAGAGAAAGAAGAGCGGCCTCTCGTGAAGCATTCTCAGTAAAACAACAACATAAATTTGTAAAAGCAATAGAGTCATTAGGATTAAAAAGTGCTAGAGAAGAAAACTCAAAAAGAGAAAACGCTAACGTTGATGGTGATGGACCAATGGGAACAATGCTTCACTTTGGTGCAACAGTATCTAAAGAATTTACAAAAGCTTACCTAATGGATGCAAAATATGCAAGAGCTCATGATGAAGGAGCAATTCATATACATGACTTAGATTTCTGGGCAATGGGAACAACAACTTGTAACCAAATAGACTTAGATAAACTATTTAAAAGTGGCTTTACAACAGGACATGGATATCTAAGAACACCTAATGACATAATGAGTTATGCAGCACTAGCCGCTATAGCTATTCAAGCAAATCAAAACGATCAACATGGAGGACAAAGTATCCCAGCATTTGATTTCTATCTAGCACCAGGTGTACTAAAAACATTCAAAAAGCAATTCAAACAAATGCTAAATGATTTCCTAGACTTAGAAGGAATAAAAGAACTTATAAACTTTAAAAAATTAATAGATATAGTAACCAATCTTACTTCAATTAAAATAGATTATGAAGAAATAGATGGTAAAAAACATCTAAGTTTATTTAAAGAGTTTTCATCAAAAAGCGATAAAGTAAGAGAAATAATAAACCTAGCTTATGAAAAAGCATTCCAAAAAACAGATAGAATAACATATCAAGCTATGGAAGCATTTATTCATAACTTAAATACAATGCATTCAAGAGCGGGTGCACAAGTACCATTCTCATCAATAAACTTTGGAACAGATACATCCGAAGAAGGAAGAATGATTATAAGAAATTACTTACTAGCAGCAGATGAAGGATTAGGACATGGAGAAACTCCAATATTCCCAATATCAATATTTAAATGTAAAGAAGGAGTTAGTTTCTTAGAGGGAGATCCAAACTACGATTTATTCAAACTATCTTGTAGAGTTTCAGCAAAAAGATTATTCCCTAACTTCTCATTCATAGACACATCATTTAACTTACCATACTACAAAGAAGGAGACTTCAAAACAGAAGTAGGTTATATGGGTTGTAGAACAAGAGTACTTGCAAATGTTGCTGATCCAAATAAACAAGTAACCCCAGGAAGAGGAAACCTATCATTTACAACAATCAACTTACCAAGACTAGGTATAAAACACGGAATATTAAACTCAGATAAAGCAGATATGGAAGCATTCTACGAAGAACTAGGAGACTTAATGGATTTATGTAAAAATCAATTATTGCAAAGATTTGAACATCAATGTAGTAAAGGTAAACATAACTTCAAATTCTTACTAGGAGCAAACGTATGGCTAGATTCTGAAAAACTAGAAGCTGGGCAAAAACTAAAGAAAGTTCTAAAACATGGAACACTTTCAATCGGATTTATAGGTCTAGCAGAATGTTTAAAAGCATTAACTGGTAAACACCATGGAGAAAGTGAAGAATCTCAAAAACTAGGACTAGAAATAATTAATTTCATGAGAAAACGTTGCGATGAATACTGTGAAGAATTAAAACTTAACTTCTCACTACTAGCAACCCCAGCTGAAGGTCTTTCAGGTAGATTTACAGCAATAGATCGTTCAATTTACGGAAAAATAAAAGGAATAACAGATAGAGATTACTACACAAACTCATTCCATGTACCAGTTTACTATAAAACAAGTGTAGCACACAAACTAGAAACTGAGGGAGTATATCACAGTTTAACAAACGCAGGACATATTTCTTACATTGAACTTGATGGAGATACAGTAAATAACGTAGATGCATTTGAAAATGTAGTAAGATTAATGAGAAAATACGATATTGGATACGGAGCAATAAACCATCCAGTAGATAGAGATCCAGTATGTGGATACGTTGGAATAATAAAAGATACATGCCCTAGATGCGGAAGAAAAGAAGGCGAAGGGGTAGAAATGGAAGTTATAAATAACTTTAATTGTTAAAGAAAGGAAGGAAAATAAAATGGATAAAGAAAAAAAGACTAAAACTGTTGGTGAAGGAGTATCATTCGAAAGAATACGCCGTATAACTGGATACTTAGTAGGAACAGTAGACAGATTCAATAACGCAAAAAAATCAGAAGTTCAAGATAGAGTAAAACACACAGGTGCAAAATAATGATTCGCTTAGCAGCACCATTACAACCAGATAGTATAGTAGATGGACCAGGCCTAAGAGCTGTAATTTGGACTCAAGGATGTGCGCATAACTGTAAAGGTTGTCACAATCCTTGTACCCATGACTTTAAAGGTGGAGCTTTAATTAATATAGAAGATATAAAAGAAGAAATATCTGCATTAGAATATCATACAGGAATTACTTTTAGTGGTGGAGACCCAATGTTCCAACCAAAAGCATGTGCCGAGATCGCTTCTTACGCAAAGAGTTTAGGACTAAACATATGGTGTTATACAGGATTTACATTTGAAAAGTTAATCTCATTAAATAACCCATATATAAACAAATTCCTAGAAAACATCGATATACTAGTAGATGGACCATTTATCTTAGAACAAAGAAACTTAAATCTATTATTCAGAGGCTCTGAAAACCAAAGACTAATCGATGTACAAAAAACTTTAAAAAACGGAGAGATAACCCTTATGAATGAATATACATATACAATGGAAAACTTATCAGAAAAAGAGTTCAAAAAATCTCCTTTATTTATATAAAAGCACTTAAGTCCTTAGTGCTTTTTAATTGCTAATTAATTGAACAACATCTTAAAACTTGATATAATAAAAATAACGAGGTGCTTATGGAAAAGGTTATAGGAAAAGTTATAGAAGTATTTATTCCAACTGAAAATGGTATAGAAAGTATAAATAGTACTAAAATTGGATTTAAAATAAAAATAAATGATAAAATAGTTGAAATAACACAACAGCAAAATGAAGAAAATTCAAATATTCTAAAAAATGATATAGTTGTAATTACAAAACAAATAATATCAGAAAAAGAGTTTATTGATATCGAACTATTTGATAGAGGTAATCATGAATAAAGAATATGAAAAAATAGGATTATATGATCATAATATAGCCTCATACAAAAAAGTAAAAGAAGCATTCCAAAACAATGATGTAGTGGCTATAGTCCACGCAACAGGCACCGGTAAAAGTTATAACGCACTTCAGTTAGCTTATGATAACCAAGATAAAAAAATACTTTATATCGTTCCATCAAACGGAATAATCGAACACCTAAAATCAATAATAAAAAACAATCCTAACATAAATGAACAAGACCTTTCAAATCTAGAATTTAGAACATATCAAAGCTTTATAAATATGGATAGAAACGAAATAGAATCACTTAATGCACAAATGCTTATAATAGATGAATTTCATCATATAGGCGCACCGGTTTGGGGCTCTAGAATAAACACAATAATCGAAACACATCCAAATATAAAAGTATTCGGAATGAGCGCATATACAATTAGAGATAGAGGTACGCAGTATGAAAGAGATATGGCAAATCCAGATACAAATGAATTATTTTCAAACAAAATAGTAAGTAAATATGATTTATGTGATGCAATGATAGACGGAGTATTACCAAAGCCAATATATAAAAGTGCTTATATTAATTTAATTGAAACACAAAAAATACTAGAAGAAAAATTAAAAACAATTAACCCAGAAAAAAAAGAATATAAGGAATGTGAAAAATTACTTAAAGATTTAAAAAGAAGAATAGCTGATGCACCATCTATTTCACATGTAATAAAAGAAAATTTAAAACCTGATGGCAAATATATATATTTTTGCCCGCAACAATCAGAAGAAAATGTAAATGACATGCAAACTATCATTAATGAAGCAAAAACATGGTTTAGCGATATGGGGATTTCTGAAAAAGACATAATAATATATCAAACAACAAGTGAAATGGGAAAAGAAGGTAAGGAAAACCGCGAAGCCTTTTATAACGACACAGATTTAAATGGACAAAACGTTTCAAATAAACTGAGAGTGATGTTCGCAATAAACCAATACAACGAAGGAGTACACGTTCCAAATATAGATGGAGTAATAATGGGCAGAACAACATCTTCAGATATAGTGTATTTCGAACAATTAGGTAGAGCACTTGCTGTCAAAGGAACTACAAAAGAAAAACTATTAGAATACGAAAAATATTCATTAGAAGAATTAAAAGAAATCTGCAAAACAAGAAATATAAAAATAGATGAGAATGAACAAAAAGAAGAAATAATAAATAAACTACTTGCTCCAATAATTATAGATTTAACAAACAACTTTGATTACATAAAAGAATTAGAAAATAATCTAAAAAACAGAATCAAAGAAATAAAAGCGAAAAATACCACATCATCAGAGAAAAGAGAAATTAAAATTCAAAATACTTCATTCGACATAGAAATAACAAATCAAAATTTATTTGAAATGTTAAAATACGTAAGAGACAGATTAAGTTATAGTTGGAACGATATATATGAATACGCAAAGAAATATTATGAAGTACATGGTAATCTTGAAGTACCATATAACTTCAAAACAAATAACGGATATGAACACGATGAAAATGGAACCATAAATCTTGGTCGTTGGATAATAACTCAAAGAAGTAATTTAACACCTAATACAGAAAGATATGAACTGTTATCAAAATTAAATATGAGATTTAATAGAAAAAACCTATTGTGGGAAGAAACATATGAATATGCAAAGAAATATTTTGAAGTACATGGT
>JAFQID010000046.1 GCA_017397685.1 Bacilli bacterium | reverse complement strand
GGTTGTTCATAGCGTACAAATAAACCTTGATTATAATAAAGAAGAAGATGATTATAAAAAAGTATATATGTTTAGAGAAGAAAATAATAAAGATGATTTGTTTACTAACAAGATTAAAATAATGACATTTAATATGGCAAAGCTATTAGAGGTATGGTACAATAGTGATATAAATAACTTTGAATATAAATATCTAGCTATGCTTGCAATAGATAGCAAAGAAAAGTTAGAAAAATTACCCATGGAGGACAATATTATGGAAGAATACAAAAACGGAGTAATTGATATTAATAATAATGATGAGTTTAAAGACATATTAACAAAAGAAGAAGAAAATGAAAGAGTAGATAGAGCTAGTTTATATTATGCTCATAGAGATGGTTTTAAAGAAGGCATAGAACAAAGTAAAATGGAAATAGCAAAGAATATGTTAACAAAAAATATGGAAATATCCTTAATATCAGAATTAACTGGCTTATCTTTAGATGAAATAGAAAACTTAAAGTAATTATCATAAGAGAATAGTTTTAGCTAATATAAATATTTCTCTTTTATTTTGAAAATTTACATCAAATATAACTGTATACTAAAAATTCTCAATTGTTTTAAGTTTATCATTGCATTTATCAATAATTTCTTTAAATTTCAATTCATTAGTAAAAGAGAACAACATGTACTTATAATAATCTTTATATAATTGTTATTGAAAGAGTTTATAAAAATATTTCTCTAAAATATAAACTTTTAGTGATTTTTTAAATTTTGATTATACTTTGTGATATAATTTAGTAAAGGAGCAAATATGAATATATATAGTTTTACTAAAAATGAACTTGAAAATTATTTGATAGAGAATGAGTTTAAGAAGTTTAATGCAACTCAAATATTAGAGTGGGTATATTTAAAAAATATAAAATCTTTTGATGAAATGAGAAATGTAAGTAAGGTTTTAATAGAGTTTTGTAAGACTAATTTTACTATGGAAACATTAAAACTAATAACAAAACATTCATCAAAAGACACGGTGAAATACTTATTTGAACTTACTGATGGAAACAAAATAGAATGTGTATTAATGAAACATAATTATGGAAATAGTCTTTGTATATCTAGCCAAGTAGGATGTAATATGGGATGTGTATTTTGTGAAAGTGGTAGACTTAAAAAAGTTAGAGATTTATCTTTAGAAGAGTTAGTATTACAAGTAATATCAGTAAAAAAAGAAGAAAACATAAACATCAACTCTATTGTAATAATGGGTATAGGAGAACCGTTTGATAATTTTGAAAATATTAAAAGATTTTTATCTGTTGCGATAGATCCTAAAATGATAGGTATTGGTCAAAGACATATAACTGTTTCAACTTGTGGACTAGTACCAAAAATAAAAGAGTTTGCTGATCTTGATACTCAAGTAAATCTTGCTATATCGCTTCATGCTCCAAACAATGAAATTAGAAATCAAATAATGAAAATAAATAGTGCATATAATATTAATAGTGTTATGTCCGCAGTAGATTATTATATAGAAAAAACAAATAGAAGAGTAACTATAGAATATATTATGTTAGATGATATAAATGATAGCGAAAAATGTGCAAAAGAGCTTGTAAGTTTATTAAAAGGAAAGTTAGTATATGTAAACTTAATTCCATATAATGAAACATCAAATTGTCAAATAAAAAGAAGTAAAGACTTTAAAGTAAAAGCATTTTATGATATACTTAAAAAGAATGGTATAGAGTGTACCATAAGAAAAGAAATGGGCTTAAAAGTATCCGCAGCATGTGGACAACTAAGGGCACTAAGTGAGGTGAAATAATGACAACTTATTATCAAACCGATCCAGGAAAAGTAAGAAGTCATAACGAAGATTCAGTTGCTATAGTAAAAAATATGAGTGGTGAATATTTAATGATAGTTGCTGATGGAATGGGTGGACATAAAGCTGGAGAAGTAGCTAGTTCACTAGTAGTATCAGAACTTGGTAAAAGATTTTCTCTTCTTTCAAGTATTGGTACAAAAGAAGAAGCGGCTTTATGGCTAAAAGAAATAATAGATGAAATAAATATAAAAATACTTAAATACGCTCAAATGCATGTAGATGCATCTGGTCTTGGAACAACATGTGTTTGTGCAGTATTAACTCCTGATTTTCTATTATTTGGAAATATTGGAGATTCTAGTGGTTATGTAATTAAAAAGGGTAAAATGTATAAAGTTACAAAAGATCATACTCTTGTTAATTTACTACTTGAAACTGGAGAATTAACAGAAAGTGCGGCTAAATCACATCCTCAAAAAAATATATTAATGAAAGCATTAGGTGCAGCAGAAACAATTGAAATGGATATATTTGATGTAGAAAGAGGAGTAGAAGGAATATTCTTATGTAGTGATGGCTTAACTAACATGTTAACTGATGAGCAAATAGAAAAAGTATTAAATGATGAAGAATTAATGGTAGAAGAAAAAATAAATAAATTAATAATGAAAAGTAATTCTCGTGGCGGAACAGACAACATAACCATAGCATATATGGATAAAAGGATAGATTAGAAGTGATGGTGATAAAATGATTGTAAAAGGGGCAAAAATAAACGATAGATATCAAATAATAAAAACATTAGGTGAAGGTGGAATGGCTAATGTTTATTTAGCACATGATACGATACTTGATAGAAGTGTAGCTGTAAAAGTTTTAAGAGGAGATCTTGCTAGTGATGATAAATTTGTAAGACGTTTTCAAAGAGAAGCTTTATCAGCATCAAGTCTTTCACACCAAAATATAGTTGAAATGTATGATGTTGGAGAAGATGATGGACAATACTATATAGTAATGGAATATGTAGATGGAAAAACTTTAAAACAATTACTTAAAGTTAGAGGACGCTTATCTTTAACAGAAGTAATAGATATTATGCTTCAGTTAACGGATGGTATGGCTCATGCTCATGATTCATACATAATACATAGAGATATTAAACCACAAAATATAATGATTCTTTCAAATGGAGTTATAAAAATTACTGATTTTGGTGTAGCAACCGCTCTTAATTCAACTCAGCTTACTCAAACTAACTCAGTAATGGGAACAGTTCATTACTTACCACCCGAGCAAGCAAATGGAAAAGGTTCTACAATAAAAAGTGATATATATTCAATGGGTATATTAATGTATGAACTTTTGTCAGGCTCAGTTCCATATAAAGGAGATAGTGCGGTAGAAATAGCTTTAAAACATTTAAAAGAACCACTTCCAAGTATAAGAAAAGAAAATTCATCTATTCCACAATCACTTGAAAATATAATAATAAAATCAACAGCAAAAAATCCAAAAAATAGATATAAAGATGCAAGAGAAATGCATGAAGATTTAAAAACAGCACTTGATGAAAGTAGAGTAAATGAACCAAGATATGTTTATCCTTATGCAGAAAATGATTTGGAAAATACAAAAGCATTAGATAATGAACTTGAAATAATAAAAAAGAAAGAAGAAGAAAAAACTAAAAAAGAAGTAGCTAAGATAGAAGAAGAAATGTTTGTTGAAAATAAAAAACAAAATAAATTATTAATTGTACTTTTATCAATATTTACAAGTTTAATAATAATAACTACGGTAATAATTATTCTTTATTTTAAAAAGGGAGATGTAAAAGATGTGCTTATCCCTGATGTAAGTGGTTATACGACTGTAAAGGCAGCAAATACATTAACAGATGCTGGATTTGAAGTTAATACAGACTATAAATATGTAGCAAGTGATGTTTATGAAGAAGGATATGTTGTAAAAACATCACCTGAGATAGGAAGAAAAGTAAAAGAAGGAACTGTAATAACAATATACTTATCTAGTGGTGATCAAGCATTTACAATTGAAGATTATAAAGGTAAAAACTATTTAGAAGTAAAAGGTAAACTAGAAGAGATATGTGACTGCAACGTAACAGTAGAAACTGAAAAAGTAGATGAAGAAGATAAAGTAAAAGAAGATATTGTTTTAAAAACTTCTCCAGCTGCTGGTGAAAGTGTTAAAATAGGTGAGGCAATAGTTATTTATATACCTGAAGTTGAATATAAATATCCTGATTTTACAAGTGGGTATACTTTAGAGCAAATAGAAAAGTTTGCTGAAAAACACGAATTAAATGTAGATTATAAATATGTTACAGATGATACTTTAGCTGAAGGAACTATCATATCTCAGTCAAGAGCACCAAAATCAGTTGTAACTCCTAAAGCTAATTTAACTATAACAATATCAAGAAAAACTGAAGAAGAACCAGAAGAAGAATTACCAGAAGAACCTGAAGGAAACATAGAGGAAGAGCCAGAAAATGCAGAATAATGAAATAGGAAAGATAATATGCATAAATAAATCTATTCACAAGGTTCTTCTTTCAAATAATACAATTATTAACTGTTTTACAAGAGGTAAACTTAGAAAAGATGGTATAGTTCCAGTAGTAGGAGATAACTGCATAGTAAATATTTCTACTGGAACAATAGAAAGTATTGAACAAAGAAAAAATTATCTTGAAAGACCTTTAATAGCAAATATAGATAAACTACTTATTGTAATGAGTACTTCTATACCCGCTTTTTCTAGTTATTTAATTGATAAGTTTCTAGTAATAGCATATTCAAATAATATAGAGCCAATAATAGTAATTACTAAAACTGATATGATTACTATGAAAGAAAAAATAAATATAAGAAAGCATGTTAATTATTATAAAAAAATAGGTATAAAAGTTTATTATAATAAAAATATAACTTCTTTAAAAAAAGAGTTCAAAAACTCTTGTATTGCGTTATGTGGTCAAACTGGTGCTGGAAAAAGTTCTCTTTTAAATAAAATAGATGCATCACTAGATTTAAAAACTGGTGAAGTATCTGATGCACTTGGTAGAGGTAAACATACAACAAGATTAGTTGAACTATTAGAAATAAATGGTGGATTAATTGCAGATACTCCAGGATTTTCTTCACTTTCATTAAATGTTAAAAGAGAGAGTATAAGAAGATTTTATAAAGATTTTAACAAAAAATGTGAATATCGATCATGTGTTCATAAAAATGAAGATGGCTGTGCTATAAAAGAACTTGTTAAAAAGAAAAAAATTCCTAGTTGGAGATATAATAATTACATAAAGCTTTTAGAAGAAGGAAAATAATATAAGGTAATTGCAAATATTAAAACTGTATTATATAATAAAAAATAATATAAAAAAGGAGTGAATATATGATTATATCTATATCTGGCCCAGCATCGACGGGTAAGACTACATTAATAAGGAAAATTAAAGAAATTGGAAAACTTGGAAAGTATAGTAAGATAGTTATAGTTAATGAAGTTATTAGAGATATTTTCAAAAATAATTTTTTACCTAAAGTTGGTTCAATGGAAAATATGATGAAAGATAAGGAACTAGTTTTAGAATGGATTGAAAAAGTTGGACAAGAAACATCAATGCACATAAACAATGAAATTAAGAAGAACTTAGAAGAAGATACATTAATTATTTTAGATAGATGTATTATTGATCATTTTATATACTCTATAATGCATACAGCTAAATTTGATATTCCATTAGAAGGTTTTTATAATGCCATTAAAACATACACATTATCAGAAACAAAAATCGATTATATATTTTTAACTAGTATTCCAGAAAAAGATTTTTACGACATTGATGGAATACGACCAAAGGATTGGGAAGAAACACGTGGATTAGAAAATAGTTTATTTCAATTGCTTTTTGGAAATAATTGTATTAATTTACCTTATGATATTGATGAAAGAATAAGTATAATTGATTCTACAATTTCTTATAGAAAAGAAGAAAATAAATTAAGTTTATCTAAATAATTAAAAAAATAAAAAAATATTTTGTAAATAACGTAATAAATTACATAGAAAATTCTAACTTACTTCCATAAGATTAGAGTTTTTTATTGTAAAAATTATAAAAAATGATATAATATACAAGAAATTTAAAGAAATTATCAAAAAAAAGAAGTGTTTTCACTTTTTTTAGCGTATATATTATATAGGAGGCTAATTTAATGGTAATACTAAAAAAAGATGAAATTGATGCGATTAAATCAGCAAATAATATAGTAGATGTAATAGGCGAAAAATTAAACTTAGTCAAAAAAGGCAAAAATTATAGTGCTGTATGTCCATTTCATGATGACCATTCACCATCGATGAGTGTATCAGAAGAAAAACAAATTTTTAAATGTTTTTCTTGTGGTGCTTACGGAAATGTAATAAAGTTTATTCAAGATTTTGATCATGTTTCATTTAATGAAGCTCTTCAAATCCTCGCAGATAGAGCCGGAATAAAAATAAATGTTTCTTCTGCTCCTAAAACTACTAACTATAGTAAATATTATGATATAAACTCAGTAGTATGCACTTTTTATAAAAATAATCTTTTGTCTAGCATAGGGAATAAGGCGATAGAATATCTTAATTCAAGAGGAATAAATAGAGATTTAATAAATGAGTTTGATATTGGTTTGTCAACAACTAGTCAGCTTGGTAAAATGTTATCAAAAAAATATAATCAAGAAGACTTATTATCAATTGATATTTTAAAAGAGTATAACGGAAGAATACTTGACTCATTTACTAATAGAATAATATTTCCGATAAAAGATGAAGATGGAAATATAATTGGATTTAGTGGTAGAATATATGAAAAAAGTGATGAATCAAAATACTATAATACGAAAGAAACAGTTATCTTTAAAAAATCAAATATATTATATAATTTCCATAATGCAAAAAAAGAAATAAAAGCTAAAAAAGAAATTATTTTAGTTGAAGGATATATGGACGCTATAAGACTTTCTAGTATAGGTTATAAAAATGTAGTAGCTATAATGGGAACAAGTCTTACAAAAGAAAACTTAAGTAAAATACAAAAACTAAAATGTAGTGTAGTGTTAAACTTAGACCAAGATAATGCAGGGAAATCTGCAAATCTAGTTATAGGTGATGAACTTACAAAAAGAAACATAAAAACATCAGTTATAGTATTTGATGATTATAAAGATAGTGATGAGTTCATTTTAGCAAAAGGTAAGGATGCATTTGATATATCATATAATAATAAAATACCTTTCATAGATTTTAAATTAAAACACTTAAAAAGTGATAAAAACTTAAAAGATTCAAGTGAAGCTGCTGAATATATAAATAAAGCTATTGAATCAATAAACGAATTAAATGATGAAATATTAAAAGAATTAAAAATAAATGAATTATCTAAGGAATTTGGTATAGATACATCTATTATAAAAGTAAAGTTAAAAGATAAAACAAAAGAAATAGATGAAATACCTGAAGAAAAACCTAAAAAGATAAAACTAAATAAATATGATATTTCAGAAATAAGAATACTTTATTTAATGCTTAATAATGAGGAAGTAATTACATATTTTGAAAATGCACTTGGGTATTTAATAAAAGATGATGCAAATCTTTTAGCATCAAAAATAATAAGTTTTAAAAATGATTATGGATATTTTAACTTTAATGATTTTATTGATTATGTTAAAGATGATGAAAAAGTAGAAAATATAATAAAAGAAATAATGTCATATACAAATACTGAAGAATATACTGATGAAGAATTAGATGACTATTTTAATGTAATAAAAGAACATAGAGTAAAAAAACGAATACGATGGTTAAAAGAAGAAATGAAAAAAACATTAGATATAAATAAAAAAATAGAATTAGGGGAAAAAATAAATAATATAACTAAGGAAGTGATAAAATGGTAAATGATATTAGATCATTTGAAGAAAGAGTAGAAGAATTAGTAAGAATAGGATTAGAACAAGGATATTTAACTTATGAGCAAATAGCTAAAAAAACATTAGATTTAGATTTGGATAGTGAGTCATTAGATAAACTTTATAACACATTGACTGAAAATAATATAGAAGTTAGACCTGAAGAAGATGAAGGCGGAGAAATAAACTTAAAAGAAGAAATAATAATAGATGATGTTCCAGCTGAAAGTAAGGATATGAGCGTTAATGATAACGTGAGAATGTATCTTAAGGAAATAGGTAGAATAAGTTTATTGTCATTAGAAGAAGAACAATCATTATCAAAAAGAGTAGCAGAGGGCGATGAGGAAGCAAAAAGAATACTTGCTGAGTCTAACTTAAGACTAGTTGTTTCAATTGCTAAAAGATATGTAGGAAGAGGACTTTTATTTCTTGATCTTATACAAGAAGGAAATATTGGCTTAATGAAAGCTGTTGAAAAGTTTGATTATGATAAGGGATATAAGTTTTCTACTTATGCTACATGGTGGATAAGACAAGCAATTACTAGAGCGCTTGCAGACCAAGCAAGAACAATAAGAGTTCCTGTTCATATGGTTGAAACAATAAATAAAATGGCTAGAATAGAAAGACAAATGACACTAGAATTAAATAGAGAGCCTACAGAACAAGAACTATCTAAGAAAATGGGATTATCAGTTGAAAAAATAGCAGAAATCAAAAAAATAAGTCAAGATCCTGTATCACTTGAAAAGCCAATAAGTGATGAAGATGATTCTCATTTAGGAGATTTCCTTGCTGATGAAAGAACAATGTCTCCAGAAGAGTTCGCTACATATGAAATATTAAAAGATGAACTTAGAGAAGTACTAAATACACTTACAGTAAGAGAAAAAGAAGTGTTAGAACTACGTTTTGGTCTATTTGATGGATCAAGTCATACACTAGAAGAAGTAGGAAAGAAATTTAAAGTTACTCGTGAGCGTATAAGACAAATAGAAGCAAAGGCTTTAAGAAAATTAAGACACCCATCTAGAGCTAAGAAACTAAAGGATTTCTTAATTGAATAGAATAAAATCTATTCTTTTCTTTATAAATAAGGAAGATAAAGTTGTCGATGTTGGGTGTGACAGTGCAAAACTAGGAATATTGCTTGCTAAAAGAGGACAAAAATCTATTGCGAGTGATATAAGTGAAAATGTAATAAACAAAACAAAAGAAGAGATAAAAAAATTAAAATTAGATGATTTTATTGATGTTAGATTATCAAATGGACTTGAAAACATAACTGAAGAAGAAACAGACACATTAGTACTTTCAGGACTTGGTACTTATACAATAATAAATGTACTAGAAGATACTAAAATAAAGTTCAAAAAAATAATTACAATATCTAATAATAATCATGATATGCTTAGAGAAAAAATGAATAAACTGGGATATGTAATAGATAAAGAACAAATTATAAGAGAACGTAATAAATATTATAATTTAATATTGTTTATTCCTGGTAAAACAAATTATAATGAAAAAGAATTGCTTCTTGGAAAAAATCATATAGATAACTTTTTATATGAACAATATTTAAGTTTTTTATTAAATAAATATCAAAAAATAAAAATAAAATCTAAAAACAATAATTTAAAAATAAATAAATATATAAAATATATAAATGAAGAACTTAGTTATATCAAAAATTGAGTTTTATGTATTTAAGTAATATTTAATAAAAAATAGTAGACTTTTATGATAGTTTATGTTATTATTGAATCGCTTAATCCGCTGCGAGAAGCATGATTAAATAAAGCAAGAAGGAGGATATTACTATGACATTAATCGATATGATTAATAAGAAACAAATTAATCCTAATGTTCCAGATTTTAGAGTAGGAGATACTGTAAGAGTTGACGTTAGAATTAAAGAGGGAAAAAGAGAAAGAATACAAGCTTTTGAAGGTATAGTTACTGCTAGAAAAGGATCTAGTGTTTCTGAAACTTTTACTGTTAGAAAGAAAAGTGGTAATGTTGGAATTAATAGAGTATTTCCAGTAAATAGTCCATTAATTGAAAAAATAACAGTAGTTAAAAAAGGTAAAGTAAGAAGAGCTAAACTAAACTTCTTAAGAGGATTTAAGGGAACATTTAAAATTAAAGAGAGAAATTAGTGTAGCTAATTTCTTTTTTAGAAAGGAGAAAAGAATGAGAAAGTTTTGGAATAGTATTAAGAGTTATGTTTATATTGTTGTTTTAGTTTTAATAATTAGAACTTGGTTTATTACACCTGCGATTGTTAATGGTGATAGTATGCTAAGCACTTTATCTGATAAAGATATTGTTTTAGTTAATAAAATATATATGAGTGTTTATGAACCTAGTAGATTTGATATTGTTGTTATTAATAATAAACATGATAATGATAAGATTATTAAAAGAGTTATTGGTATGCCTAATGAAAAAATAGAGTATAAAAATAATAAATTATATGTTAATGGAAAACAATTAAATCTTAATATTGATTTTGGTAAAACTAAAGATTTTATAGCTGAAACTGGTGAAGGGGAGTATTTTGTTTTAGGGGATAATAGAGAAGTTTCTAAAGATAGTAGAATGCTTGGTAATTTTACTAAAGATGATTTTGTAGGAAGGGTAACTTTAAGATTTTATCCGTTTAATAAAATTGGTGTTGTAAGGTAAGTTTGATTATTATCAAACTTTTCTTTTGGTTATTTATTTAGTATAATATTAATATATTTGTGAGGTAATATGAAAAAAATGATGTTTATTATAGTTGGTATATTATTTGTTATTTTTCTTGGATTAATATTTTCAAGTAGAGTAATTGGTAGTGTATATATTAAGGATTATAATGTTAAAGAAAATAAAATGACTTTAAATGTAGGAGTTTTGAGTAGTAGTGGATATGTAAGAAAATTAAAAGGTTATACTAGAGATAATAAGTATTATATTAAGTTTTATTCCACTTATGGAATAAATAATAAACTTGGTTCTAAAGATAATTTTGAAATAAATATAGAAAATATTGAAGAAATATATTTATATGGTGATAATAAAGAATATAAGTTAGTACTTAAAAAGAATGAAGAGGGAAAGTGGATTAGATTTAAATAACAATTTATGGGGGTAATATGGAAAAAAAATTAGAAATTATTAATACATTTCTTGATAATATGGGATATAGAAATAATAATCATTATTTAGGTACATATTTTTACGGTAGTTCTTTGACGGGTTTTAATAATGAGTTTTCTGATATAGATTTACATGTAATATTTGATGATAGTGATCTTAATCATATTTATAGAGGTGTTAGTTATGTTAATGGTATTAAGGTAGAGTATTTTGAAAAATGTATTAATGATGTTTATTTATCTATTAAAAATGATGTTTTAGAAAGAAATGGTTCTTGGTATTCTATGATAGGTATCTCTAAAATTATTGAAGATAAAGATAGTAGATTAAAAGAATTAAGTGAATATGCTTTGGAAGTTTATTCAAAAGGTCTTTATAAAATGGATGAGCAAGATATAATGGAAAATATTGCGATTATAAATAATAGAATAGATAAGCTAAGAAGAGCTTGTATTAATGATGATTTAAGTTTTTATAGTTTATATTATATTACTATAGAAAAAATAAGGAGATTTTATCATAGTATTAATGGACTGCCTAAAATTAATACTTCTAAAGTATATAGAGTTTATCATGATGATGAGTATAGAAAAACATATTTTCCAGGTGAGTTTGTTAGTGAAGAGTTCAAGATTATGTATTTTGATTTAATTGAAACATGTGAAAGAGATAAATGGTGTTTATTAGATAAAATTGAAAAGTTTTATAATTATGTTAAGGATGGAAGGGAACTTGAAAAGAATTATAAACTTCAAATAAAAAGTAGAAATAAATAGAAAGGAATAATTATGAGAATAGGAATAGATATTGATGGGGTTTTAACTGATATGGAGAGTTTTATTTTTGATTATATGAGTAAATATCTTGTTTTAAATGGAATGCCTTATAATATTGAAAAAAGTTGTTATAGGTTTAGTGATACTTTTAATGTTGATGAAATACATAGTGAAGGATTTTTGAAAGATTATTTTGATACTTATATTACTAAAGAAGAGGCTCGAAAGTTTGCTTCTGAAGTAATTGAAAAACTTAAAAGTGAAGGAAATGAAATATATATTATAACTGCTAGAACACATACAAATAAGAACGATGCTTATGGAAAAAAGATGAGGAAGTTAGTTAAGAAATGGCTTAAAAAGAATAATATTGTTTATGATAAACTTATATTTTCAAAAGGAGAATCTGAAAGAAAAGATTATGAGATAAATGAATACAAAATAGATTTAATGATTGAGGATAATCCAAATAATATAAAAGAATTATCTGAAATCATTCCTGTTATATGTTATGATGCTGGATATAATAAGGAATGTTTTGGTAGTAATGTTTATAGATGTTATAGTTGGTATGATATTTATAAGAAAATTAATGAAATAAGAGGTAAATGATGAAATATAATAAATTAGTGAGAGATAAAATACCTGAAATAATAGAAAGTAATAATGAAAAAGCTATTACTAGAGTATTAAGTGATGAAGAATATAGATTAGAACTTGAAAAAAAGTTATATGAAGAATATGAAGAAGTTATTAATTCTAATGGTGATGAGAGAATAGAGGAACTTGCTGATATGTTAGAGGTTATGATTGCTCTTGCGAATAATGAAGAAAAAGATTTTGAAGACATTGAAAAAGTAAGAGTTTTAAAAAAAGAAAAAAGAGGGGGATTTTCTAAAAGGATTTATTTAGAAGATGTTAGATAAATATTTGTTTTAAGAATGGAAGTATTATGGAAAATAAAGAATATATTGGAAAAATGATTAAAATTAAAATTGATAGGAAACTCGGTAGTGCTCATCCTAAACATGGTTTTATATATACTGTTAATTATGGGTATGTACCTAATACTATTAGTGGTGATGGTGAAGAACTTGACTGTTATTTATTAGGTGTATTTGAGCCAGTAGATGAATATGAAGGCAAAGTAATTGCTATTGTTCATAGATTAAATGATAATGATGATAAGTTAATTGTGGTGCCTGACGGGAAAGAATATAGTGATGAATCAATAGATGCTTTGGCCCGAGTTTCAAGAACAATATTTTAAGCATATTATTATTAGGTAATTAAATGGTAATATAATGAATAGATGTGTTTTTTGTAATTTTGACAAGGAAAAAGAAGAAAATACTATTTTATATGAAAAACAAAGAATTGAAGATAAAATATATTTTATTTGTAAAAGGAAGTGATAAATAATGGATATGTATCAAAAAAGAGAGATGAGAAAAAATAAAAAGATGGAAGAAAATACAAAAATTTTACCATCGACGAGCATCAACTGATTGATATCGATTTATTGAACACTTTCTTAAAACCCTTATAAATAAAGGAAATTCATTGGATTATATCTTGCATATTTTTTCGTAGAATTGTTAAAAATTATAAAATATGTCAAAATAAATACGAAATAATGATTATTTTGATGAAGAATTGTTAAGTTGAGGTCGACGTTGAACACTATAAACTAGAAAGGAAACAGATATGATAAAAATAGCAAATTTTTGTAAAGAAAAAAATCTTGGTAATGTAATTACTATTGCAAAATTAACTGGTGGATTAATGCATAAAATGTTTAAAGTAGAAACAGATAAAGGTATTTATGCTGTTAAGATACTAAATCCAGAAGTTATGAAAAGGGAAACTGCATATAATAACTTTGTTGTATCAGAAATAATATCTAATTTAGCTAAAGATAATGGGATCCCAGTATCTAGTGCACTGAAAATAGATAATAATTTTATTATCGAGTATGAAGAAAACTATTTTATGATATTTGATTTTGTTCATGGAAAAACATTAAAAGATGAAGAAATAACAATTGAACATTGTAAAAAAATTGGTAAAATATTATCTGAAATCCATGATTTAGATTATAGTCATTTAGGACTTGATATTGAAATAAAAGAAGATCATTTTTATGTAGATTGGAAAGAGTTTACTAAAAATGAAAGATTTAATAATATGAGTTATAGTGATATATATTTAAAAAACTATCCTAAATATTATTCTATATTGCAAAAAGTTGTGGATAAATTTAATGAAAGTAATACTACATTATCATTGTGTCATAGAGATATGGATCCAAAGAATGTAATGTGGTCAGATGGACAACCCATAGTAATAGATTGGGAGTCTGCATCACTTTCGAATCCTTATAGAGAATTATTAGAAGAAGCATTATGTTGGTCAGGTTTTCTAAGTAATAATTTTAGTCAGGATAAATTTTTAGCGGTAGTTAATGAGTATGCAAAAAATAAAAATATTGTTGGTATAGATTGGCAATCAGTTATATATGGTAACTTAGTCGGAAGATTTGGATGGCTTGATTATAATTTAAAAAGAAGTTTGGGTTTAAAGTCAAATGATACTGAAGAAATGACTATAGCTGAAAAAGAAGTTTGTAAAACAATTGATGAAATAAATAGATACTTAGATTTTATAGAACCTATATGCAATATTTTTCATAAGTTATGTTCTCAAGAAGAAAAATATTTGATGAAACAGTAAAAATAAACTTAAATGTATGGAACAAAAAAATCATATTATGTTTATTTTAAAGTAAAAAGGAGTTGATTCAAATGAACGAAAATAAAACTAACATTAACTGCTTTAGCTTGTTTTATCTAACCCCTTATAGAATTCCTTATAAAATAAAGAAAAAATTGGAATAGGATCTTACATCTTTTTAATAAAAAATACAAAAAGAACGTAAAAATCAGCATATTTTGACTAAAAATCCTTGTTTTTAGGGTAGGAATTGTAGGGTTGAGTTCGATGTTGAACACTTCATGTTATGATATAAATAATAGATATAATTTTATAAATAAATTAACGGAATGAAGGTGAGAGTATGCACTATGTGTTAAAAGAATTAAATGTTAATATGGGAAAAGAAGAATATGATATGTATCAAGATATACCTGCAAAGGAATCTGGTTCTACAAATGAATGTTTTGGGCTTCCGTATGAAAAATTTGAGGATTATTTGCAAAAAGAAATAAATAGAAAATATAATAAAGTAACATTTGATGATACTCCAACAATTTCATATATAATGTATGTAGATAAAAGACCAATAGGGTTATTATGTTTAAGAACTGAAATTGACGAAAATTGGAAAAAATGGTCAGGCAATTTCTATTATAGAGTAAGAGTGTCAGATAGAAAAAAAGGTTATGGAACTAAAATGTTGGAATTAGGATTAAAAGAATTTAGAAAACTAGGTTTTAAAGAAATATATGGCCAATCATCTGCCGGTAATACGGCTTCTGCTAAGGTCATTGAAAACAATGGTGGTATTTTACTAGAAGAAGATGAAGGAACAAGATATTATAAAATAACATTATAAAGGAAGTGATTTTATGAATGAAAATAAAACTAATATAAATTGGTATCCTAGACCGGTTGTTAAAATCACTTCTAAAATGAAATACATAAAAGGAGAATTTTATGAATAAAAAAATAAGAAAAGCAGTGAGGACTTTTTTAATAAAAGATAATAATGTTGTTGCTACAAAATACAAAACAGTGAAAAATTTAGATTATTATGATATTCCGGGTGGGAAAATTGAAGAAGGAGAAACTTCACAGGAAGCATCGATAAGAGAAGTTAAAGAAGAAACAGGAATACAAGTAATTAGTCAGAAATATAAAGGGAATGTTATTATTGAATGTCCTAATATGATATTTGATTTCGATGTATATATAGTAAAAGAATATGATGGTATACCATCAGAATTTGATGAAAATGATTCAATGTGGATTAATATAGATGAGTTATTAAAAAAAGATAAAAAGTTTGCTAGTATTGAAATTTTGAAATATATAAATTTAGAAAATATTAAATTAAAAATTTATGTAGATGAAAATCATAATATATTAAAAATTGAAATGTAAAAGGAAGTGATTAGAATGTCAAATGTTGAAAATGAAAAAAGTTTTTCTTCTTCCCGTATTAACTGGTATCCTGGCCATATGGCTAAAACTAAAAGGCAAATTAAGGAAATTATGCCTCTTGTTGATATAGTTATTGAACTCGTAGATGCGAGAATACCTATGTCTTCTCATCTTGAGGATTTAAATGATTATGTTAAAAATAAGGAATTAATAATTGTTTTTAATAAATATGATTTATGTGATGAGGTTGAAACCGAAAAGTGGGTTAATTATTATGAGAAATTAGGTTTTAATGTTCTTAAGATTAATTCTAAAGAAGGAAATAGTTATAAAAATATTATTAATTTAGCTGATAAGTTAATGATTAAAACTAATGAAAAAAGGAAGAGTAAGGGATTACTTCCTAAAAAAGCTAAGTGTCTTGTTATTGGAGTACCTAATGTTGGAAAATCTACTTTAATAAATAAACTTGTGGGTAAGAAGGTTTTGGATACTGGAAATAAACCTGGTGTTACTAGAGATTTAAAAACATTAAAAATTAATGATAGGATTGATTTGATAGATTCTCCTGGTATGCTTTGGCCTAAGATTAGTGATAGTAAAGTTGCTTTTAATTTAGCGAGTATGACTAATATTAAAGAGGAAGTTTTACCAATTAACGAAGTATCTATGTATATACTAGATATGCTTTCTAAATATTATCCTCATAAGTTGAAAGAAGAGTTTGGGATAGATGATTTTAGTTATGAGTGTGTTGATGAAGTATTTTTAAATATTTGTAAGTTTAAGAATATTCCTATTAAAGGTGATATTGATTATGATAGGGTTAGCACTTTAATTATGAATCAAATAAAGAATGAAAAACTTAAAGGAATTACATTTGATAGATTTAAATAATTTCACTATATTTATGTGATTAACATATAATACTTTGGTGATTATATGTTTGATTGGTTTATTAATTTATCTCATGTTACGCAGGCTTTGTTAGCTACTATGTTTACTTATGGGGTTACGGCTTTAGGAGCTGCTTTGGTATTCTTTTTTAAGAAGGTTAATAAGAATGTTATGGATGCGATGCTTGGATTTGCTGGAGGGGTAATGATAGCCGCATCTTTTTGGTCTTTGCTTTCTCCTTCGATTGAAATGAGTGAAAGTCTTGGAATGAAATCATGGTTTGTTGCATTTATTGGTTTTATTTCTGGTGGGATTCTTCTGTTTTTAGGTGATAAGTTTTTTAGTAAAACGAAGAAAAGTGATAGTAAAATTAAAAGAAGTATGATGCTTATTTTTTCAATTACTCTTCATAATATTCCGGAAGGTCTTGCGGTAGGTGTTGCGTTTGGTTCTCTTGCTTATGGGCTTGATGGGGCTACTTTAAGTGCTGCTTGTATGCTTGCTTTTGGAATAGGGCTACAGAACTTTCCGGAGGGAACTGCGGTTAGTGTTCCACTTAGAAGAGAAGGATACTCACGTAAAAAGGCATTTTTATATGGTCAACTTAGTGGCACAATAGAACCTATATCAGGTGTTTTAGGAGCTATTTTAGTAATCAAAATGAGATTTTTGCTTCCTTATTTACTTGCTTTTGCGGCTGGGGCGATGATTTATGTTGTTGTTCAAGAGTTAATTCCTGAAAGTCAAAGTAATAAAAGAAAAGATTTAATGGCACTATTTACTTTGATTGGTTTTTCTGTAATGATGATTATGGATGTTGCTTTAGGATGAAAAAACTTGATTTTTTTAGATATTTGCGATATAATATATGAACTTTAAGAAAAGGGGATATATTATGAATAATTCGTTAGAGTTTTGGAATTATCGTATAACTGCGGTTGATAGTGAAATGAGTCAAGACAATTATATTTCTTATAAAAATAGAGAGGATTTTGTTTCTCAGTATAGTGAGGAAGAAAGAAAAATTGCTCATTGTCTATATTCTAAAAGATTTATGTATAGTGATGTTTCTAATCATTATTCTGAAATTAAACCGTTTATTCTTAGTTTGTTTGAATATATGGGTTATGATGAGGAGTATTATAGTGAATATTTTTCTGAGGATCTTAATACTGAAGTATTACTTATGACAAAGGAACAAATTATTAAAAGACTTGCTATACTTGAAGTGGGTAATATAGATATGAAGTGTGCTTTTGAAAATGTGTTTTTATTAACTAGGTATTCTGATTTGATGATATATTATGCTATTAAGAAATTAAAAGAAAGTAAAGCTTTTATTACTCCTAGTGATATTAGTGATTATATTGCTAATAATGATATGGTAAATTGTAGTGCAAAAGCTAATATTTTTACAACAAATATTTTAGCGAAGGGTTATGAAAAGAAATTAGAAAGGATTTTGAAATAATGAAAGTAGAAGAAAAAAGACAATGTGAAATTAATATATTTTATGATGCTCATATTAATATGACTACTCATAAAAATAAAATGAAAGAATATGGTAAGAAATACAATGCTGTTATTGCGGATTTTATCATTAAAAGAGAAAAGGATAATCATAGTTTATTAAATATAGTAGATACTAATATAGACTTTATGCAAAAGTTATTTGTTGTTAAAGGGTATCCTAATGAGAATGCAATTGATTATTTTAGTAAATACTATGATAATTTGAATATTATGATTATGCCTTTAGATGAACTTTCTTTAAAACTTTATATTCTAGGTACTCTAGGTTTAGATATGGATGTATTGTTTAATGATTCAAGAGTTATAACTAGATATTCGTCTGATGAGTTATATGCTGCAGCATGTGTTCTTCGTGAAAAACCTTTTGAAATAAGACTTGAAGATTTTAAACTTTATTTACATCTTAATAATAGACAAAAACATGAAAATGATAAGAAACTAAGTGATATAAAAAGATTCATGTTTTCTAAACAATATATTATTGAAATTGAAAAAGAACTTAATAAGGAATAGTTATGATTAAAGAAAAAGAAGAAATATATGATTTAAAAAGAGAAAGAATGCTTGAGTATGAAAAACTTAAGGCTGGTAGAGTAAAGTTTGTTTCTGAGTTTAGTGAAGAGGATAAACATATTGCTAGATTTTTATTTCTTAGAAGAGAGATGTTTGATGATATAAAAGATAATTATTTTCAAGTAAAAGATTTTATTAGTAAAATACTTAAGAGTTTTGATTATGATAATAAGTTTATAAGTGAATATATTAAACGTTATGATGTAAGATTATTATATTTAAAAACTGTAGATGAATTATATAGTAGATTTGCAATATTAAATATGGCATGTATAAGTGAAAATGATGCTCTTATGAATCCAAGAATATTATATATTTATAGTGATAATATAATTTATGAAACTATTAAATATTTAAAAAATAATGGATATGAAAATATTGATATAGATATTATTTTGGATTTTATCCCAGAGTTTGAAAGTGATTTTGAAAATAAAAAATCAAGTAAGTTTGCAATTGATTATTTAACTAGATGTTATAAAAAGAAAAGTGATTTTTAGGAGAGTAATATGAGTAGAAAATATAAAGTTAGTTTAATGAATGCATGGAAGTATGAAAATGATGGAAGATGTATGAAACATTATACTCTTCAGTCTTTAAAAGAAAAATATAAGTATTATAGTATAGCTAATTATTTAAGTATTAGAATGGATTATGATAAAAGTATTATTAAGAAAGCTGATACCGTTATAGAGTTTTTAGGAAAATTATTTTATTCTAAAGGAACAGAACTTGATGTTTTAGAGTTTTTATCTTCTAATAATTATACTTTAAACTTTCTTTCAATGAACTTAGATGAACTTGTTTATAAATTACATTTATTAAAAAAGATTAATTTGGATATGGATGTATTATTTAATAGACCTAGTGTTATAGCGAGATATAGTTTAAGTGAAATAAGTGATGTTGTTGAAATTATACAAGATATGGAAATTGAAAATGATATAGATGTATGTGAATTAGAAAAAATATTGATAAATAGATATGCAAAGGATTTGAAAAGATTTGATTTAAATGATTGTGAATCTATAAATAATATTCAAAAGTATATAACAAGAATTAATCTTGAAAGTGCTTATAGACAGAGTATTGAGAATAAAGAAGGTAAAAGTAGAAGGTTAACTAAGTAGTTAATCTTTTTTAATTTTAGTTAAAAAATTTACTTGAATAAAACAGTAAAACATTGTATTATTAATTTAATAGAAAATATGTACATATTATATGCAAAGAATAAAGAGAAGTAATATGTAAATAATAAAGAGGAAAGAGGTTTAAAAAATGAATAAGAAAATATTAATAGGAATAGTAATATCTGTATTACTATTAGCTACTATAGGACTATCATATTCATTCTTTTCTGTTAGTGTAACAGGAGAAGGAAGGCAAAATACTGTAACAGCAGGAACACTAGAATTACAATACATAGATGGCAATGGAGTATCACTTTCAAGAGCATATCCAGGACAAAGTGTTACTAAGGTAGTAAGTGTAAAAAATATTGGAACATTAGATACTGAATATGATTTGTTATATAAAGATTTAATAAATGAAATAGAAAATGATGAACTAGTAGTATCTTATACATGTACTAGTTATACTGGTTATGTAAGTTCTACTAATAAAGGAACTGTAAGTGGAACATGTGATAGTTTATCTAATCAAGTAGTACCGTATTCGACTACTATGACTGATAGTACAATAACAAGTAAAATATCAATAGCGAGTTCTATAACACATGAATATACATTTACTTTTACATTTAAGGAAATGAATGCAACCCAAAATTATAATCAAGGAAAACATTTTAGCACAAAAATAAATATAACACAGCCTGATGTAATAAATGTTGCTACATATAAATTATCAGGAACATTACTTGATAATAATAATGATCCTATAACTAATGCAACTGTTGAAATACATTCAAATGTTAAAACTGGAATAACTGATAGTAAAGGATATTTTGAAATAGAAGGCGTAGAAGCGGGGAACCATGAGTTTAAAGTAAAGAATAGTTCAGGAACTTATATAATAGAAGATACAATAAAAGTAATAGAATCAAATGAATCAAATGTTAATGGAAAAGAAATATCGATAAAAAAAGGAGAAGTAGGAATTAGCTTAAATATAAAAACTAATAATGGAAAAATATCTAATATAGAAATATATAAAGAATATACACTTTATGAAAAAATATTAGCAGATAATCAAGGTGGACAAAGTGATGAAAATATAGACTTTGCACAAATATCAAGTGATACGAATGGAAATGGACTTTATTATACAAGTAGAACAGATGTGACAGAAGATTTAGATGGGGACGGTACTGGTGATAGAGTATATTACTATAGAGGAGCGGTAACAAATAATAATGTAAGATTTGGAGGATACTGCTGGAGAATAGTTAGAACAAATGAAGATGGATCGGTAAGACTAAGATATAATGGAACATATGAAAATGGAACATGTCCAACTACAGGAACAAATGTAAGAATAAATGATACAACATATAAATTTTATGAAAGTTATACTAATGAAAAATATAATGAATACATATGGGAAGATGGTACTGGAGAGAGCCTTGCAAAGACAACTATAGATGCATGGTATACATCAAGTGGACTAGAAGATTATGAAGATAAAATAGCAAATGTACCATATTGTGCCGATAAAAGTAATCCTACAAAACCGACAACATCAAGTTCAGATCCTTATACATCATATACATTCTATGGAGCAGCGAATAGGTTAATAAATATAAATAATTCAGATTTGCCAGCAAAAAGTAATGCACAACCAACATATAAGTGTGAGAGAACAGAAGATAAACATACGGTAAGCGGAGATACATGGGGTGGAAACGGAAAACTATCAAAACCAATAGGTTTACTTACAGCTGATGAAGTAGCATTTGCTGGAGAAAAATATGCTACTCCAAATTCATCTTTTTATCTATATACAGGAGCCTATTATTGGCTAATCAGTCCGGCATATTGGTCTGGCGGTTATGTTGATTCGTTCCGTATGCACTATATGGGTACCCTTTATCACGACGGTTCTGTGACAACCTCTGCTGGCTTGTTGCCTGCAGTTTCCTTAAAAGCGGAAACTATGGTTAATGCACAAGGTGATGGAACGTACACAAATCCATACGTTGTAGAAAGCTAGGGGCGAAAAGCGTAAGAAAAGTCATTTAAAAACCATTTCAAATGACCATGCCCAGAGGGCATGTAAAAGCATATGGGTTATGTAGAATATTAATCTAAGAAAACAAAATTAATGTTATTATATCCCCAAGTGGAATAAACTGATTTTATACTACTCGGGTGAATAAAAAATGGAATTTAGTTTTGAAAACTAATAAAAATGTCAAAGTTAAAAATGATGATTTTTATTAGTTTTTATTTTTTTGTTTGTTTATTGCTTTTTATTTTTATGATTATATTATATAATAATTGCTGTAAAGGAGTGGATTATATGAATATAAGATATTTTGATAATGCTGCGACTACTAGGGTAGATGATGATGTGATTGAATATATGATTCCGTATATGAAGGAGGTTTATTTTAATCCTTCTTCTTTATATAAACCATCTATTATGGTTAAGAAGGCTGTTAATGATGCGAGAGAGAGGGTTGCTAAGGCTATTAATGCTAATAGTAGTGAGATATATTTTACTTCTGGTGGTAGTGAAAGTGATAATCTTGCGATTAAGGGTTTTGCTTATGCTAATAGAAAGAAAGGAAATCATTTAATAACTTCTTGTATTGAGCATCCTGCGGTTATTAATAGTATGAAATCACTTGAAAAAGAGGGGTTTGAGGTAACATATTTATCTGTTGATGAAAATGGATTTATAAGTCTTGATGAACTTGAGAGATCTATTAAAGAAAATACTATATTAATTAGTGTTATGTTTGCTAATAACGAGATTGGAACTATTGAACCTATTAAGAAAATAGGGGATATTGCTAAAAAATATAATATTTGTTTTCATACTGATGCTGTTCAAGCTATTGGTAGTGTTAATGTTGATGTTAATGATATGAATATAGATATGCTTAGTTTATCTGGACATAAGTTTTATGGACCTAAGGGTGTTGGTGCTTTGTTTGTAAGAAAGGGTATATTAATAAATAGACTCAATGACGGAGGACATCAAGAAAAGGGTAAAAGAAGTGGTACTGAGAATGTTCCAGGTATTGTTGGCCTTGGTTATGCGATAGAGAAAGCTTGTAATAGTGTGGATGAAAATAATAAAAAAATAAGTGAACTAAGGGATTATTATATTGATAGAGTATTAAGTGAGATTAGTGATGTTAAGGTTAATGGAGATAGAACTAATAGACTTCCAGGTAATGCTAATATATCTTTTAAATATGTTGAGGGAGAGAGTATTTTGCTTAGACTTGATAGTAAGGGTGTATGTGTATCTACTGGTTCTGCTTGTTCTTCGTTGTCACTTGAGCCATCTTATGTACTGTTATCTATTGGTCTTAGTCATGAACTTGCTCATGGTTCGATTAGGGTTAGTTTGGGTAAGCATAATACTAAAGAAGAGGTTGATTATTTAGTAGATGTTTTAAAGGAAGTAATTGGAGATTTAAGAAAGATGTCTCCACTTTGTGAGGAGGAATAGTATGTATTCAGAAAAGGTTATGGATCATTTTGAAAATCCAAGGAATGTTGGAGTAATAGAAGATGCATCTGGTGTTGGAACTGTTGGTAATCCAGTGTGTGGTGATGTTATGAAAATATATCTTAAAATAGAAGATAATATTATTAAGGATGTTAAGTTTAAGACTTTTGGCTGTGCATCTGCGATTGCTACATCATCTATGGCTACTGAACTTATTAAAGGAAAAAGTGTTGATGAAGCGCTTAATATTACTAATAAAGCTGTTGCAGAAGCTTTAGATGGACTTCCACCTGTTAAAATGCATTGTTCTGTTTTAGCTGAAGAGGCTATTAAAGCCGCTATTGAAGATTATAAAAGTAAATTAAAATAAGTATGGTTTGTCTATACTTTTTTTTGTAAAAAAATTGTTTGTTTGCTTGTTTTATTTTATATAAATAAGTATAATCATTTTAAGGACTTCAGTTTTTTGAGTGTCTACCTCTAATCTTATGTGAGAAAGGAGGTTTGATAATAATGAAAAAAAGAGACTTTGTTATAAAAGTCCTAAGATACATTTATCATTTTATTACTCCTATTATTTATGATAGTAGTTATAAAGAAATGACACTTAAGCTTATAGCTTAAATGTCGAACCATATTTAGGTAGACATTCACTTGCAAGATCGAATGTTCCTCTTTTTTATTTTATACAAGTTTCCTTGATATATTCATAATATCATAAATTATGTTTTTTTTCAATGAAAATGTGATATTATATTTTTGGAGGATTTACTTATGAAAAATGTTGGAAGTGTTATTAGAAGTATTAAAATGTTTAATGTTAATGATGATTTGTCTAAAAGTATTGTAGATTCTTTGATTGATGTAAGTAAGAACGATGGATTTTGTTTTTCTGATGGGGATGTAATTGGTGTTAGTAAAGAGATAGTTAGTAAATATGAGGAGAATTTTGTTAGTATTAATGATATAATTTTTGATATTAAGAAAAAGTTTAAATGCGATCACATTGGGATTGTTTATCCAACATTTTCTATAAATGGATTTGATGTTTTATTTAAAGCTATTGCTAGAAGTTTTAAAAAGATTACTATGGTTTTAAGTTATCCGTGTGATGAGATAGGTAATGAAATTGTTTCTTGGGAAAAGCTTATTATGAATGATGTTAATGTTTCTAAGGACATAATAGGTTTTGATGAGTATGTTTTAAAGTATAATGATTTTAATGTAGTTGATTATTATAAGAATGTGTGTGATGATGAAGGTTGTGAGCTCATTGTTTTGTTTTCTAATAGGCCTGAGGTAATACTTGATTATACTAAGAATATTATTGTGAGTAGTATTAATGAAAGAAATTATATTAAGGAAAGATTGATTGCTCATGGTGCGCTTAGTGTGCTTATGCTTAGTGATATTATGAATGAACCTGTTAATGGAAGTGGGTATAACCCTGAATATGGACTTGTTGGAAGTAAAGGATATAATGATGTTGTTTGGTTATTTCCTAGGAATGGTAAAGAAACTATAAATGATATTCAAAAACTTTTGTTTGAGAAGACTTTTAAAAATATAGAAGTTATGATTTATGTTGATAGTTCATTTAAAGAAGAACTTATTTATAGTGATGGTTTAAATGATGATGATATTAATTTGATTAATGAATTATGTTATTTAATTAGTAAAGGTGATAATGGAAATATTGTTTTGATGCAGAATTTTAAAGATAGGGGGATAAATGAAAGTAAATAAGTTTAAAAAATTAAGTGGTGGAAAGTATAAGGTTTATTTTGATAATACTGAAATGGTTTTATATGAAGAAGTAATATTAAAATATGAGTTATTGTTTGATAAAGATATTGATATTTATATGCTTGATAAGATTAGTAATGAAAATAAGTATTATGAGGCTTATCATATGGCACTTAAATATATTGAAATTAAGATGAGAAGTAGAAATGAACTTTATGAATATTTAATTAGGAAAGAGTTTGATTTGGATATGATAGATAGAGTTCTTTGTGATATTGATTCTTTGGGTATTATTAATGATGAAGTTTATATTGAAAGTTATATTAATGATAAGGTTAATTTATCTAATTATGGTCCTGATAAAATTAAAGATGAACTTGTTAGAATGGATTTTGATGAAGGTAAGATTAATAATTATTTAAGTAATATTTCTGATGATATTTGGAGAGAAAAAATAGAAAAGTATATAAGTAAAAAACTTAAAAGTAATAATAAGAGTTATTATATGTTTATAAATAAGTTAAAGTATGAGCTTATTTCTCTTGGGTATGATAGGTATATGATAGAAGAGGAGTTATCTAAGATAGAATATTTTAGTGGTGATTTGAGTAAAGATTATGATAAGTTTAATAAGAAATATGAAGGGGATAAATATAAGATATCTAATGGCTTGCACAGAAAAGGGTATAGTTATGATGAAATAAATGAATTTTTAAATAATTTGTGATATTATTAATTTATAGGATGGTGATGCATATGAATAAAGCGGATTTGATTTTTAAAGAAACTGTAAAAAATATTATGGAAAATGGTGTTATGGATATTAATCCTAGACCAAAATATAAGGATGGGACTCCAGCTCATACTAAGTTTATAAATCATGTTGTTCATACTTATGATTTAGAAAAGGGTGAACTTCCTTTAATTACTTTAAGAAATATTGCGATTAAAAATGGTATTAAAGAGATTTTATGGATATATCAAGATCAAAGTAGTGATCTTAGTGTTTTAAAAGAAAAGTATAATATTCATTGGTGGGATGAATGGGAAAGTAAAGATATGCCAGGGACTATTGGCAGAAGATATGGTGCGACTGTTAAAAAGTATGATTTAATGAATAAACTTCTTGATGGTATTAAGAGTGATCCTTATGGAAGAAGACATATTATTTCTTTATGGCAGGAAAATGACTTTGAGGAAACTGATGGACTTAAGCCTTGTGCATTTATGACTATTTTTAATGTAAGAGGAGAGTTTTTAGATATGGCTCTTATTCAAAGAAGTAGTGATTTTATTACGGCTGGAAATATTAATCAAGTGCAGTATGTAGCATTTTTAATGATGGTGGCAAGACATTGTGGATATAAGCCTGGTAAGTTTACTCATTTTATAGATAATGTACAAGTTTATGATAGGCATTTTGATGCGGCTAGAGAGCTACTTAATAGAGAGGCAATTGAGTGTAATCCTAGACTTATTTTGAATCCTGAAAAAAAAGATTTTTATGATTTTACTGTAGATGATTTTATTTTAGAGGGTTATCCTAGAGAAGAAATAAATGAAAAAAATCCACAGCTAAAGTTGGAGATTGGAATATGAAAATTATTTTAATCGCTGCGATTGGAAAAAATAATGAATTAGGTAAAGGTAATGATTTGATTTGGAGAATACCTGAGGATATGAAGTTTTTTAAAAATACTACAATTGGTAATACTATATTAATGGGCAGAAAAACTTTTGAATCTCTTCCTGGGCTTTTAAAGGATAGAAAACATATTGTTTTAAGTAAGAGTAATGATTTTCCTATTGAAGTAATAGTTTATTCTTCTTTTGATGATTTTATAAGTGATTATAAAAATAGAGAAGAAGATGTTTATGTTATAGGTGGGGGAAGTATTTATAAGTTATTTATTGATGTTTGTGATGAGATGTATTTAACAGAAATAGATAATTCTAGGGATGCTGATGTTTATTTTCCTGAGTTTGATAAGAGTGATTTTGATATGAATGTTTTAAGTGAACATATTTATGAAAGTGATAATGAGTCTATTAGTTATAGACATGTTCATTATTTGAGAAAAAAGTAAAATGTTATGTTTGTTTTTCTGGAGGTTTGGTTATGAAAATTATAAAGAAAGAAAATGATTTTGGTACTAATGTTATTTTTGATGAAATAAAGAATAGATTAGTTTATAGTTTTGGTGGTAATTTAGATTTGTATTGGTCTTTATATATAAAAGATGGATATGAGAATGATTTTGATTCAAGAAGTTTTATAATTACTAAGGAAAATTATGAAGTATATAGATTGTTTGAGAGTTTATTTTATGATATAGAAAATATCAATCTTTTTGATGAAGAGATTCCTTTTTATATTGAAACTGATGAAGAAAAAAAAGAATATCTTGAGGAATATAGAAAAAAGATAGAAGAGGATAAAAAGAAATATAGATTATATAATTTTTCAAATTATAACGAACTATTTAATCTTGAAAATAGAACTATTACATGGTATAGTGATGAAACTAATAAAAAACTTGCGAATTTTTTAACGATAAAGGATGAAAAAGATTATTTTAAAATAGATTTTCATATTCAACAAAGTATAGAAGGGTATGATGAAGATTTTCATAATAAGTATTATATTCCAGTAAGATTTAGAAACTCTGGTAGTTCTTATGATCCTTTTAATATTTTGTTTATGAGAATGTATAATAATATGAAGGAGATAGAGGATGCTAAGGAAGAGGGGCATCAAATACATTATGAAGAATATCTTTATGAAAAAGAAAAGGAATTAATAAAAAAATTAGCTTTATGATGTGAACCCCAAATGGTAGACATCAATAAAAAAAGTGGTATATTAAAAAGAGAAAAGTAAAAATCTACTTTTCTCTTTTTGTGTAAGTTTTTCTCTTTTGTTTTTTCTTGCCTTTTATTCTTGCTGTGTTGTAAAATAATATCCATTCTTCTACAAGTTGAATATATTCTTGTAAAGATGTAATATTATTATTGTACAAGGTTTCTTTTTTTAGAAGTGAATGCCAACTCTCTATCGGAGAGTCATCAATTGGAGTTCCTTTTCTGGACATAGAGATTTGTATTCCATTTGATTCACAAATAGCTTTGTACTCATAAGATGTATATTGAAATCCTTTATCACTGTGAATGATAAGGCCTTGTACATCTTTTTCTTTTGCTAAAGCAGCATTTAAAGTATCTATAACTAATTTATTATCATTGTGTTTAGATATTTTGTAAGAAACGACATGCCTATCATATAAATCAATAATTGTAGATAGGTATGCTCTGTAACCTTTAAATATTAGATAAGTTACATCAGTATCCCATACTTTATTTGGTGCATCAGTAGTAAAATTTCTGTTTAATAAATTTGGTTTAACATTATCTTCGATTCTTTCGTTTTTATGTTTCTTTTTAGCTTTTTTTATATATTCAGCCATTAAATTATATTTTTTCATTATTCTTAAAACCTTCTTTCCATTCATAACTACACCATATTTTAGGAGTAGACCTTCAACAATCCTACGATATCCATATGTACCTTTAGAATCATCAAATATTTCTTTTATT
>JAFQID010000030.1 GCA_017397685.1 Bacilli bacterium | reverse complement strand
CGTCTTTTTTAAAATAATCTTTTTAAGAATTATTTTTAAGAATTTCACTACCGTGAAATCTTTTTGGCATGGGACAATCTCCAATTTATGAAAAACTATTAAAAATTTCAAAATGTCTATTGACTTCTAATAGTTAGTCACCTATAAATATTATACCACATTTCGTTCCCACCGCACCGAAGAGAGCGAAAATCTTTTTATTTAATAAAATCCAGCATTTATAAGGACAAAATAAAAATTAGATACCGTTTTAGATACCAAAAAGCAGTATCTAAACAGTATCTAGAGTTGTAACATCTTACAAAAAAATTGCAAGATTTGCTTATAAAATCGCATAATTATACAAAAAATGGAGCCTTTCGGCTCCTTCAGGGGAAAATTTTAGGGGCAATTTGATTACTTAACCATCCGTTTTAATCCCTTAAAACACGGCATATCGCCATTTTAAATACGCTCTACACCATCCTGTAATTTAGAAAATTCGTAGATAAAAGTGTAGATAATTTTTATTTAAACAATTCTTCAAAATTAATTATTAAAATGGCAACATTTATCTATTAATCTCATTTATTATTAGTTCTCCATGCGTTTTTATTTTTATTGGAGTTAATATATTGGCTTTTTTTAACGCTTCTATTGATTGTGGTCTAACTTCTATTAATTTATCAAGTTCATCATTAGTGAAAACATAATATGCCGGAACTCCCCTTTCATTTGATCTCTGTTTTCTAAATTCAATTAGTCTATCCCTCAATTCATCATTTCCAATAATATTACTGCAATATTTACTTTTATAAAACTCATAATAATCAATTATATCTTTGGAAGAATAATCCAGATAAGATTTCGCTAATTCTTCCATCGACTTCCTTGAATCTAAAACTTCATCATTTCCTCTGTGATTAAAATCGTATTCGATTTGTCGTACCAATGCATCTGCTCTTAATATCTTATATTTCATATCTTTAGGTGCATAGTTAGTATTTAATATAGTATCCTGATTAGCCGCCACTACTAAAACTCTTCTATAATACTCAAAATTTTTAGATGAAAAAAATTTCTTAAAGTTACTGGTATTACTATCCCAAATTTTACGTATTACTTCTCTTTGCGCTTCTACTTGCCTTAGGGGAGAATACATTCCTTTTTTTATTTTTTTGCCATTAATAGTAATTTCTCTTATAAAATCTCCTTTATCAGTAACCGTTATATTTCCAACCAAATTCTTGCATTCTACATAATAAATATAAACTGGAGTAATAATAACATAATCAATCTGTGCCGTAAGATCTTCATATTTAACTTTAACATCTCGCAAAACATACATTCCAATATGTGCTTTCTTTAGTTGATAGGCTATTTCATTCTCACCATCTAATCCTTTTTTTATAATAAATAATTCTCTTATTAAATCTTCGTTATTAGGATATTCATCATTTAATCTTTTTAATGCATCATATCTATCTTGCAGGTCACTATTTTCTTTATAAAAAATTGTATCTTTAAATCTAAAGGCATCTATTGCCGAATCAATAACGTTATCAATAATTCCCATATATATCACCAATTTAATTATACCACATTTTTGGTCTTGGCTACTTCCAGGGGCAACATAAATTTAATTTTTTTACTTTTGACCCAGGTAAATAAAGGTCTCTAAATTTTTAAAATTATCGAAAAGGTCTTTAAATTCCTTAGCAAAACTGATTTTCAAATTTTAATAGCTTCAATATTTAGCTTTCTTAGGTTTTATAAGGGTATGCAAGATTTCAGCTTTAAAAATTTAGGTCAAAAAAGTGTAGATAAAATGTAGATAAAATTACACTTTGGGCTACTTCAATCTTCACAAACCCTATTTATGGGGCAAAACAAAAAATGCTAGGACTCTCGTCCTAGCTTCAGGGGGAAATATTATTATCAGTTCGTAACAATTTAATAATTTGTTAAAGTCTTACAAAATAAGGCTTTTTCTTTTAGCATAATTTATTAAAGTTTATAAAAATAACTTTATTTTTAACATTTGGTATCTAGTTTTGGTATCTAGAAAATAATCTTTAACTATTTTTTTAAATTATATATCATAATTTTATTTTTTCTAGTTATTATACATGATGAAATGATTCGTTCTAATTCAAGTTTCTTTAATATTTCATATAAACTTTGATCAAAATCTATTGAAAAATTATTTTTGCCAACACCTATAAATTCAAATTCAGAATTAATCATACATAAATAGTCTTTAATTATATCAGTATCAATTTCTTCTTTAATTTTATTTAAATAAGAATATTTTCTATTCTTTTCTAAATTAGAACTAAAAATTAAATTATTAGATTCATCATTTCTTAAACCATATTTATTATCATAAACAAGTTTAAATAATAAACCTATCTTTAACATTGTATTTTTTATTACTTCATTTTCAAATAATGTTAACTTAATATCTTCGTCTAATGCTAGATTTTCAATCAATTCATTTGCTATATCTTCTACATCAAAATCATCACAATTATCAATATAGTATTTTTTATTTGTATTAATAAATAAAACTAATAAGTCTATTGATTTGTTCTTAATATAATTAAAATTATCAAAAGTAAAGTCTAAAATGTTATTATTAATAATTATTTTTAATTTATCAAATTCATATATAAAATCTATATTTTCTAAATTTGATATTTTACAATCAAAAGAATTTATGTTTTTTTCTAAAGTATTTAAGTTAATATCTTTATTACTTATTAAGTCCACCAAGAAATCATTTTGATTATCCAATAAATTAATGAACTGTATATTATCAATATCATTAATTATATTAGCTAACTTTTCAGGAATATCTTTTACATAATTATACATGTATATTACATTTTTCCAATTATAATCAATTAAATTATTATTCAAAACACATTCATAATAATCAGTAGATATTTTACTTATGTCTTTTATTTTAGTCTCTTCCTTAAAAATAATTGTACTTTTAACATTATCTTTAATATCTTCATTATTTAGTATATTTAATATAACATTTTCATCATTATTTTGATTCTCTAAATTATTATAAACATTATCAATATATATATCAAAATTATTATATATGTTTTGTTTCATAATTTTTAATCTTTCATCTTCTAAAATTGTTAAAAACTTATTTGATAAATGTTCACTAGAATCAATAGTATTTTCTAATAATAGTTTCAACATATTTTCGTTAATTTCATATAAATTATTTTTAAATATAAATTCATAAAAATCTTTAGTACAATTTGCATCAATATTTTTAAATCTTACATTTTGCTTAATCAACGTTTCTTTATGATTGTCGCCTAATGAGGAAAATAATTTATAAAATTTATCATGTAAATCAATATAATTAATAAAAGTATTATCAGTGTTTACCAAAAATTTTGAATTACTTAAAAATATTTTTACCCATTGATCAATATAGTCTCTATTTTTACTATTTTTTAAATAACATTTTTCCCAAATATTGTTTTTCTTTAATAATAGGCTATTTACAAAATTCATACTTAATTCACTGTTTGCTAAATAACTATCTATAAAGTCTAGTTTTTCATCTGTAATATTCTCAAATTGTAATAAAATTTTATTTTTTATGTCTAACTCCACTTTATTTTTAAAATCAAATATATAATCAAACAAATCAAAATTCAATATACTATCTGATGAATAATCAAATATATCCAATCTATTAACAACTTCATTTAAATTATCTAAATGATACGAATAATTTTCCATTTTACTATCCTTCTTTACATTTTTTACAAACTGCATATCTTGAATAGTTAAATTTCCTTCTTTAAATAATGTAATGTAATCATAATAGTCGCTAGAAATAAGACCACGTTTTAAAATGAACATTTCAAAATCATTTAAATTATCAGCAATAATATCAATGCCATATTTGTCTATTAATTCTTTAATTGACATTTCCTTTATGTTTTTAATATTTTTTTCTATCAAAGAAATTTCTTTTTGTTTTTGTTCAATACTAGCATCCTTATCATAATTTAAATTATCTAGTCTTTTTATATATGTTTGCTTTCCACCAAAAGATTCAAAAATTTCTTCTTCATTAAATTCTTTATGGTATGAATAATCACGATTTCTAAAAGTTATAGTAGTATTTTTTATTTTGCTTATATCAAAATCTTCTTTTAAAAAATCAGAAATATCACACTCAGAATTGCTAAATTTTAATTTATGATAGCTAAGTTTGTCATTAGAAATACTAACTAAATTCATTACTAAAACTTGTTTTAACTCAAGTATATTTAATAGGTTCTCTTTTTCTAAATCATTAATATCTTTTTGTATGTTTTCATTATCTTCTTTTAGTTTTTTTGTAAGTTTGTTTACAATTTCACTTTTATTTTGAATAACATTTGGTAATGTACCTTCTCCTTTTAACATAAGCGAATATTTTTGTGGATATAGGTTTTTATAAAATATCATTGCCATTAGCTTACAATTATCTAAATCTTTATCAATGAACTTGTCACTAAAAAGCACAAAGTCAGCCATTATATTATTAATTGTCCTCATATCATCTACAAATACAGAAATATTATTGATAAATTTTTTATCAATTTCATAATACATTTTATTTTTAGTCTCACCATAAATATTTTTAAATTTGTCCCATATAATTTCATTTGAATTTGATAATGAAGATACAGGAATAATAGGAATTGTTTTATCAAAAAACTTTGTTCTTTCAGTCGTTTCTTCAAAAAAATCATCTTTTATCGCATATATGAAGCTTATTTTTCTCGTTATTTTTGAAGATGTATTTAATAAATAATTTAATTCTTTTAGTTTTTCAATAATTGACAAAGCTCCATTAAATCTATCAATGTCTTCAAAAATAACTACATTATAATCAGAACATTGAAAAAAATAAATAATCTCATCTAAATATTTGTTAAATATTGACTCTGACTTTCCGTTTATTTCTATTTCAGCATCTTTATATTTTATTTTGCTTATATAGAAATTATCTTTAATAAACTCACGAATTTTATAAATACAAAAAACGACAAATGTGAACATTAACATATATAATGAACTAGTAAAAAAATAATTTGTATAAAATTTAATTGTTTTAATTTTAAAATTTAAAATTTTTAACACTTCGCTAATATTATTATACGGTTCAAAAAATCCTTCAAAAAAATTAGGAATAAAAACAAACATACAAATCAAGGTAATCAAAACAAATATAAAAGTTTCAAAAAACATATCAGATTTTGAATATTTTGTAAGTCTCTTAAACCTTGATTGTGGGACTTTCTCTTGAGCTGTTTGATATAATAATTGTTGCAAAATACTTTTTTCAATTGTTTGATGATATTCTTGAGTTTTTCTTTTTCCAAGATTTTTGTTATTATTTCCATAAGAACCTAATGTTATATTTATATAATTATTCTTATTTTTAAAATAAGTTTTCAAAAAACTACTTTTACCGGCACCATAATTTCCAAATATTGCAATATTATGAATATCTTCATTTTCTAAACTATAATCTAATATTTCAGAATATTCATCTATATCAGTTGCATTTGATGTTGGTGCCAAATTAATATAATCTTGATAGTTATCTACTTTTTTTAATTTTTTCACTTTATTCACTTCCTTACTACTAAAAAACGCCAATACAAAAACTTATAAAATTATAAGCCTGTACTAGCGCTTCCTTTTTATATATATTATTATATCATAAATTCCGTTAATTTTATTATAAAATGACACTATGACGCATTGTTTGCAAGTGCCCCACTCACATTTTTAGTGTCATTGTGTCATTCTTATCAGTTTTGATATTTAAATATTATTATTTTATAGTTTATTTTAATGATAATAACTAAAATTCTTAATATCTTCTTCTTTGTAAACTTAATTTTTTCTCTTTACCATTTTTTTCTTTATAATTATCGTAACTCATACCAACTAGTTCACCAAAAGCAATTTTATATTCTGTTTCAGCTTTAGGATTAAATTTAAGAAAATCACCATATATTTTACCATCATATGTCGTTACAATATACCAATCTTCATTATATATACATTTATCTAAACCATATCTTCTACATAAAGTGAAATTTTCTAATTCTTCTATATCTGCATTTTCATATCTTACTGCATTAATAATTTTTAATGCCTGTTCAATAGTTTCATTATTTCCACTTCTGAAATCACAAGAATTTATTTGTGGTCTAGGGTCAGTATAACTGCAAGTTGGATTACCATACTTAATAGTAGATATATTTAATGCAGTCTTCTTATATATAATATCTAGTGTTCTATGATATTGATCAGTATGAGCATAAGTAGGATCATTCTTTTCAAATATAGTTGGTGTTGGTATATCATTAGGAAATGGTGTACCGCTTGGTTTTGCATATGCCTCACGACCAATACATACTAATTTTATTGAATCTTTTTCATTGTTTTGTGATGTTTCAACAATATAACTTACTGCTTCTTTAAATGCAATTATTGCACTTTCATTTCTGACTTTATGCAAACATTCAATACTATTAGCTATAAGTAATTCACCATTTCTTTTTAATGGAACAAATCCTGCTAATTGATGATGTTTATCAAAAATTAATAATATTCTACCATTTCTACATAATGTTGCATGTAATAAATGATTGTGTGCAATATCATTAACTCTTATACAACAATTACCTCTGTATCCTAATGTAAATGCTATCGGGTCATTTAATTTCATCATCTCGTATGAATATCCATTAGATGCTTCTCCTTTTACATATGGAATACTAGATTCTGTTCTACGTTTCATTTTTTCGTAAATATCTAATACCATTTTATATACTTCTTGATTTGACTTTCTTGACTTATTACCTAAACATACATCATTTAAAATATCATTTTCTTGTAGTTTATAATTATTAGGTGATACATCATCAAGGTCTCTTTCAGGAGATAATTCTCTTAATATTACATTAAGTTTTTTAAGAGTTATTACTCCATGACATTTTTCTTTTATTTCTTCATAGTTATTATATAAATAACTCCAATTTTTACTTAATAAACTAGAAGAATCTGAAAGCATGTTTTTAAAATGATTTTCATTTTGATTAGCAAACATAAAACTTATAAATTCATTTGATATTTTAGGGATATATTTTTTACCTTCTTTTATTAATTCAACATTTTTAACATTAAGATTACTTACATTATCAAAGAAATATCTATTAATATGACCATAATCGCCTTTAAGAATCTTTAAAGTTCTTTCTAATCCAAATACCATATATAATTTTATTGCAAATGAATATAAATTTGAAAGTTCATCTTCATTTTCAATATTTAAGGAATTTAATATTTGATTTATATGTTTAATATTTAAATAAATTAATTGTTTTGAAGAAATACCATTTAAGTAATCCATTCTTCGTGATAATTTACCAAACTTTAAATAGAAAATTGTCTTTAATCCATCTGGGGAATAGAATAAACTTTTATATTGTTCTTTTTTAATTTCCATATTCTTTATTTTATTATATAGTACTTTTTTAACCATATCTTCTTCAGCTAAATTAAAGTTTTGATTATTACACAAAATATTATAAATAAAATTTATAAATTTTTCTTTTAATTCTTCATTATTATCAATCTCTTCAATTATTACACTAAAGTAAATATAATCAATACCATTAAAACAATTATAATTACCTGTCATAAGATGTGAGAATATTTTATTAAAATCGTAATTATTTCTAATAATCTTAGGTAGTATATCTTTTTTCAGATAGTTCTTGATGTATTCATTATCTATATTCTCAAATTCTAATAGTTCTTCCAACATTGGAGTTGTAAGTAAAGATAGTGTTCTATCATCTATGTAAATCTTTTCTTCATCTCTACATTTCCATTTTTTAGATTGAATAAAACTTTTCCCATCACTAATAATTGTTTGATAATCATCTGATAGTAAGATATGATTACTAACTTTATTGAATACCTCAATTATATTTTTTCGTCTTGGTTTTCTAGTATTAAATATTTCTTTATCATTAATAATATTATTAAATAATTTAACAACATCCATGCCTCTAAAGAAAGACTTATTTATTTGTTTTTCATAAAACATTGGTACAATTCTTTGGAAAAATTTACTATCCACAATTTGTTCATAAATTTTTGGACTTTTAATAGTATGTAGAAAAACCTCTAGTTCTCTAATTTCTTTTTCACTAAATACAAAGTCTCTATTATTATAGTTTGTTATTAATTCTTTTCTTTTAAGAGTTTTTTTTGGAGAAATTAGTAGGTCTTGTGTTTTCTCATTTGAAAACATTACTTCCTGAAAAAATGCAGGACTCTTTCTAAAAATTTCTCTTAAAGTATCAACATCATCTATTCTAAATATTATCTCTTGTACTTTTGGATTCGATAAAACTATTTCTGCTTCTTCTATAGTCATTGAAGATATAACCTTAATAGCTTTCTTACCTTCAAAGTAATTGTACATTTTACTTAGTTTATCTATCTTTTGCTGAATCGCGTATTCCATAGTAATCCCCCTCAAAGTAAGATATATTATAGCACATAAAAAGAAAAAATGCTTAATAAGTTGTTAATTATCAGCATTTTTAAATTATATATCTAATTCATATTTTTCCTTTATTGCTTTAAATTCATCATTTATTTCTGATGCAAAAATATCTTTTTTTGTTTCAAATGAAGAAAATTGACTATATATATCTTTATAAATAATTTTTTCTACATCATTTACTATCTCTACATTTTCATTATATTCATCCATTTCATAATCCTTATCACTATAAATTATATCTAAAATCATATAAATATCTTCTTTCCCAATATCTGTAATCGAAATATATTTACTACCGTCTGTGGAAAAAAAACATTTTTTATTTTCAATTTTTAAAACTTTCATAAATTTGTCTCCTTTCTTCATATGCTTGAGTGCCTGCTTCCATAACTTCCATAATAGTATCATAACTTATTATAGAAGTACCATCTGTAGTTGTTAAATTCTTACTACCAACTTCTCCTGTATAAACTTTAAAACCATCATCTTCATTTGATATATATATTAATTTGTTAGGATTTAATAACATTCCTAGAGAATTATTATGGGTTGTAATAAATATCGTTGTTTTTTGTGAAATATCTTTTATTATATCAATTATATAATCCTTAATAAACGGATTGTCAAAGGACGCTTCAGGCTCATCAAGTAATAGAACATCATATTGTTCTGAACTTTTAATTTCTCGTAATAAATTATATTCAGCTCTTTCTCCACCAGACAACTCATTTTCTTTTTCGTTAACTACCTTTACCTTAAAATTAATTATCGATTTGTAAATATCCGATTTTTGTCTTTAGGTAGTACTGCTATTGATACTTGTGTAGATGGTAAAATTGCTTTAAAACAAGATGAGAATATTAAATCTACTTTCTACTTAAAGTATGAAAGCAGAGATTACCCTAGTAAAGATTACGTACTGAAAAGAAATGAAAACTTGATACTTAAAATTGATAACTTGGCTGATGAAGTATGGAATGAAAACATTATGACTTTCTTTAGATATGCAATTAGTTTGAAAGAATTTACTTTTACTGCATCTGATATGGTTAGTAAATTAAAGTTAAATGTTATTCCATCAACTTTCGGTAAGTTACTTGCAAATCATAAAGAAAAACTTGATAGAAATGGTCTTGTAATAGAAAGTAAACGAACTGCAACAGAAAGATTATATACTGCTAAATATAAGGAACCTTTAGAATTTGATAGCAATGATTTAGATTCAAAGGAGGAATACTATGGCAGTTAAACTATTAGATAAATCAGAATGGACAAAAGATGGTCGCAAATGGATATTTTATGACTATGTGAAGAATTTAGATGGAACAAGAAGAAAATATAAATCAAAGAAGTTTTTCACTAAAACAGAGGCTTTAAATGCTGAAAGAGAGTTTCTTACTCTTAATACAGAAAGAGCTGATAATAATCGTAATATGACATTTAAAGATTTATACACTTTGTTCTATGCTTATAAAGAAGATAAAGTTAAATTTACTACTTTAAAAACTTATAGAGATAGACAAAAGTTCTTTAAAAATTTAGAAAATATTAAATTAAAAGATTTTAATATAGAACATTTTGAAAAATGGAAAAAGGAAATTAATACTTATGGTTATTAAACTAATCATAAAAATCATCTATTTAAATTCTTTAAAGAATTATTAAACTATGCTAGTAAATGGTATAACTTTAACTTTACTACTACTTACAATAAAATGACTAATTTTACTAATCCAAATGAAATGCCTAAAGAAATGTTATTCTTTACTTATGAAGAATTTAAAAGTTTTATATCTGTAGAAGAAGATATTTTATATAAAACAATGTACGAAACTTTATATTATTGTGGTCTTCGTAGAGGTGAACTAAGAGGTCTTACTTGGAATGATATAGATTTTGGTAATAGTTATTTAAGAGTTAATAAAAATATAGTTGCTACTCAAGGTGATGAAAATAAACCTTATATGGTAACTACACCTAAAACAAAATCTAGTATAAGAGAAATTCCTATACCTAAAGTATTACTTGATGATTTAAAAGAATTATATAAAGTTTGTGAAAAACATTATGGATTTAATAATAAGTGGTATGTATTTGGAGATACTGATCCAATTACTAATGGTAGAATTAGAAGTCGTAAAAATAGAATTTGTAAACTAGCAGGAGTTAAGCAAATAAGGATTCACGATTTTAGACATAGTTGTGCATCATTACTAATCAATAGTAATGCAAGTATAAATGTAGTTGCAAAATATCTAGGGCATACAAAAATAGATGAGACATTAAATACTTATTCCCATCTATTTAAAAATAAAATGAATGAAATTATCGACATTATCGACAAACTAAATTAAAATAGGTACCTATTTGGGTACCTAATACATATATGAAATGGCCTGGAGCCCTTATAAAACAAACAAAAATGGAGCCTTTCGGCTCCTTCAGGGGGTTTTGGTTGAAATACTACCACAGTTATATTCGTAGAAGTATTTCGTAGCGTATCTCTACGCTAATAACATTATATAATAAAAAAAATAATTAAGTCAATTTATTTTATAACAAATTTTAAATTTTTTCCAAAAATTGGATTATTAAAAAAACAAAAAAATATAACACTATAAATAAAAAGGGGAAATAATTATGAAAAAAACAATTTATAGTATTATAATATTATTTACATCTTTCTTTCTATATGACACATTGGAAATAGATTCAAATCATAAAAATGCTCTTATTTATAACAAAGATGACATTCACACTGAAAATCACTATAACGTATATTTTAAAAAACTAAATGTATATGAACTAGATAACATATTAAACCAGATAGATGCAGAGGTTCTCTCATATACTGTAGAAGATAAAAAATACTATATTACTCATAACCCACAAACACAGTTAATAGAAAAATATACAAAAGATAAATCTATAGAAGACAAAATCTACTACGAACTAAATGGATTTTACATAGACTCAATATCACTTATTTGTGAAACTAGCGAGCTGATAAAATTAGAAAAATTAACAAGTGTATTTTAAAATACATTTTTTTTATGTATAATTATAATGGTGATTAAAATGAAAAAATCTTATATTATAGACGGAAATGAAGCAGCGGCTAAAAGTGCTTATATGTTTTCTGAAGTATGTGGAATATACCCAATAACTCCAGCAACCCCAATGGCAACCTTAACTGACAAATGGAGTGCTAAAAACAAAAAAAATCTATTTGATAAAAATGTAAAAGTAGTACAAATGCAAAGTGAAGCAGGAGCAGCAGCTTTTTGTCATGGCTCACTTCAAGCGGGCTCGCTATCAACAACATTTACCGCATCACAAGGCCTTCTTCTTATGGTGCCAAGCATGTATAAAATGGCAGGTGAAATGTTACCAGCCGTAATTCATGTAGCAGCAAGATCTATCGCAACACACGCTCTTTCAATATTTGGAGACCATCAAGATATTTATGCAGTAAGACAAACTGGATTTTGTATGCTATCTTCTTCATCAGTAAAAGATGCATACTACCTAAGCGCAGTAGCACACCTTAGTGCGATAAAAGGTTCACTACCATTTGTTCACTTCTTTGATGGATTTAGAACAAGCCATGAACTTAACAAAGTAAACCTAATAGATGAAGAAAGTTTAATATCATTAATTGACAAAGAAGCGGTTACTAATTTCAAAAATAGAGCATTAAACATAGGCAAAAACATAACAAGAGGAACAGCTCAAACAGCTGATGTTTACTTCCAAAATATTGAAGTAAGAAACAAATACTACGATGAAATGCCAGATATAGTTGAAAAATACATGAACGAAATAAATAAACTTGCTGGAACAAACTATAAACCATTTCAGTACCATGGAAGCCAAAAAGCAAAATATTTAATAATCGCAATGGCCTCAGTTTGTGAAGTAATAAAACAAGTAATAAAAGATCTAGGAGAAGACTATGGTTTAATAGAAGTACATCTATATAGACCATTTAGCGCAAAACATCTATTAAAAGTACTTCCACAAAACATAGAAAAAATAGCTGTACTTGATAGAACAAAAGAACCAGGCTCATCAGGAGAACCACTTTACCTAGACATAATAGAAACTTTAAAAAACAAAAACATAGAAATATATGGAGGAAGATACGGCCTATCATCAAAAGACGTACCACCATCACACATCAAAGCTGTATTTGATAACCTATTAAAAATAAAACCTAAAAATCATTTCACAATTGGAATAGAAGATGATATAACAAATCTAAGCCTAGAAATAAAACCATATCAAATACAAAATAACTTCAAAGAAATAAAAGTATTTGGTTTTGGTTCAGATGGAATGGTAAGCGCATCTAAAAACTTACTTAAAGTTTTAGGAGAAAATGAAAACACATTTGTACAAGGATATTTTGAATATGACTCAAAAAAGAGTGGGGGAGTTACCATATCACATCTAAGGATAAGTAATGAAGAAATAAATGCTCCATACCTTTTAACGTCTCCTGACTTTGTCGTAATAAGTAAAGATGTATACCTTTCAAAATATAACTGCCTTCTAGGTATAAGACAAAATGGAAAACTTCTAATATCTACATCGTTAAATAATGAAGAACTAAATAATTTAATATCAAATGAAAACAAAAAAGAAATAAAAGAAAAAAATATAAAAGTATACACTTGTAATTTAGAGGAAATAAATCAAAAATACTCACTTCAAGGAAAACTAAATAACATAATATGCTCATACATGATAAAATTACTAGGTGGCTCATCAAAAGAAATAGAATCATTTAAAGAAATGATAAAGAAAACATATCAAAATAAAGGAGAAATAATTGTTGATAGAAATTTAAAAGCTATCGAAGAATCTACAAATTGTTTACTAGAGTTTGACACGAAAAACTTAACGTTTACACAGGAGGCAAAAAAAGAACTAGGATTAATAAATGAAATGCTAGAAAGAAAAGGAGATAACCTTAAAGTATCAGACTTTATAAATCATAAAGATGGAACATACTTAGGTGGCTCATCAGCATCTGACAAAAGAAAAATATCATCTTTAGTGCCAAACTGGTGTAAAGAAAACTGTATAGAATGTAATATGTGTTCATTTATTTGTCCACATGCGGTAATAAGACCTTTCTCACTTACTGACAATGATTTGATAATGTCAAAAATAGATAAAAGTGAAACAATACCAAGCATGGGAGAAGAAAACAAAAACTTCTTTATCTCAGTAGCAAGTTCAAACTGTACAGGATGTGGATTATGTCAAAAAGTATGTCCTGGAAAAAATGGTGAAAAAGCACTTGTTATGGATAAACCAAACGACAGACTAGAAAGAATAAGTGATTACTTATTTAACGAACATGAAAATCAAACAAACTTTAACAAGTATACAATAAAAGGAGTAGGTTTCCAAAAACCATATTTTGAGTTCCCTGGTTCATGCGCAGGATGTGGACAAACAGCTTACATAAAAGTACTAACAGAACTTTATGGAAAAAACATGGTAATCGCAAACGCAACAGGGTGTTCATCAATATATGGTGCATCACTTCCAATCACACCGTATAAAATACCATGGATAAACTCTCTTTTTGAAGATAATGCAGAGTTCGGATACGGAATACATGAAAGTTATAAAGAGCAAAGAAACAAAATAAAAGAAATAATGTACAAAACAAAAGATGAAGTAGATCCACTCGTAAAAGCAACATATAAAGAGTGGATAGACAACATGGAAGATGATGACATAACAAATGCGATAAAAGAAAAGTTAGAAAAAATGAATATTCCAAATGAATTAAGAGAACTAATAGACTACATACCATCAAGAAAAGTATGGATTTTAGGCGGAGACGGCTGGGCATATGATATTGGTTATGGAGGACTAGATCATGTTTTACATTCAAACGAAAATATAAATGTGCTCGTATTAGATACAGAAGTATATTCAAATACCGGAGGCCAAAAGTCAAAATCAACACACGCAGCCGCAATCGCAGAGTTTTCAAGCCTAGGAAAAAAAGAAAACAAAAAAGACTTATTTAAAATCGCATCATGCATACCGAACGTATATGTAGCATCTATCTCAATGGGTGCGAACATGATGCATACACTAAAAGTATTTAAAGAAGCATATGAACATGATGGACCATCATTAATAATCGCATACAGCCCATGTATAGAACAAGGAATATATGGTGGACTTCAAAACTCTATAGAAGAACAAAAACTACTAGTAGAATCAGGATACAACCTTCTAATGAGATACTTACCAAAAGAAAATAAATACATAGTTGATGGGGTAGAACCAGACTTCACAAAATATGAAAGTATATTCAAAAGAGAACTAAGATATAAAAATCTTGAAAATACATCAGAAGAAAACTATAACGAATTATTTAACAAAAACCTAAATAATGCCATATCAAGATATAATTACTTCAAAAACTTAGAAAATCAAGAGGCGAAAAATGAATGAAGAATCATTTAAAGGATTTGATTTGCTAAAAGAACTCTCTCAAAAACATGAATGGTTTAATAAAATAATAAATGAAAACATCCAAAATGGTAAAATAAGACCATTTAATGAAGAAGAATGGGAAAAAATAAAACAGCAAAACTATTCTTCACCAAGCCCCTTAATGAAAGAGTTTATGGATATGTTCACACTAGGATTAAACATAGGAAACTGCAAAAATGCAGCACTTCAATTTTCTTATTCTTACGATAATGTAGACATAGTTTGTGGAACAGTTCCAATATTAAAAGGTACATTAAACGCAGAAAAAGAAGGCGGACACTGGTGGCTTGAAACATACGACAAAATAATAGATACCTCATTTCTTCTAGTAATAGATAAAAACTTAAAAAGTGAACTAGGCTATCAAGAAAATCAAAGAATAACAAGCTCACAGTTAAGAAAACACAAATTTTATCAAGCAAGAAAACAATACACATTAGATCAAAATCTTAAACCAAAACAAAAAAAGGTGTAGACAATGAAATGTCCCAAATGGGGTTCACTTCAACAAATCACACCTTTTCATTTGCATAAATACCTTGATAACTATCTCTTCTTGCCATCTCCTTATCAATATCATTAAGTACACAAAACTTTTTTAATAGCCATTTAGGTTCAATAACTAAATTTCTATCAGGATCTCCAGTAATCCTATTAATAACAATTGAATCCCTAAGAACTTCAAGTTGATCACATACAATATCAACATACTCATCTTTACTAAGTACATGAAAACCTTTTTCATAATATAACTTTTCAAGCAGCGTACCTTTTAAAACAAACAACATATGTATCTTAACACCTTGAATATCTAAGCCAGATAAATACCTAGCGGTTTTAATCATATCTTCTTTACACTCGTAAGGTAGTCCATTAATTATATGAACAACCACATCAATATTTCTTTCTCTAAGTTTTCTAACAGCTTCCTCAAAACACTTTAAATCATGACCTCTATTAATTAACTGAACAGTTTTCTCATGAATAGTTTGAAGACCAAGTTCAATAGTTAAATTAGTTCTCTTATTTAAATCTTCTAAATAATCATAAACCTCATCGCTAATCGCATCACATCTAGTAGCGATATTAAGCCCAATAACATTATCTATTCTCAAAATACTTTCATAACATTCTTTAAGAACATGCACAGGAGCATAAGTATTAGTATCAGCTTGAAAATAACCAATATACTTACTACCGGGCCATTTATTTTCCATAATCTCTTTAACCTTATTAAATTGATTAATTAAACTCATTCCCCTGTTTTCACCACTGCCATTTAAACAATAAATGCATCCCTTACCATCCCTCTTATTAGGACAACCAAAACCAGCATTTAAACTAACCTTAAACACCTTACATCCATACTTATTTTTATAATAATAATTTAAAGTATGATATCTCTTATTATCAAGTGAATATTTAAAACAATTTCCCATAACACCAACATTATATAACAAAAATTACAAATAAAAAAGGACTAACGCCCCCTGAGCGTAGTCCGGAAAAAAGAATAAAAAGGGGTTGGCTAGTGTGATACTAGCACCAATTCGCCTAAAAGTGAATTGGTAAGTCAGTATATTATATTAAAACCAACATTTTGTCAAGTATAAAAGTTAAAAAAATTAAAAAAGGTCAAAAAACACAAAAAGGAATTATTAGAAGAAAAATTATAGCATTGTACATCTAAAAATGTTATACTATATATATAATAGTAAAGAGGTAATTTATGGAAGAAATAAAACTATTTCCGCATAACGAAGAAGCATATCAAGCTATTTTAAAAAGTTTAGAAAATAGCAATTTTTCATTTATTGAAAGAGCTACTGGTACAGGAAAATCATACATTTTAATTAAGTTTCTCGCAGAACAAATGAAAGGAAAAAGAGTTTTATTTGTTACAACGCATGAACCAATGTTTAAACAATTTGTTACTCAAGATATGACAGCACTTGGCGTTGGTGTAAATACATTTGATAAATTAGATTTAATCATATATTCAAATATAAATAAAAAAGATGCATCATGGTACTATGAAAACTATGATTGCTTTGTTTTTGATGAAGCGCACCATTGTGGAGCACCAGTTTGGGGAGAAACTATAGGAGAACTTAGAGATTTAGTAAAAGATTCTGAAGATAAAGTGATGATTGGTGCAACAGCGACCGCTGTAAGATATTTAGATAATTATACGGATGTAGCAGAATTATTTTTTGAAAACAATGTAGCAAGTAGATTGAGTCTTTCTGATGCAATCCTAAATGAAATATTACCGGCACCTTTATATATAAATATTTGTGGACATGTAAAAGATGACATAAATAGAATAAACAGAAAATTAGGGCGTATTGGAAACTTACCTGAATTAGAAGAAATAAGAAGAAAAACACGAGATATTTCTGAAAGTTTTGAATTAGAAAAAGATATCAATAAATTGTTAAAAGAAAACGAAGTTAAAGAAGGAGAAAAATATATTGTATTTTGTTCTAATAAAGAAGAACTTTACAAAAAAATGGAAGAATCAAAATATTGGTTCGAAGAACTAGGAAATATTGAAACTTATAGTGTTCATAGTGGCAAAAGAAAAGATGAAAATCAAAAACAAATAGATGAATTCGCATCCACTAATCCTAATGCAATAAAAGTTATGTTTGCAATAGATATTTTTAATGAAGGAATGCATGTTCCTAATGTAGATGGTGTAATAATGGCTAGGAAAACAACATCTCCAATCGTATATTTACAACAAATAGGCAGAGCACTATCGTTTTCATCTAGAAAAAAACAAATAAAAATTTTTGATATAGTTGGTAATGCTTCAAACATAGATGTTGTAAATAATTTATATAGAGAAATATTATATACAATTGAAGATAAATTAAATACAAATCCTGAAAATACAGAACATTATCAACAAATTCTTGAAAGATTCAAAATAATAGAAAAAGGCAACAAAATAATAGATTCAGTAAATGAAATAGAAGAAATATTAGATAATGAATACATAATAAAAGATCAAATAGAAAGAAATATAAAATATCTTGAATATTTTTGTTCAATTACAAATGAAAATTTTATGGATTTATTAAAAAATAAAAAACTTGATAAAGAACACAAAAAAATATATGATGAATTATGCAAATGTAAAAATGATCTTAACATTGACCATATTTATAGATTAAATCTTCTTGGAATCAAAATTGCTAGTTGGCAAGATGATGAGAAAGCAATAGAACAAATAAAAATACATGGAAATATTAGAAAAGCAATTGATAATGATTTTCAAAAAACAATGCATAAATACAATGAATTCTACTTAAAAAATAAAAGAAGACCAAGTCCTATTGAATTTGAAGAAGCAGAACTATTTAATAAATACCGTACATACTTAAGTAATATTAATCATTTTAAATTAAAAGATAAACTAAAAGAAGCAAACTATAAATTAAATGTAGAAGAACTTTTGGTAATGAATGTTTTTCCAAGTAAATTAGAGATAGAAGATTATTTAAATGAAATTGAAAACAAATACAGCCAAGGAATAAAAATAGATAATCTAGAAATTAAAACTTTAAAAAAGATTAGACTTATAAAAGATGCTTTAAAAAATAGACCTGAAATAAAAAAATTATTATCAAATAAAACACTTGAAATTGATCAAGCACTACATACAATAAAAAATAAAATAAATGATTATTACCCAGCAGAAAAACAAATAACATTAGAATTAATAAAATTAGATGAAGACTCATATAATGCGTATAAATATATAATAAAAAATTATAAATATATTACAAACACTCAATTTCAACAAATGCTAGAAATGAACATAGAATTAACTGACGAATTAAATATGACAATGGAAGAAAGATTACAAATGTTATATGGGTGTGAATCAATTTATGAACTCGAAAATTTACAAAAACGAAAAACTGCTAAAGCACTAGTAGAGTTTATTAACAAAACAGGAAGAAGACCGTTATTAGATGAACCTCTAGAAAAAGGTTTATATGAAAAATATAACGAACTAATGAATTTGGGTAATTCAACATATATGAATGAAATAGGTAACGCTCTTGAAAGTAACAATATACCACTAACACTAGAAGAAAAAATAATAACTAACCGCAAACTAGAAGAAGGACAATTAAATATCTTATATGAAGAAGTAATGACTACCATTGAAAATTGTAATATAAATAGTTTTGCATATGAAAATATAAAAAATAAAATAGATTATTTGAAAAAACATAATAAAATAGATTATAGACTATACACAATATTAATAAGAACGATTAACTTAATAAATCAAGTTTTTAAAGGGAAATTAAATAGTGAAATTGAAATAGCAAAATTAGAAAACAAAATAAAAAATAATAAAGATTTAATTCCAATAAAATTATTACCTTATATAAAAAGTAGAGGAATACATATTAATGCAAAAATTGAAAAACAATTCAAAAAATTAGATAAACAATGTATAAACTTTGCTCATTCAACATATAAAAATGAAATAAGATTATATCATGAGTTCATACAATATCTCGAAAAACATAAAAGAAGACCAGAACCACAAGATCATTATTTAAATTTATATATTGCAAATTATTTAATAGAATCACATATAGAAGATATAGAAAGATATTTAACAAAATTAAATGATTTAGGTATTCCAATAACTGAAGAAGAAATGTATATGGGAAACAAACTATCTGATGAAACAATAGGTAACCTACATAAAAAACTACTTTTAAAAGAAAAAACAAAAGCCCTAAGCCACCTAGAAAGATTCGTATTAAATGATATAAATTTAAATGCTATTTTCCAAGAAAATATTAGAAGAACAAATACATATACATTTACATTAAAAAAAGAAGCATCAAATGCTTTCATAGAAGGCTTAAAAGTACAAATAAAAGAAAATCCGTATGAAAAATTAGATTTTGAAAATGAATTAAAAATACTAACTAATGAAGAAAAAGAATTGTTAAAAGAATTTCAAATTGAATGCCTAGCGTTTGACTATTTATCTTCGTTAGTATCTTTGATGAAAAATAAAGGAATACCACTTTCTAAAGCCTTAGAACAAATGGATAAAACATTATATGAAGAAATAAAATCTTATAACAACAAAAATCATCAATATGATATATTATTCTCGGAAATAGAAAAATTAAATAAAGCAAATACTTTAAAATATAACGCAATAGTAATTAACGATTTTATTGAAGAATACTTCAATTTTGTAAGCGTAAATAAAAGATTACCATCTCCTTTTTCAAGCGATATAGTAGAAAAACTACTAGCGGAAAAATATGAACAAGTATATTCGGTATCTAATACCGCTGAAAGAAAACAACTAGTTGAAAGAAGTAAAAAAATTATCAAGGAACATCAAAAAAAGGAAATGTGCGAAAAAATAGAGGAATTTGCAGAATTAAATAAAAGAATGCCGTCAATATTAAGTGATGACTTAGAAGAAGTAGAACTTGCAAAATTATATCAAAAATATGGTTCTGAATTATCTAAAGAATACAAAAGTAAAATATTAATGCTACAAAAAAAATATCAAAATAACACAATAGAATATTTTAAAAATAAGAAAGGGAGTTTAAAATGAGAATAGATTATAAAAAAGAGGTTGATTCTGGATTTGATAGAAAATTAATTATTGAAAAAACAATTCTAGAATTGTTAAAAAAGGGAATTCCACCGGAAATTATCGCAAGAGAGTCAAATTTTAACATTAGACATAGAGAAATGCTAAATAATTTAAAAAAAGGTTATTATTCAAAATTAGAACAATTAGAAGAATACACCGGAAAGGCTTTCGAAACATTAAGTGACTCTTATAGTGAAGTTGCACATAACATACAAGAACTATATCCAATGACCGCACAAGAAGAAAAAGAGATATTTACCAAAAGAGATAATTTAAAAAAAGAAATAGAAAAACAAAAACAAAAAGAAATAAAATTATTGGATAAAACAAGGCATAAGTTAATACATGAATTATCTTCTTTAAAATCAAAATATCCTTTTATAGACAATCTTATTGAACTATTTAATGAAATGGAAGCATACATAGAAGAAAATGGAATTATAAATTATCAAAAAATTGATGAATTTTTTAAAAAACACAATATGGATAAAGAAAGTTTTGATAAAAAAGAAAAAATATATGAAAAATATAAACAGTTAATTACAAAAGTATCAGAAGTCAGTGCGGAAATAGAAAATTTAAAAGAAGATAGATTAATAACTGATGAAATGGAAAAACTTATAATAGAAAAAGAAATAATCGAAGAAGAAATTATAAAGAGAAACATTAAATTAGTTAACTTTGTTATTAGAAAAAATTTTGGTAGATTGTTTGTTGAACAACAAGAATTACAAAGTGTATGTTTGATTGGGTTAACAAAAGCTATAGCAGAGTTTGATGTTAAACGAGGTAATAAATTTTCATCAATGGCATTTAAATATATGGATTCAGAAGTTAAACATGAATTTAAAAACTTAACAGGTTATTCATGGGATGATTATTGGAAAAGAAAGAAAATAAAAGCATTATTAGAAGTTACTACTAAATTATTAGGCTACAAAACAACAGTTGATGATTTATGTGAATTAGGATTTTTAAGTATGACTGCCCAAAAAGCAGAATCATATAATTCAATGATTGATGTTATACACGAAACATATGTTTATGATGAATTAAACAATAGCCAAAATTCGCTATCTTACGAACAATTTGAAGATACCGATGATTATGAAAATATTCATGATTTTGAAGACACAGATGATTATGATGAAGAAGCATACGAAGAAATGGAGGAAGATTTAGAAGAATATGATTATCCAACAAGTTTTGAAGAATATGCAGAAATTGACGATTACGAGGATAGACGTTATGCACAGTCATATTCCACAGAAGAAGATCCAGAAAGATATGCTTCTCTGAGTTTATTACAAGAAGAACTTAAAAATATCCTAGATACTTTAACACCAATAGAAGAAAAAGTTATAAGATTAAGATTTGGTCTTGATGATGGAAAAGCACGAACTCTTGAAGAAGTTGGAAGGGTATTTAATGTAACTAGAGAACGTGTAAGACAAATAGAAGCAAAAGCCCTAAGAAAATTAAGACACCCATCGAGAAGTAAAAATCTAAAAGAACTTATAGATGATGAAGCAGGATTTTTAACAACTAAAACATTATAAGATAAAACAGTGCATCAGTGCACTTTTTTTAAATTAGAAATAATTAACAATGGTCATAAAAATTATTACATAACAGCTATTAACAATTGACAAACATATACTTATATATTATAATAATAGTCCAATTTAGGGGGGTATTTATGGAAAATAAAAAAAGAATTAAGGCAATAAAATTTGGTATACACTCATTAACAGCATTAAGCGGTGCTTATTTAATGACTAATTTTATTTTAGAAAGTATGTCAAATAAAGTAGCTCAAAGTAATGATGGTACCGCTGAAAATAGTATTGGATACGAAGAAATTAATATTTTAAATAACAAATTAGTAAATACAAATAATTTTGTAATATTAAAAGTAAATAAAAATGATAATGTCGCTGTATTAAAAGAAAAAATAGAGTTTTGTAAAAAACATGAGATTTCAATAGGGTTAATTTTAGAAACAGATTCTATTAATTTGGCTGGATTATACGAAGATGTTGATTTTTTACAAGCTATTGTAAAAGAATATAAAATTGATTTACCAGTTTACTGTGATATAGATTCATTAATGTCAAATAAAGCACTAAATGTAGCACAAAGACGTGAATTAATGACAGCGTTCATTGATAAAATGTCAAGAAGTGATATGTATTTTGGATTTTATGGTAAAGATTCTAGTTTATGTGAATGTAAGGAATATGTGTTAGATACAACACCATATGATTGCTTTGTTGTTAAAGAAAGTGAAAATATAAAATATGATGGAACATCTAATCTAAAAAAAGAATTAAATGGTGAAATAACCGCTAGTCAAGATCTTTCTAAAGTAATAATGTCAAAAGGTTTTAATAATTCAAATAAATTAATATATACAGCATTATACGAAGTAAAAGAAAATGAAAATTACCACTCCCTTGCTTTAAAATATGGTTTAAGCGAACAAGATTTAAGAGAGTATAATGAAAATCAAAAAGAAGAATTAAAACAAGGCGACATTATAAAAATACCAAATATTTATAAAACAGTAGATATACAAAAAAATCAATCAGCATATAACTATGCTGTTGCTAGAGGTATAGATATTTCAAACTATCAAATCAACATTGATTGGAATAGGGTAAAAGAAACATCAGATTTTGTAATAGTGGAAATAGCTAGAGATTCAGCAAATTATAGTTCGCATAAAGGACATTATATAGAAGAAAGTATTGAACAAATAAAAAATACGATTGAGAATGATATTGAACTAGGTTTATATTTTTGTATAGCAAAAGATATGAAAATATCAGTATATGAAGAAAGACTAAATGAATATTTCAAAAAATTAAATGAAGAACTAGAAAAAAATAATATTGTTTTAGAACGTGAAAATATTCCAGTATTTTTAGATTTCGAACAATATTATGAACATAATGATTATTATAGATTAATGCAAACATTTGAAAATGTGTGTAAATCTCATGGCTTCACAAAAGTTGGTATCTACGCAAATGGTTATACCTTACAAATGATTAGTCAAAGTTTGGAAAAAGATGGAGAACACATTGAATTAAAAGATACAAATTGGCGCGTATGGAAAGCAGGCGGACCACAATATTCTGGTAATGAAAATAATGATACTGGAGTTACTATAGATGAACTTATAGAACTAAAAAACGAATCGAATGCTTACTATACACCATCAATATTACAAATAACTAATGTATGTAAAGACACAGGCGCATCAAACGACTATGGAAACTGCGATGTAAACTTTTGCTATGCTGAAGATTTATTTGGAAACAATTCACAAGAAGAATACGCATCACTTCAGTACGCAACCATTGACCTTGAACATTATAAAGGAAAAAATATTAAAAATATTGTCGACACCATAATGAATCAATTATTATTATTAGGTATTATGATCGTAACATTGGAAATCGTTGGAAAAAGAATAATTATAGGAATGAGAAAAAGAAATATTGAAAAAGAACAAATATATAAAAAAGAATTAAAAAGATAACAAATAGTATTTTTAAAGAGTATTGATAAAATCAATATTCTTTTTAGTTTAAATAAAGAAAATTATTTAAAAAAACAAATACTTATGATATAATATTGAAGTTATTTGAAAGGACGTGTTATATGAGTGATTTAACAAAAATAAAAGGACTTGGTCCAAAAACAATAGAAAATATAAATAACTTAGATATATATAACATAGAAGATTTAATATATTACTACCCATATAGACACGATATAATAAAAATAGATAACTTAAAAGAAATAGAAGATGGACAAAATGTAATCATAGAATGCAAAGTAGATTCAATTCCTATGGCAAGACGTATAAAAGCAAACATGACATCATTATCATTTAGAGCATTTGGAAACAACAAAATGGTAAACATAGTAATATTCAATAGAATATTTATGAAAACACAAATAAAACCTGGTAATACTATTACAGTATTTGGCAAATATGATTTACCCAAAAACACAATAGTCGCATCAGACATAAAACTAGAAAAAATTGAATCAGGAACTATTCTTAGTATTTATCACTTAACAAATGGTATAACATCAAAAGCATTAAGTAAATACATTTCAGATGCTTTAAATATTTATAATAATTATATAGATTTTGTTCCAGAATACATAAATGAAAGATATAAACTAATTTCAAAAAAAGAAGCAATTAACTTAATTCATAATCCCAAAAGCGCAAGTGATATAAAGAAAGCAAAACTAAAACTAAAATATGAAGAACTGTTTTGCTTTATGTTTAAAATAAATCACTTAAAAGAAACAAATAAAAACAGTAAAATGGGTTATTTAAGAGAAATAGACACAGAAGAAGTAAACGAGTTTATAAGAAGCCTTCCGTTTGAACTAACAGCGGATCAAGACAAAGCAATAGAAGACATATATAAAGATCTAACATCATCAACAAGAATGAATAGAATGTTAGAAGGTGATGTAGGTAGTGGAAAAACAATAGTTGCCGTAATCGCAGCTTACATAAATCATCTATCAAAATATCAAACAGCTCTAATGGCACCAACAGAAGTACTAGCTTCTCAGCACTATGAAAACATAAAAAATATTTTTTCACAAGCAGATATAAGTGTAGAACTATTACTTGGAAGTACCAAGAAAAAAGAAAAAGAAGAAATCTACGAAAAACTAAAAAATGGGGAAATTGATTTTCTAATCGGAACTCATGCATTACTTAGTGAAAACGTAGAGTTTAAAAATCTTGGATTAGTAATAACAGATGAACAACATCGTTTTGGAGTGAGTCAAAGAGCAAACCTAAAAAACAAAGGCTTACTACCAGATACACTTTATATGTCCGCAACACCAATACCAAGAACATATGCATTAACAATTTATGGAGATATGGACATATCTTATATAAAAACAAAACCACAAGGTAGAAAAGAAATAAAAACACTAATAAAAACAGAAAAAGAACTTGAAGATGTTTATAACTTAATGGAAGAAGAACTAAAAAATAATCATCAAGTATATATTGTTTCACCATTAATAGAAGAAAATGAATCATTAGATTTAACAACAGTAAATCAAATCAAAATAAATATAGACACACGTTTTAATAAAAAATACAAATCAGCAATATTACATGGTAAACTATCAAATAAAGATAAAGATAAAATAATGGAAGACTTCAAAAAAGGAAACGTTGATATTCTAATATCAACAACAGTTATTGAAGTTGGAGTAGACGTAAAAAATGCAACTATGATGATAATATTTGATGCAAATAGATTTGGTCTTGCAACGCTTCACCAGCTTCGTGGTAGAGTAGGAAGAAACGAATACCAAAGTTATTGTATTTTAATCGGAGCAAAAAATAATAAACGTTTAAAAGTTCTAGAAGAAAGCAATGATGGATTTTATATTACAGAAAAAGACTATGAAATGCGCGGTGAAGGAGATTTATTCGGAGTAAAACAAAGTGGAGATATGACATTTAAAATAGCTAACATAAAAGAAGATATGAAAATACTTCTTCAAGCAAAAACAGATGTAATAGAATTTTATAACGCAAATATAAACAATAACTTTGAAAATTATAAAATGTATGCTAATATAATAAAAGAAATGTCTTCACTAGACTAACAGGGAGGTTTATGGAAAATATAGAAAACTTAAAAATAGAACTATTACTGTTCAAAGAAGAAACAAACATTTCATTTAAAACATTAAGAAGAGTACTAGAAGACATAAGATTTTGTGAAAGCACAAATACAAAAATAATCATAAAAACAGAAGAAGAAAACTTAGCTTTAAATAAAATATTTGAAATAAGAAATAAATACTCACAAAAAAATCAAAATCAAATAGATATAATACTATTTATAGAATTATATAATTTAATAAAAGAATATGAAAATGAAAAAGAAAATGTGTTAAGGAGGGAAATATAATGGGAAGAGCACATGAAGTAAGAGCGGCATCTATGGCAAAAACAGCCGCAAGAAAATCAAAATTATATTCAATATATGCAAAGGAAATATATCAAGCAGCAAAGAGTAATCCAGATCCAGTAAGTAATGATATATTAAGAAGAGTAATCGAAAAAGCAAAAAGAGAACAAGTTCCAGCGGATGTAATAAATAGAAATATTGATAAAGCAAAAAAAGGTGGAGCAGGCGAAGACTATGTAACAGTAGAATATGAAGCATATGGACCTGCTGGTTCAAGTTTAATAATCAAATGTTTAACAGATAACACTAATAGATCAATCGCGGAAGTAAAAACAGTATTTAATAAATGTGGAGCAAAAATGGCATCTCAAGGAGCTGTTAGCTACATGTATGAACATCTAGGAATGGTTGGAATAAAAAATCATAACGAAGAAGAAATAATGGAAGCTTTAATAAATGCGGATGTAGATGCAAACGATATAGAAGTAGAAGAAGATATGGTAATAGTTTATACAGAAGTACAAGATTTAAATAATGCTAAAAAAGCATTAGAAACAGCATTTGAAAACATAACATTTGAATTAGACGAAATATCATATTTTGCAAAAGATACAATAACTATAGATAACGAAGAAGAAAAACAAAAATTTGAAAGATTAATTAACATGCTTGAAGATGTAGATGACGTTTCGAACGTATATCACAATGTAAACTTATAACAATTATATTGACAAACAAATGAAAAACAAATAAAGTGAAAATAGGTGATAAAAATGAATAATAACGAAACACTAAAAGATCCTTTTTCTTTTACAAACAAAGCACACACAAAACAAACAGGTCTTAGAAACCCAAACACGTATGGCGGAGTTAAAAAAACTAATAGAAAAAACCAAAACAAAAAGAAATTAATAAAAGGTATGGTATATCTTGGTGTAGGTGTTGGAATGATATCTTTTTTCGCTATGGCAAACAATGCTTATAACCAAATATGTATAGAAAATGGTTATAAAGAAGTAATTGCATCTTACTCTCCTAGCGGAGGACCTGAAACAAAACTGGTAGATGAAAACGGAAATGAAGTAAATATAAGTTTTTCTGATGTTTTGGAAACTATAACAGACAAACTAGAAAATGAAAACACAATGAAAAGATAGGTGGAGTAAAAATGTTTGAAAAATTTGATGTAGTAGAAGTAAATAATAAAAACTTTATAGTTTTAAATATAATTGATCATAATAATAACTTATATTTATATTTAATAAATGAAGATGAAAATAATGATGAATATTCTATAGTAAAAGTAATAAACCAAAATGACAAAATATTCTTTGATGGTGTTTCTGATGAAGAATATCAAATAATAACTAACAAATTAGTTCTTGAAAATAAAGAAGAAATGAAAGAAATATTATCATCTTATGAAGAAAATTAAGCCTAAAACAAAGGCTTTTTTATTTGTGAAAAATATTGTATTTTATATAAACATTTGCTATAATAAACCTATAATTTAAATAAAAGGAAGTGGATATTTATGTTTGGATCTTTATTATCATTTGCATCGTTGGCTACATGGGTACAATATCCTTTGACTTCTTTAGCCTTAACATTTGATGGAATAATATTTTCATTAGTATCATATTCTTATAATTTATTCTTGCTTATGGCACAGCTTAATATGAACTCTATACTTGGAATAGCGGGTGCATTAATTGATAGACTCCGTGCTTTAATTATGGTGTTTGTAGTATTTAGACTAGCAATGTCATTAATTAATTACTTAATCGATCCGGGTAAAGCAACAGATAGCAGAATTGGAGGAGTAGCACTAGTTAAAAGAATAGTCATAACAGCAGCAATGCTTCTATCGTATAATTTTGTATTTGCACTATTAAATGATATTAATTTAATAGTTGTAGGATTTAATGATGTATCAGATTTGCAAGTAATAGAAGGAGACTCAGCGGATAGGGGAGGACTTATAGCAAGACTTGTATTTGGTGCGAATAGTGATGGTGGTATTGATGATTTTGGAAAAGAAATAGCAGTGTTTACGTTTCAACAATTTCTTAGAAACGATGGCTCGCCAAATTATGAACCAGTCTTTGATAAAATAAAAGACCCTAACCCAAACACGAGAAAAGATTTCACAAGTGTTGCACAACTTGCTGATGAAGTTGGGAAAACCGTTGTGTATGAATATCCTTTTGTAAGTGCGGCCGTAGGATTATTTATGGTGTATTCAATAGTTAAAATGGCAATTGAAATAGGCGTAAGGATGTTTAAATTACTTGTGCTTCAAATGCTTGCACCAGTAGCAATAATAAGTTATATAGACCCAGCATCAGAACAAAAAATATGGAAAAATTACACAAAAGCTTATTTAACAACATATACAGATGCATTCATAAGAATAGCAGCAATATTCTTATCAACAGCGTTTATTTCAGCTATAACAGCAAATCTAAGCACTATGTTCGGCTCTGTATCTGCTAGTGGAGCAACAGGTGGTATACAAAAAATGCTTATAACAGTAATGGTTATAATAGCAGGCTATAGGTTCGCATTATTATTACCTAAGTTCGTTGGAGGTTTATTTGGAGTGGACTTAGGCGGTGAAAGCAAAGGTTCATTCGGTAAATTTATGGCAGGATTAGGCGGATTTGCAATAGGTGGAGTTACAGGTTTAACAACCGGAATAGCTTCGGGTGCAGGACTTGCAGGAACTGCTGCTAACATGTTTGCGGGTGCATTTAATGGTGCATCTTCTGGAATGAAAGGTCAATCAATATCAGACGCAATAAAAAACATTGGCGCGAATAACGAAAAAAATAGAAATAGAGCATTAAATATTGCAAGAATGGGTGGCTTTGGAGCATATGCAGTAAGTGGTATAGAAAAAACACTTGGAATACAATCAAAACAAGCACAACAAATTCAAAGACAAAATGACAATAAAAAAGCTCTTGAAAATATGGTGGCAGCAAGAAGTGAAGCACTAAGTAATAATAAATTTAATTATAAAGGTAATGAAATAAAATATGGATCGAGTGCAGATGATTTTGCTAGTAGAATGATGGAATATGATGATACAGTAATTAATGCGCAAATGGCATACGAAAACGATAAGAATGCAGAAACATTAAAAGCGTACCGTGATGCAAAAGAGGTTTCATCTAAACACTGGAAAAGTGTTTATGAAGCAGCATTATTTGTAAATGATTCTGTTAATAATGATGCAAAAGTTATTGAAACAACCAAATTATACGATAGCAGAGCAGAGATAGGATATAAAAGTCAAGACCTTGCTAGTGGAAGTAAAAATGCTATGAAAGCTACACCACGATTTGCTAAGCAAAATAATAACTCGAATAGTTCTGGAAACACTAGTGGACCTAGCAACGGAAATAATAAACCATCACCAACTGTTAGTGCAGCAAAAAAACACTATTCAGGACAAGCAGAAAATATTGGTAATAAAGGTGCCACTCGAAGAGCTAATAGACCTAATACATATGGTGGTGGAAATTAATAGAAAGGAAAAAAGAATATGGAACAATATTTAATACCGGCAAACTCTAAAAAAAGCCAGTTAATATTTAATACATTTAGGCCAATAGATTTAGCAATATTAGTAATTGGATTCTGTACATCAGTAATATTACTTTTATTAGATGATAATATGGCTGTTAAAGCTATGTTTCTAAAACTAGCGCCGGTTCTTGTATGTGGATTTCTAGTAGTACCAATTCCTTTTTATCATAATGTACTTACATTTTTGATAGAAATGTATAGATACTTTACTAGACCAACTAGATATTTATGGAGAGGATGGTGTGTTAGACATGTCACAGACGACGAATCAAAAAAATAAAGTAAATACAAAAGCAATGAAATATGCTGAAAACTGGCTACCTATAAGAGCGATACAAAATGGAGAAATTGTTCTTGATAATGGATCAAGAGTAACAGGAGTAAAAATAAAACCTAGAAATATATTTATTCTTGATTATGATTCTCAAAATAATGCTATTTATAATCTAAGAAATTTATATAACACTCTTGATTATGAATTTTGGTTAATTGTTGCTGACAGACCAGTTGATATAAATGTATATTTATCACAATTAAAACTTCTATATAACTCAGTTCAAACACAAGCAATAAGAAAACTAGTAAGAGAAGATATAGATAAAGCAAATCTATTTATGAGTAAAGAAGTAAACGTAACAGATACAGAATATTTTATATTATTTAAAGAAAGAAGACCTGAAATGATTCAAAAGAAACTTCAAAACCTAATCTCAGGACTCGCTGGAGCAGGCCTTCAATCTCAGCAAGTAAGTAATGATGATTTAAGAACATTATTAGATGGATTTATGAATGGTGGAGACACTACTACATTTGGGACGGTGATTGGATTATGAGTTTAAGTTTTAAAAGTCAACTAGCTCCTAAAGGACTAGAATTTAAACCATCAGAAATGATAATAAGCGACAAATATTCAACAATACTTACAATAGTAAGTTATCCAAAAATGATAAACCAAGGATACCTTGCTAACCTTACACAACTATCAGGAGTTAAAATATGTATTAAGCATATTCCAATTCCATTTTCAATACTATCAAAAATGTTAAATAAAGAAATCGCTGATATGAAACAAAGATATCAAAACGAACATGATAGAACAATCCAAGAACAAATAAGACAAGATTACGAAAGTATAGAGAACTTCATTCAAATGTTAGCAGCTACACAATCAAGAATATTTGATTTTCAAATGCACGTAATGATATCAGCTGACTCACATGAAGAACTAGAACATAAAAAAGTACAAGTTAAAAACTATCTTGATGCAATGGGAATGAGAGGAGTTACCCTTCGTTTTGAACAAGAAAAAATACTTAAAAGTATGCTTCCAATATTTGAAAAAAATGATATCGAAGAAAGAGTTGGAACACCAATTCCATCTCCAACAATCGCAGCTATGTATCCTTTCATATTTGATAGTATAAAAGACCCAGGACTTTCATGTTTACTAGGTGTAGATTATTCAGGAGGAGTAATACTATTCAACCAATTCTTATTCCAAATAAAAAAAGAATTTAATAGAAATAACGCAAATATGATAATTCTTGGTACATCTGGTAGTGGTAAATCAACCGCAGCTAAAGTCTTACTAAGAAGTAATATAAGAAATGGACATAAAATAATCGCAATCGACCCTGAAGGCGAACTTAATGAAATGACAAAACTATATGGTGGAGATTTCATAGATCTTGGAAGAGGCGGAGAGTTCGGAATGATAAATCCACTTGAAGTAGTACTAGATGCTGATGAAGATGAACTGAAAGAAGGTATGGGATACGCTGTACTAACTAGAACACTTCAAACATTAAAAGCATTTATGAAATACTATGCTCCAGATATAGAAGAAGACGTATTAACACTATTTAGCGAAGTAGTTCAAGATACATATAAAAGATATAAAATAGATTATAATACAGACTTTTCAAAAATAGGCTCACATGAATATCCTACATTTGATGATGTATACGCAACAATCAAAGGTAGATTACTTTCAATGACAGAACATACTCACGAAAGAGATATAATGGAAAGACTTGAAATAAAAATCAGACCATTTACAAAAGAACTTAGATACTACTTTACTGGTAAAACAACTATTGATACAGATTCAGACTTTATAGTATTTAATATAAAAGAATTAATGAATGCAGATAATAATATTCGTAATGCATTATTCTTCAACATATTAAAATATGCTTGGGGATTAGCATTAGATAGAGAAATAAATACAATCCTTATGGTAGATGAAGCACATATGCTTCTTGCTGACCAAAATACATTAGGAGCAGAGTTCCTTGCTAGAATACAACGTAGAAGTAGAAAATATAACACAGGAACAATAATAATCACACAACAACCAACAGACTTCGCAGCTCCAAACGTGCTTATACATGGTAAAGCAATATTTGATAATGCTTCATACTATCTAGTAATGGGATTAAGAAAACAAGCAGTAGAAGACTTATCAAAACTAGTTGATTTGAACGAACAAGAAAAAGATTCAATAAAAAGATATAGTCAAGGACAAGCTCTATTCGTTTGTGGAAGCAGAAGAATGAGAATAAACGTAATCGCTACACAGCAAGAACTAGAATCATTTGGTTCTGGTGGAGGACTATAATATAAAAGCAAAAGAAGGTGAAGTATGGATTATAATGATTTAAATAATGAAAACATGAGTGATGAACTAAATAACCCTAGTTCATCTTCTTTGCATTCTAATAACTTTACTGGCGGATTGATAAGTGGAATAAATGAAGTAAAAAAACATAGTCAAACAGACATAGATGCAATAAAAAATAGGACAGGAAAAAATGAGGGAATAGGAAGGCAATTTGATGATGAACAGCCAAAACAAAAATCATCAAAACCATCTTCACTAGAAAAAAAAGATGAATTAGATAAAAAAAATACAAATGAAAAAATAGATAAAAAAGAAAAAGAAAATCCTAAAAAAGCACCATTTAAAAAATCTAAAAATAACGAAGGTGCTCCAGTTGAAGCAAAAGGATTTAAAAAGTTTTTTAAAAACTTACCTTTAAAAATAAAGTTAATAGCATTAGGCGCTGCAGCATTCCTTGCAGTATTTATCTTTCTATACTTTTTGCTAGCTTTTAACTCGTTTACAAACTCTATATCAGTATTTTTCGGAATAAAAGAAGCAGAATTAGAAGGTGATGAAAAAACTTCAAATCAATTATTCTTGTATACCGATAATGGGCCTGTGGTTAACGGAAAAGATTTAACAGAACTTTCACGGGAAGAACTAGTAATAGCTTTAAAAGATGAAAATGTGTGCGGACGGGGTACAATAGGAGATATAATTGACTCCATATACGAAACACTTACTGGTGGAGAATTTAGAGATGCATGCCATCTAATAAGATATATAAGAGGAACCGTAGAAAATTTCGAAGAAAAATATTATGATTATGGTTTGAAAATGGATGTAGGTTTGATACTAGGTTCAGTATTTTTTGGATTTGATCAACAAGCAATGTATGACTGGTATGAAGACCCTTCAAATGAAAATGTAGTTTCAGCAGGTAATCATTTTGCAACACTAGAAAATATTGTAAAAGCAAAAAATAGTAAAGGAGAACCTCTATTAACTGCAGATGAAGTAATGAGAATAATTAAAAGTACAATTTTCGAAGAAGTATATCCTGACTTTACATTTGATTATAATATTGAAAAAAATATCTTAGGCGAAGAAACAATAACAGGTTTTTGTTTACAAAACAATAATCAATTTTACTATAATTCATTAACTAAATGGGAAATATTTATGCGTTATAATGACGATGAACAAGACAATGAAAAAGATAAAAAATTCTTGTTTGGAATGTCAGGTTATATGAGAAAAGAAAAGAAAAAAGTATTACATCTTTCTAAAGATTTAAACATTTCAAAGGATGAAGACTTCTTATCTCTAACAGGAGCCGGTTTCGTATACGATACAAATATGAACTTAGCGTTTGAATCAACAGACATACCATGCAATGGTTCTATGGATGAGACTGAATTTATAAAGTATTTAAAAGATATATGTCCTGATTGTGAATATTATAAAGTTGATGGAACATACGAAAATGCATATAATTTCTTTAATGATAGAGAAATAACAGGAATAGTAGACACAACATACTATGTACAACATATAGAAGACCCAGATTTACCAGAAAAAGATAAATTTCATAGCGTACCAAGAACTTATTCAATTTGGACAGAAGGCAAAGCAGTAGCACAAGTTGAACCAGCATCGGGTAGAGCTGAGTTTGACTACTTAAAAGGTTTTGCTTATAGAAACTTTCCTGGATTTGAAGAAGCAGATAATGATCCAAACTTACCAAACTTTAATAAAGATGAAACATGGACACCTAAAAAAATAGAAACAATTTTAGAAGAAATAAAACAAAGAAAAGAAGAATTTAATGAAATATTATTAGTTGAAGAAAGTGGAAAATCAACAAGATTATTTAGCGGCGCTGTATATGCAAAAGCTAACTATTATTGTGAATATATATATACACCATCAAATAACGAAAATGGTAGTTTAACACCGACAAATAATCAACTTGCAAATATGAAAGTTAATCTAACTGACTGTGCAGGAAAAAGCATAGGTTCAACAAACTTCAAAGACTATATTCTTGGAGTAACATATGCTGAAATTGGAATATCATCGCTAGATGATTATACTTTAACACAAATGGTTGCAGGAATTAACTATGCTTTAGCTAATAATAAAAACTTTAAAAATGGATCAATTACTATGAAAAGTGGTAGTTGTAGACAAAACTGGTGCGATGTATATAATGGATGTTCTAGATACACCGCAAGTGGTACGGAATATCCTTCAACAGTGTCTGGTGGAGCACATGGTTATTGGAAAAAACCATTATCATCTTCACAAATTGAAAAACTAGGTTCACTATTTGATATAGCAAGTCAATACTTACTTTTGGATAGTGATTCTGGAAATATTTATGAAACAAGGTATACAGCGAGTGTACAAAATAGATGGGAAAAACTAGCAAAAGCAGGATATTCATTTGAAGAAATAATAAACATGGAATATGGAGCAAATACCGGAGGAGGAGCATATACGATAATTTGCTATGATATTGATGGTTCAATGTCAAAATATTATGCTGATGATAACTATACAATAAAAGTAAATAATACAGTAAAAGATACAGATGAAGTATGTGAAAATTACGTTTCAGGATATAATGCAGCATTTAATAAAAAAGTAGTAGAAATTGCAACTAATTATGTAAATGCGGGAAAAGAAGTTGGAGATTGTTCGGCATTTGTAAGAACAGTGCTAAATGATGCATATAAACAACTGGGTATAGATAAAAAAGAAAGTGATAGCTCAACATATATGATGAAAAAATATGTAAATAATTGTGTTGATCCAAATAACTTACAACCTGGTGATTTAATATTTAATGACACAAACCCAAGTAGATGGAAAAATATTGGACACGTTTCTATATTCTTAGGTTATGATGAAAACGGAAACTACATAATCGCAGAAACAAACACAAAAGCATCATCAAGTGTATCAGGAAGCAGAGATATTCCTTCGATAGTAAAACAAACAAATAATATGGTATCTTTTGTAAGACCATATTATTAAGAGGTGAATATGAAAAAAATAATTATACTTATCATATTATTATTAACACTGTCAAGTTGTTCTTTAACATATGAATTAAATATAGAAAATGACGAACAAATTACAGAAAATATTGAAATAATTCTTAAAGAAAATGAATTTGTTGAAAACAAGCCAGATGAATGGTCAAAAATACAAAAGATATACAATGTAAAACTAGAAGATAACAATACAAGAATAACCCTTACTAGAAAAGTAAAAAATATAGAAGAAATATTAAAAAATGATTTATTCAAAAAATATGTTGGAACATACCAAGTATATCAAGATAATATAAATATAGTTTTTAACGATATATTTAAAGTGTATGCTTATGGAACAGAAACTTACTTACCATATATAGATTTGATAAAAATAAAGATGAATAAAAATAATATTCTTAACATTTCAAAAAATATAGAAGGTAATTATGAAGTTATAAACTTAAATGAATATAATAAAAAACAAAATCTAACTATTCAAATAAAAAATAGAAAAACTTTACAAACCTTAAAAGAAAATATAAAAAAAGAAATGAATGAAGATTCAAATCAAACAAATATAACTTTAACTATAATAATAATTTTAACTATACCATTATTATTAGTAATATATGTTTATTATAAACACAAAAAAGTTAATGAAATTTAAAATAAAATATAGTATAATAACAAAACGAGGTGAAACCTATGAAATTAAAATTTAGAGCGGATAAAAAAGATATAGTAATATTTTTAATATTTTGTGTAGTACTTTTATATCTAATAGCGATACTAGTATTAAACCTAAATAGTTTAGCTGTTGAAGAAGAGTTTAGAGGATTAAATCCATTTCCAGCTTTTGGAGGAAAATTTTTATTTCCAACACTACTATTTTACTTCATATCTTTATTCGCAATATTTGCAAGTTGTTCTTCTTACTTTTTTGAAAGAGAATCAGGTTTTGGAATAACAACACAAAAAAAATCAAAACCAGATGGATTTTCAAAATTCATGGATATAAAAGACATGAAAAAAGATTACAAAATAAAAAAAATAACACTAAAAGATGATACATATGATGCCGCAGGCTTTCCAGTTATAAATGATGGAAAATACGCTTGGGTTGATGATGGAGAAAATCACTCACTTATAATGGGAGCATCTGGTTCAGGTAAAAGCCAATGTTTCATGCTTACATTAATTAAAATATTAGGTAGAGCGGGAGAAAGTATGATAGTTACCGATCCAAAAGGTGAACTATATGAAGAGTGTGGAAATCTATTAAAAGATAAAGGATATAAGGTAATAATAGTAAACTTCCGTGATCCAGATGAAGGATCAGCATGGAATCCATTTACTTATCCATATGCACTTTATAAAAGTGGAAACACTGATAAAGCAAATGAACTATTACAAGACCTAGCAAGTAATATATTAATAGATCCAAATAACAAAGCAGAACCATTTTGGGAAAACACAGCATCAAACTTCTTTACAGGTCTAGCATTAGGCTTATTTGATGATGCTAAAGAAGAAGAAATAAATATAAATAGTATAAATATGATGGCTGAAATTGGTGATGATAGAATAGGCGCATCAACATATTTAAAAGAATACTTTAAGAGTAAAGGAGAACTTTCGCCAGCATATATATCTGCAGCTTCTTGTATAAACGCACCATCTGATACTAAGGGTGGAATAATGTCTACTTTTAGAACAAAAACAAGAATATTCTCTTCACAAGCAAACCTAAGTGAAATGCTTTCACATTCTGATTTCGATATAAGAGACATAGGAAAAGAAAAAACAGCAGTATTTTTAAAAGTACATGATGAAAAAACAACATATCACGCACTAGCAACAATATTCGTAAAACAAGTTTATGAAGCTCTAATAGCTGTAGCACAAACATGTCCAAATCTAAAACTACCATATAGAACAAACTTTGTCTTAGATGAATTTGCTAATATGCCAGCACTAAAAGATGTAGAATCAATGATAACCGCATCTAGAAGTAGAAATATTAGATTTAGTTTCGTTATACAAAACTTTTCACAATTAGATAAAGTTTATGGACAAGAGGTAGCAAATACTATAAGAGGTAACTGTGGTAACTTCGTATATCTTATGAGTACTGAAATAAAAGCACTAGAAGAAATAAGTAAATTATGTGGAGATAAAAAACCAGAAAAAGTAGATAAAGATAAACCACAACCACCTATAAGACCACTTTTAACAGTTAGTGATTTACAAAGTTTTAAAATGTTTGAAGTACTAATAAAAAGATTTAGAAGTAATCCATTTAAAGTAAATCTAACACCTAACTTTAAAATAGATTGGGGTAAACAATATGATAAGTTAGGATATGTAAAAAGACCAAAAGGCGAAGTTCAAACATTTGACATAAAAGGCTATGTAAATAAAATGAAAGAAGAACAAGGCCTTAATGTAAACTCACCATTTGGTGGAATGATGGGAGGTCCTGGAGCAAGACCAATGGCACCATTCCCATTTGGAGGACAACCTGGATTTGGCGGAGGAATGAATCCAGCTATATCTAATTTAGATGATTATGTAAAAGAACTTGATAAGAAAATTGCTGAATTAGAAGCTGAAGAAAAAGCACAAAAAGAAAAAGAAGATGCTAAAGCTTCTAAAGAAAATAACGATATAGAAAAGATGGTAAAAGAAAATATTCAGCAAATAAATAATTTAAATCAAGATAAAGAAAAAGAATTAGAAAAAGAAATAGAAAAAATATTAAGTGGAGAGATAGAAACTATCAAACCACAACCACAAAAACCTGAAGTTATTAACATTGATGACAAACAAAAAGAAGAAAACATCGTTCAAGATAAACCAAAAGTAAACATAGATGTTGATAGCGTAGTTGTTAAAGACAATATTAAAGATGAAGATTTCTTTGATGATTTCTTTGGATCAGATGAATAGACTTAAAAACCTTTTAATAGAACAAAACTATTAAAAGGTTTTAATTTCTTTAAAAAACTAAAAATAATAATTTATCTAAAAACAAAACTATTTTTGTATTCAATAAATTTAACATAAACTTTAAATAAAAAATGTTTGGATATTTACTTTGTGATATTGTATTATTAATACTTAATATATGATAAAAAATATTATTTGAAGGAAAATGAAACGCTGAGGAGCCGCCTGAGTATCAAATAATGATTAAACAAAAAGGAAGTAAATTTAATTTTTTTTTATAAATTTTTTAAAATTTTTCTTAAATGTTATTATATCTTTATATGTGCAGTTTCTTCTTGTTGTATTTGATGATTTCTAAGATATTCTTTTAATATTTGCAACATTTTTTCAAATCCTTCTTTATTCATATTATTAACTACAAAGTTATCGTGTGGATATTTATTATGTTTTTCCGCAAAATGATTTTCTCCAAAATCCCATATTTGATAGTTTGATTGAAACTCAGTAAAGCTTTTACCATCAGCTGCTTCAACAAAACTTCTAGCAGCATCGATAAATGATCCTCCATTTTGTAATATCCAGTTTTCAACTCCAACACCACCTAATCCACCTTGCGGGTTTTCTCCTCTATTTGGTTTATAAACATTTGCTTCTTTTAATACTTGTTTAGCTAGCAAGATATTTGCTATAACATATCTATATTTTTCTGGGTCTTTTGTTTTGATTGTATTAAGTCTATCTTTTAATGCCATATCTGTTGTATACGCGATTTTATTAGTTTTAGCTATAAATGTTATGTCTATATCGACGTTTGTTTCATTATCAATTTGAATATTTTTAAGTCTGAAATCTCCTTCTGATGTAAACTCTATAGTATTTTCTTTTTTTAGATTTTTTAATAATGTTTGTTTTAATTTAGTAACTTCTAATTGATTTGATAGAATACGTTTATCTAATCTCATTATAAAATCAAAATCTCCATCACCTGGTTTATTTGTTTGTCTTCCAGTAGAACCTGTATCAATTATTTCAATAAATCCTTCAGTTAAATCTCCATCTATTTCAGTTTTTAAAACCAACCCTAATTCGTAAATTGATTTTTTTAAAATATCATATATTTTATTTCTTTTATTCTGAACTTCATAATTATTTTGATCAATTAGTGATGCAAAATATTCTGTTTCTTCAGTTACTAAGTTTTCAGAAAACATATAATTATTTTCATCAAAATATGATAGTCCACTCATTTTTTCTCTTAATTCATCGTAATCTTTTGGAGTAAATACAATTTTACCTTCCATATTAGCCACAGGAATATAAAATCCATTCATTGCAATTTCTAATCCTACTTTTAAATTATAGTTTTCCATAACAATATAGTTTATTTCGCTAGAAGCAAAACCTGTTCTAATTCCATAATGTCCTTTTCCTCTAACACCTGTATAAAAAACTTCCATTTTAGTTATATCTCTCTTTATATCTAATGTTTCATTGTAATTTCTTGTGGTGATAAATCTATCATCATTTTTTAAAACAAGCCATATAGGTCCATAGTCATTCGCAGCAGTTGAATTAATTTTGTCTCGCACTGTTCCATCAGAACTCATAATCATTGATATATCAGTATCAAGTGGAGTAGCATCACTACTAGCGCTTGAACCTAAATATTCTTTAGAAACACTACCATTTTGTAAAATATTTTTTAAATATGTAATATCTCCTATACCTTTTATAAAATCTCCTTGTTCTAATGTAATTTCCTTATTTGAAGCCTGTCTATTTCTTTCGTTAGCGGTTTGTATCTTTTTATTAATATATTCTTTTGCTTGCTCTAACGTATCAATTCCAGCCAATCCGCAGAACATTCTAATAACCCTATCAGCTAAATTATATTCTAATGTACCATTAGGTGATAGTTTTTTTGATAATTCAAATATATCAGTTAAAACATTACCTGTAGATATAAATGATCCGTTTTCTTTTTTTCCTTTCATAGTATTATTATATAAAGTTTCTAAGTGTTTACTGAAGGTAAATAATTCATTTTGTTCAGTTTCGTTCAGTGCATTAAAGTTAATGTGTCCATTTTTGATATTTTCATATAATTTAGAACCAATTTCAATATTTTTTAAGTAAGAGTTTATAGATTTATTATTTGAACCAAAAGAAGATTTTATTAAATCGGAAAACACTATAATTTTTTTGCTCATGGTTGAAGAGTTTTTTAATACAGGAGAAATCGTAGAACTATCAAAATCAAAACCTTGAAAATCCGGATGTAATATGTCGAAGCAAGAGTATATTTTTCCAATAGTAGGGATATTGTTTTTAATAAATATTTTTTCAATTTTTTTAAAACTTGTTATAGGTATTTCTGATCTTAATATTTGTTCGGCTAATTCTTTTCTAAATGCATAAATCTCATTAGAATTACTTAGTGAAAGGCTAGATAAAATATCAGCGATTTCTTCGATTTTTTCAAAGTTAATATTATTTTTTGAATTTAGAACATAATCTTTAAAGCTTTTTTCCAAATTTAAGTCTTGAATTTTTGAATATTGTGTGATGATTTTCAATCTTTTGTAATTTGCTATTTCTATATTTTCAGAGTCATTAAATAACGAGATTATCCATGAATATTTCAAAGGAAATCCGCATGCAATATTTGTGTTTTCGAATATTTTTATTAATTCTGGATTTTCATTAAAATCGTATATATTAAATTCTCTATTATAAAACTTACTTTTGATATTTTGAGGTGTATCTTTTTTTAAAAATAGTGTAGGGTTATTATTTTTGAAATGTTCAGTTATATTTTCATCGTATATTATATTTCCGTCAAGGATATTTTTTAAAATAATTTTTTCTATTCCATTCAATAAGTCAATATCAGACATATTTTGATTATATTCAAAGGTTTTTAGTTCGTTTATTTTATAAATTGATTCCAGGTATTTTCCATATGATAACATTACATTAAAAGCATCTTCTTTATCAAAAGTATCTTCAATTATATTTATTAGGTTTGTTGATATTTCACTCTGATTATTCATTGTTTTGATTGGCATATTTTTGAAGATTATATTTAAATCTATATGTTTTAAGTAATCTACAAATTGTGGATTAGATAAAATAAATTCCGTATCAATGTTTCGATTATATAAGGCATTTTTTAATTCTTCAGGTGCATCGTCGCTTAAAAATATATTTGGATATTCTAAAATCATTTCTGAATTGTTACATAATTGATAGTACGGTTTATTATCATGTGAAATTTTATTATAAATAGAATACCTTAATGCTTTTTCGATATGCTCTTTGTTTTCAATTTCGCCATTAAGACTAGAAATTTCTATATCTGATAATATTTCACCATAATCAGAAATTAATTTTAATAAGTTTTCATTACCATATCTAGATGCATATTCTTCTATAAAATTTTCATATTTAGGTACTATTTCGCCAAATGTATTTATTGAGTTTTTTGTGTGTAGTTTTATATTTGCGTCTATAGTATTAGTTAAGTTTTTATCTATTAAAAATGGTATATATTTTTTATTATTATATAAAAAATTAGGCGTAATTTCATAACTATAGAAAGATTTTTTTAATTCTCGTTCTGCGTTTATGTCTATAAAAATCTCTGGATGATTATTTCTAAAATCTCCTTGAATCCAGTCATAAGGGACTAAGTAGTTTTTAAATACTCTTTGTTTTCTCATGTAATCTAAAAGTTTAACAAAATTATCTTGAAATTCTTCATAAGATAAACTACCATTTTTAAAATCTATATAGTTTTTGATGTAATTGTTAAATATTTGTAGTTTTTCATCACCCATATTTCTTTGATCACTAAAAAATCCAGTATCTTTTTCGAATTTTTTTATATTGTTAATTCCTAAAGTATCTAAAATATTTCTTTGCTCAGAATTTAGGACGACTACATTATAGTCGCATTGTAGTAAGTCATTTAAATCACTTATTTTTTCAATGAATTTAAAGTTCATTGAAGATAACCATGTGGGTATATTATATGTTATTCGCCCTTCATTAATGGTCCTGAATTCCGTTGACATTTCATTTTCTATAAAATAATTTTTAATTGCTTTACTAAAGTCTACGTCTAAACTATTTTCACCTTTAAAATAGCTTTCTAATTTTTTAAAATCATCTTTTTTCGATAAATGTGAAAATACATCTCGATGTTTTTGAATTAATTCTTGAAATTCATTATTACTATAATTTTTTTTAATTAGCAGAGCGATATTGTTTACCATAAAATGTTCTATAGGCATATTTAAAAATATTTCCGGATATTCTAATACGTCTTGTATGGTTAGATTTCGATCGAAATATTTTTTTTTCATTTCTTCAGATATGTTAGCATTTATTAAAAATAAATCTGAGTTTTCTTTTATAAATAATTGTGGAAAATCTGTGGGTATATATTTCATATGAGATTTTATAAATTTATCTTTGAAAAAATTAAACAAATTATTTTTAAAATCTGCTACATTAAACTCCTTATTTTGTACGATAAAATCTTCAATATCATTTCCCATATTAATTTCAGCTAATTTTATAATTGCTTCATATTCTTCTTTAGAATGATTGTAAAGTTGAATTATTTTATCCAATCCTAAAAGCTTTATAAAATTTTTATGCTGATAACTAATGGATTTTAATTTTCTTAGTCCTTTTTTGTCAACAAACTCATTAATTTGTTCATTAGTTAATTTTGATAAGTCTTCTATTGTTATAGAATTATTGTAGTATTTATCTTTAAAATCATTATTAAATGAATCGCTTAAAAAAATTGAAGGATTATCTTTTATTGTTTGTTCATCAAATTCATTCGGGTTTATGTAGAAAATAGATCTTTTATTTAAATTTCTAATATTACACCCTTTAAAATTACAGTTTTCGCCACAATCAATTAATGCAAAATCAATATTTGCTTTAGTTTTTGAAAAATCAACTGTTGGCAATGATGAATCTGATACTATATTAAAACCTTCCCATGCTTTAAATGGAATATCACTTAAATCATAATTTAATAAATAACTTTGTAATTTTAAGTATTTTTCAACAGTTTTTTGGTGGAAGTCTGCTTGGTTAAAGTTTTCATCATTTTTATGTAATTGGATATATTCATCAAAGTGTTTTAATATTTGATATAAACTGTTTTTAATTTCATAAAATCTTTCTAAAGTCATTTTTTCTATCATTTTTAATACCTCTATAATGTTATTTTTGTTAATTTAATTTTAGCATATAAATAAGCTTTATGTCTATATTTCAATTATTAAACAATAGACCGCTAAAATTTTTGACAATCATTAAATTTATAGTATAATAACTATAAAAGGAGGTAGCAAACATGGATGATATAGTTGTTAAAAATGCACTTTCATATGCGTTAGGCTCAGATTTACATGAAGCTTGGAGAGCACCAAGAAAAAAAGAAGACGGAACATTTGAACCAAGAATCAAAAAATCAAAAGATGAAGTTTGGAATGAAAAACATGGAACGAATGAAGTTGATATAGCAAATTGCTCTTTTGAAGAACTACCATCAAACTGGCAATATGAAAACTTAGAAGCAGCTAGGATAGCCGTTGAATTGGTTTATGACAAAACTATTTCAGGTGAACAAATTAGTCAAGAAGAAGTTGAAAAAATGGCCTCAATTATTCATGAAGAATGGTTGAAAAGAAATGATTGGGTATTTCATCCTGAATATGGAGACCCTAAATTAGCGGTTCCATATAGTCAATTATCTGAAGAAGAAAAAGATAAGGATAAAGCACAATTATTACCTGCACAATTAAAAGTTCAAGATTATATAAATGGACTTATAGATATAGAACAAATATGTGAACAATATAATATCGCAACATCAAGCAAAAGCTTATAATAAAAAAATAAATTGAAAGAATAGAAAATTATAAAATCTATTCTTTTTTTACCAAAAAATAAAAATCACATATAATAAAATAGGTGATAACTAATATGAAAATAATTGATATTCAAGATAAATTATCATACAAAAAAGATCATATAGAAGGAAGTATTAACATTCCATATGATGAACTATTAAATAACTATAGAGCATATTTAAAAAAAGATGAAACATACTATATATATTGTAAAAGTGGAAAACTAAGTAAAAGAATAGTATCAGTTTTAAAAGCCGTAGGTTATAACGCTATAATACTAGAAAAATAGTAAGAAAAGTAATATAATAAATACATATGGAGGAAAAGTGGTAGAATTAGCAGAACAAATTAAAATATTTATGCAAAGCCTAGGTTTAATAGGAGGATTTATAGGATGTATATTAATAATGGTAGAATCTATTTTACCAGTTTTACCTTTATTTGTATTTATAACAATAAACTTCCTATGTTTTGGCAATTTAATAGGTTTTATAATATCATGGATTTTCACAATAATAGGATGCATAATATCATATAAAATATGTAATGGAAAACTAAGTAAAAAATATTATGATAAAATAAATGACAAAGAAACACTAAACAAATATACAAAAAAACTTAAAAATATGTCTATAGGAAGCCTAACAGTTTTAATAGCAATCCCTTTTACACCAGCATTTTTAGTTAACATAGCAAGTGGCATAATAAAAATGGACTTTAAAAAGTTTATAACCGCAATAGCTATAGGAAAAATCGCTTTAGTATACTTTTGGGGTTACATCGGAACATCTCTAATAGAAAGCATAAGTAATCCAAAAATCCTAATAGAAATAGTTATAATAGTATTAATAACATATATTATTTCATTAATAATAAATAAAGTGTTAAAAATATAAAAAGTAATTTAAATTTTAAAATTAAGTTGATATAATTATATAGAAAAGAGGTAAACATGGAATATATAATTATATCACTTTTAATTGTAATAATAATTTTAATAATCATACTTTTAACAAGAAAAAATAACAATAATGAACTTAATGAAAAACTAACAAAAACAGAAATAAGTTTAATAAAAGAAATAGGAGATTTTAAACTAAAGTTTTCTAATGACTTAACAAAAGATTTTAATAACTTAAACGATAGAATAGAATACAAACTAAATATGATAAACCAAAAAGTAAATGAAAACCTAGAAGTAAACTTTGAAAAAACAAACAAAACATTCACCGGAATACTTGAAAGACTCGCCAAAATAGATGAAGCACAAAAGAAAATAGATAGCTTAAGCACAGAAATAGTATCACTACAAAATGTACTTACCGACAAAAAAAGTAGAGGTATATTTGGTGAAATAAATCTTTATCATATTCTTTCATCAATATTTGGAGAAAAAAATGACAAAATATATCAAAGACAATATACACTCCCTAATACGTATATCGCAGATGCAATTATTTTCGGGCCACAGCCACTAGGAACAATATGCATAGACTCTAAATTTCCACTTGAAAATTATAGACGATTAGTAGAAAAAGGCATTTCAGAAGCAGAAAAAGATATAAGAAACAAAACATTTGAAGCAGATGTAAAAAAACACATAGATGCAATATCTAATAAATACATAATCCCAGGAAAAACATCTGATCAAGCAATAATGTTCTTACCTGCAGAAGCTATATTCGCTGAAATAAACGCGTATCATCCAAACATATTAAAATATGCCGCAAATAAAAAAGTATGGTTAGCAAGCCCGACAACACTTATGAGTCTATTAACAATCATTCAATCAGTATTAATGGGACTTGAAAGAGATAAATACACATCAATAATACATGAAGAACTTAATAAACTAGGTATTGAGTTTGATAAATATAAATTACGCTGGGATAAATTATCAAGAAGCATAGATACGGTTACAAAAGATGTAAAAGATATACACATAACAACAGATAAAATATCAAAAAGATTTGACTCAATAAACAATGTAAAACTTGAAACAAATGAACAAGAATTAATAGATTAAAAAAGAAATATAACGCATATATATTTCTTTTTTAAATATGTTTAAGAATAAATAAAACAAATAATCCAAGTAATAAACAATAAATACTAAAATAAGCAAGTTTACCTTTATTCATAATATTTTTAAACCATCTAAGACTAAAATATGAAACAACTAATGAAGCAATAAATCCAAGCCCATAAGGTAAAAGATAATCACTTAAATTAGGCATAGTAATTAAATCCTTAACTCCTAAAATCATCGTACCAATACTAATTGGGATATAAAGCATAAACGAATACTTAAGCGCAGGAGATCTTTTAATATCTCTTGATAAAGCTGCAATAAGAGTCGTACCACTTCTACTAATGCCAGGAACTAAAGCAACAATCTGAATAAAACCTATAAATAAAGCATCAGCAAAAGTTATATCATAATCATCTTTTCTTCCTTTGATATCTCTTACCAAATATAGAAATATTGAAGTAATAAGAAATGCAATTCCCACTATAGTAGTAGTCGCACCTAAAACACTTTCAATTTTATCTTTAAGTAAAACTCCAGCAATCCCAATAGGTATAACTCCAATTATTATAAGAAGACAATATTTAAAATCACTTTTATACTCATTATTTTTAGTTTTTAAATATAAGAAAAAATTCTTAATAAGTCTAACAATATCATTAAAATAAATCAAAATAATGGCAATCAAACTTCCGAAATTAACAATAATTTCAAAGTTTAAATCATTCATAAGTTCACTCGCACCTAGTAAATTTTTAAAAACAAAAACATGACCACTAGATGAAATAGGTAACGGTTCAGTAAATCCTTGAACAATACCTAGTATAATATATTTAATTAATTCCATATCTATCACCTAATCAATTATATACTAAAAACTAAAAAAAAGAAATAGAATTTAATGGTGATTACATGTTTAGAAAAATATTTTTATTTATACTAGGATGTTTATTAAGTTCTTTTGGACTAATGTACATAATAATATATTTAAACTTACTATCAATGGGATACACATTTTATAAATATTTACTATTTATAATAAAAAGATATGAATGTATATTATTTTTAGTGGGTATAATATTAATATGTATATCATTAAGAAAGAAAAAGGAGAAACATGAAATACGCATATAATATAATAGTAAACTTTAAAAATGAATTAATAAATTTTTACGAATGGGAAAAAACAGATAAAACAAAAACAATAAAAAAGCTACCGCTAATAAAAATAACAGAAGATATATTTAGTAAAATAATAAATAAAAATATAAAAATAAACAAAACACTTTTAGAAAATATAAAAATAGAAAACCAATATAATTGCTTATTCGCAACAGACTATGATTCAGTATGCGTTAATTTTAATGAAAAAGGAGAAATAAAAAAAATAAGCAAACTCTCGCTGGAAGATGATAGTGAAATTAACGAGTATGCATATAAATTAAAACCTTTTGCATTTGAATACAAAATAACTAACAATAACGAAAATACAATATCTACTTTAACAAGAAATGAGAAAAATAAAATAAAAATAATCAAAAAAGAATTAGAAAAAATAAAAAATAATAATGAAATATTAAACTATATTTACAAAGAATGGTTTGATGAAAAAAATAAAGATAAACCAACTTATAATAAATTAATTAATGAAATAGATAATGAATATACAAAAAAGCATGAACAACTATATGAAATATTAAAACTTTTATCATATAAAAATGTATAAAAGTAAAAAAAAAGATAATCCTATAAACATAGGAGGATAAAATGAAAAAATTATTAATTCTTTTTATAAGTATTATTTTCTTAACAGCATGTTCTTCCTCAAATACTCCAAAAGGAAAAGTGGAAGCATATCTAGGAAGATACACTTCAATGCATGAAGATGTACTCATGGATTTATCATCAACGATTAAAGGTGAAAATTTAAGTGAAGAAAACTCGAAAGTCTATGAAAAAGTATTAACAAGGCAATATGAAAACTTAAAATATATGGTAAAAGATGAATCAATAGATGCAGACAAAGCAACTGTTACAGTGAAAATAACTGTATTTGATCTATATAAATCAGAACAAACATCACTAAATCACTTAAACACTAATCCAGAAGACTTCATGACAAATGATATAGTTGATAATGAAAAATATACAAAATATAAACTAGAAGAAATGTTAAAAACAACAGAAACAGTAGATTATGAGTTGGATTTTTACTTAAGCAAAGAAAATGGTACATGGATAGTAGAAGCACCGGATAGGGTAGTACTTGAAAAAATACACGGTTTATACGATTATGAGAGTTAAACAAACTCTTTTTTTAATTTATTTAAAAAAAGTATTGACAAACAACTTTGTTTTTAATAAAATGTTAATAACAAAAGCAAATTTTATTTTAAAGTTTGTTATTAACAAAATATTAATAACATAAAAGGCCTAATGTTATTATATGAAGTTAAATAAAGAAAGGAAAAAAAATATGGAAAAATTAAATGAAAAAGAAAAAATACTTATCGTAGTGGATATGATTAACGGATTTATAAAAGAAGGTAACATGAAAGATGAAAACATCGCAAATATTATCCCAAACGTTGTAGATATCGCACAAAAGTTTCAAAAAGAAAATAACCCAATTATTTTTATCAAAGATGCTCATACCTTAGAAAGTATAGAGTTTAAAAAGTTCCCTGTTCATTGTTTAAAAGGAACTAGCGAATCACAAATAGTAGATGAATTAGAAGAATATGTCGTGCCAGAACTAACATATGAAAAAAATGCAACCTCAGCTAGAGAAAACAAAAAATTAATGAAAGACATAGAAAGAATGAAAGCTTTAAAAGAAATAGTAATTACTGGTTGCTGTACTGATATATGCATACTTAATTTAGCAATTGGTTTAATTAACTACTTTGATGAAAAAAATATTAACATACAAATAACAGTACCAAGAAATGCTGTAGATACATTTAATAGTGATAGTCACAATAAAGACGAATATAACGATATATCACTTAAGCTAATGAAACAAGCGGGAATAAATATAACGGAGGTATATTAAAATGAATAATAATGAAAAATTAATAGATTTATATGAATTAACAATGGCATATACAGATTTTAAAACAAACAAAAAAGATGAAAAAAGTGTTTATGATGTATTTTTTAGAAGAAACCTAGACAATGGTGGATATAATGTAGTCGCAGGCTTAGAAGAAATAATAGATTATATAAAAAATATTAAGTTTGATGAAAATGATATAAAGTACTTAAGAAGTTTAAACTTGTTTGATGAAGATTTTTTAAACTATCTAAGAAATTTCAAATTTACTGGTGATATATATGCTGTTCCAACAGGAACAATAATGTTTCCAGGTGAACCTTGCATAACAGTAATAGCAAATCAAATAGAAGCAAAAATAATAGAAACTGATATATTAAACAAATTCAATCACTCAAGTTTAATTGCTACGAAATCTAGAAGAATAAAAGATAGCGCAAAAGATAAACAAATATTAGAGTTTGGAGCAAGAAGAGCACATGGAAAAGATGCAGCAATAATAGGTGCTAAAAGTGCCTACATCTCCGGATGTGAAGGAACATCATGCTATGAAGCGGGAAAAAAATACAAAATACCATTACTAGGCACAATGGCCCATTCATTAATAATGGAACATGACTCAGAATATGAAGCATTTCTAACATATGCAAAAAATTTCCCAAATAACACAGTATTACTAGTAGATACAATAGATACTCTAAATAGCGGAGTTCCAAATGCAATTAAAGTTGCTAAAGAATATTTATTACCAAATGGATACAAACTAAAAGGTATAAGGCTAGATAGTGGAGATCTTGCATACTTATCAAAAGAAGCAAGAAAAATGCTGGATGAAGCTGGACTACATGATACAAAAATATGCGTATCCAATTCACTAGATGAATACACTATATCAGACTTATTATCTCAGGGCTCACCAATTGATTCCTTTGGAGTAGGAGAAAATCTTATTACATCAAAAAGTACACCAGTATTCGGTGGAGTATACAAATTAGCATCAAGATACATAAACGAAAAAGAAGTGCCCACTATTAAACTAAGCGATAATGTAACAAAAATAACAAACCCAGGACTAAAAAAAGTAATAAGATTTTATGACAAAAATACAGGATTCACTATCGGAGATACAATCGCATTAAAACACGAAGAAATTAGTGAAGAAAATTACACATTAATGGATGAAACTCATAATTGGAAAAGAAAACCTATAACAAATTATATAAAAAGAGAATTACAAATACCAATATTCAAAAATGGCAAACTAATATATAAAGTTCCAACACTAAATGAAATAAGACAATATGCACAAAAAGAGTTTGATACATTATATCCTGAGGCAAAAAGATTTAATAACCCACATATACAATATGTAACACTTTCACCAAAATTACTAAAATTAAAAAGAAATTTAATAGAAAAATCAAGGGAAAATATAGAAGAAATAAAAGGTATAAAAAAGGAGCTAAAATGAGATCAAAAAAATTAGAAGAAATAAAAAAATATATAGAAGAATTAAAAGCTATAAAGATTGAATTATCTAACCAAGAAAAAAACAAATTTATTGAAGGCATTCCATATGAAATAACTTTTAAAGATGGAAGAACAATTACAAGAGAAAAATTATCAAAAAATAAAAAAGATGGATCCGCAATAATTATATTACCCGTACTAAAAAGTGGTGAAATAATTATAAATATAGAACCAAGAGTATTTACTAAAGAAACTGTAAGCATCGGATTTCCAGCGGGTTATATAGAAGAAAATGAAACACCACTAGAAGCTGCAAAAAGAGAACTACTAGAAGAAACTGGATATCAAGCATCTTCATATATACTTTTAGATAGCTTTTATCAAGATGAAGGAATAAGTTCAGCATATAATCATTGCTTTATCGCACTTAATTGTGAAAAAATATCAAATCAAAAATTAGATAGAGATGAGATAGTAAAAAATACATTAGTATATTTTGATGAATTATTAGAATTAGAAAAATTAGGATATATAAATAGTTCAAACTCTAAACTAACATTGCTAAGAGCAAAACAATATTTGAGTTAAAGGAGAAAAAAATGAATTTTAATGTAAAAGAAGAAACAAAAAAAATAATTGATTTTATTAGAAATTATTACAAAAAGCAAAATCTAAAAGGAGTAGTAATAGGAATCTCCGGAGGAAAAGATTCAGCGGTAGTCGCAGGTTTATTTACATTAGCACTAGGAAAAGAAAATGTAATAGGAGTAACACTTCCATGCCACTCAAATGAAAGTGATAAAAATGATGCGAAAATAATAAGTGATAAATATGGATTTGAACTTATAAACATTGATTTAACAAATAGTTTTGACTCATTCAAACTAGAAATTAAAAAAATAGGCACATACTCACAAAATCAAACAAAAAATAGCGATATAAATCTAAAACCACGCCTTAGAATGAGCGCTTTATATTACATTGCAGCTTTATACACAGAATTAAAAAATGGTATTTACTTAGTAGCAGGAACAAGTAATAAAAGTGAATTATATGTAGGATATTTTACAAAAGGTGGAGATTCTTCACATGATATATCGGTACTTTCAGATTTTACAGTAGAAGAAGTAATTGAAATTGGTAAATACATACAAGTTCCTAAAGAAGTATTATATAAAACTCCAAGCGATGGTCTCTCAGGACAAACAGACGAAGAAAAATTAGGTGTAAAATATTCTCAAATATCAGCATATTTAAATAATAAAAATAGTGTAGAAAAAAGTATAAAAGAAAAAATAGAAAAATTACATAAATCAAATAAACATAAGTTTAACATTCCAGAATACAAAAGGAGATAAAAATGAAATTAGGTGTATTTATAGGAAGCTTTAACCCTGTTCACAAAGGACATATAAAAATAGCTAATCATTTATTAAAAAAAGATTACATAGATAAATTATTAATTATACCTACGCAAAATTACTGGAATAAAAATAATTTAATAAATATTCAAGATAGAATAAATATGTTAAAAATATTTGAAAACAAAAAAATAATAATTAATACAAAAGATAACAATATAAAATACACTTACAATTTATTAAAAAAATTACAAAAAGAATATCAAAAAGATGAACTTTATCTAATAATCGGTGCGGATAACATATTAAGATTTAAAGAATGGAAAAATTATAAAAAAATATTAAAATATAATCTTATAATTGTTAATAGAAATAAAATAAATATAAACATCTATCTAGATAAACTAGGAAAAAAAGATAAATATATAATAGTAAATGATTTAAAAAATATTGATATTTCATCTTCTTTAATTAGAAAGTTAATAAAAGAAAATAACTTAGAAAAATTACAAAAAATAATAGATAAAAAAGTATTAGGTTATATTAAAAATAAAAATTTATACAAAGGAGAATAAATGAAAAAAGTAATTAAATTAGTAAATCAATTAATTGAAAATAAAGAAACTATTAGTACAATGGAATCATGCACTGGGGGTTTTGTCGCAAGTACTATAACTAACGCAGATAATTCAAGTCAAGTATTAAAATATTCTTGCATTACATATTCAAATGAATTCAAAATAAAAAGTGGAGTAAAAAAAGAAACTATAGATAAATACTCAGTCTATAGTATTGAAGTTGCAAAAGAAATGAGTAAATGTATAAGCAAATACGCAGACAGTACATATGGAGTAGGCATAACTGGAAAAATTAACAGAACAGACATAAACAATCAATATGGAAATGATAATGAAGTATTTATTTCGATTTATAACAGTAAAGATAACACTTATAAAGAAATGAAACTTTTATGTCCTAACAAAACAAGAGAAAAAGTAAAAAAATATATTACAAATATTATACTAAATAACTTAATAAAAATAACAAAATTAAATAATTAATTGATTCATATGTTATAATTATATAAATAGTATTTTAACTATTAAAAACATTTATAACTAACGGAGGAACAATGGAAAAAACATATGAAACAGAAAAAGAATTTTTAGAAAATTATGACTCAACTATTTACGAAAAACTATCAATGACAGTAGACTTGTTAATATTCAGTGTATCTAACAAAAAAACAAATAACTATAGGAAACTAGATCGAAAATGCTTTAGTGTACTAATGGTAAAAAGAAAAGATCACCCATTTAAAAATAAATGGTGTCTACCAGGTGGATTTATAGGTGTAAAAGAAACGTTAGAAGAAGCAGGCGAAAGAATACTTGCTGAGGAAACAAACCTTCATAAAATATACACTGAACAATTATATACTAATAGCGAAATAAATAGAGATCCAAGAATGAGAATAGTAAGTACATCATATATGGCACTAGTAGACAAAGACAAACTAACAGACACTCTATCCTTAGAAGCATCTTGGTTTAATATAACAGTTTTAGAAGATGAAGAAAAATATTCTCTAACATTTGATAATGAAAAAGAAAGCTTTGTAATAATAATAGAAAAAATATTAACAGAAAAAACAACAGAAAAATATGATTATAAAATAATAAAAAATGAACATATCGCTTTTGACCATGCAAAAACTATAATAATAGGAATAAATAGGTTAAAAAATAAAATTGAATATACCGATATCGTATTTAATATGATGGGAAGTTATTTTACTCTAGGCGAATTACAACAAGTATACGAAGTTATATTAGGAAAAAAACTACTTGATCCAGCATTTAGAAGAATAATAAAAGATAAGGTAATAAAAACTGAAAAAGTAAAAACTGGTGGAGGACATAGACCATCAGTTCTATACAAATATAAAGGAGAATAAACTAAAAAAATACATGAGAAAAATAAATAAAATAAAAATATTTGTAAATGATAATGAAATATCAAAAGAAATATATAAAGAATTAAATGGAAAATTAATAAAAAATAATTTTGAAATTTGTGAAGAGAAATATGATTTAGCTATTGCCATAGGTGGAGATGGGTCTTTTCTTAGAATGATAAAAAAAACAAACTTTAATAGTGATATTTATTATGTAGGAATAAATACAGGAACCTTAGGATTTCTTCAAGAAATAAAACCAAACAAAATAGACGAATTTATTAACAATTTAAATAAAAATAATTACAAAGAAGACAACATAGGTATTTTAGAAACAAATATAATAACAAAAAACTCATCGTCAAAGTTCTACTCATTAAATGAAATAGTAATAAGAGAATTAGATCTTAACACTGTAATGTTAGATATATTTATTGAGAAAAAATATTTAGAAACTTTTAATGGAGATGGAATATTAGTATCAACTTCATGTGGTTCAAGCGCATACAATTTATCTTTTGGAGGAGCACTAATCTATAACACCCTTCATACTATACAAATAACACCAATTGCACCTTTAAATTCTAAAGCATATAGAAATTTATTAACATCAATAATATTACCAGAAAATAAAAAAATAAACATATATCCAAAAGAAAACAAAAATAATATATTAATAACAATAGATGGAGAAAATAAAAAATACAAAAATGTAAGAGAAATAAAAACAAATATTAAAAATAAACGAATTAAATGTTTAAGAATGCAAGATTATAATTTTATAAATATAATAAATGAGAAATTTTTAAATGATTAATATCAATTTTAATGTCAATATTTATTTACAAAATATCATTTTTTTGGTATAATATAAAACACTTTAAAGGGGAAAAGGAAAAAATGAATTTACAAAAAGCTTTAAAAATTATGGGGTTAACACCTAATTTTTCAGAAAAAGAATTAAAAGAGAAATATAGAGAACTAGCAAAAAAATATCATCCTGATCACAACATAGGAAATAAAGAAGCATTAAAGAAAATGCAAGAAATAAACGAAGCGCATGAATATTTAAAAAAAGAAGTAGAACAAAATACATATAATCAATCGCAAACAAAGAATAAATATACGTATGATCCAGTGGAAGAACTTCGTTTCTTAAGAAAAATAAAGAAATTTAGAATTAATCAAATATTCATAAATGAAAATGAAATAGAGAAAATAGTAAATACCTTAAATAGTCTAGTTCATGATATATGTGTTCTAGCGCCATATGTGAATTCTGCACCATCAGAAGTATGGAACGCGTATTATAACGCTGAAAAAAGAATAAAAGAATATTATGAAAAATTAGTTAAAATCATAAAAAATAAAATGATATATAATTATAACCAAACACCTTTTAAAACAGAACCTGAAATAAAAGAGATTTACTTAAAAGCACAAGAAAAACTAAAATTAGAATATAATAATGATATTTTAAAATTATATGAAGAAACTCTATCTAAATTAGAAATAGAAAGCAATAATATAATAAACGAATATGTAATAAAAGCTCAAAGTATATTTAATGATATAGTTAAAAAATATTCTCTAAATGCAAACTGTCAAGAACAAAATATTTTACAAATAATTGAAACAACAAAAACGGAGTTTGAAAAAATATTAAAAACATGTTCCCAAAGATCAATAGCAGATCAAGAATTAATAACTATAACAAAAATATTTGAAAATAAAGTACAAGAAATTAATAAACAAAACTCACTTATGATTGAATTTTTAACCATAAAAAAAACTATTATAAAGCATGCAAAAACTCTTCAAGAAGAAATAAATGATTATAAGGAAAAAAGTTCAATTCAAAATCTATTAAGTCTAATATTAAGTGAACTCTTAGATATAGAAAAAAACCACAAAATAGAAGAGTTTATAAAAATTACAAGAAATATAGATTTAAATAATACAACATCATTCTATCAAATTTTTGATATAATACTTGAACCGCTTTTAAAAAGACTTTTATAAAATAAAAAATACTAATTACATCAATAACATAAAAAATCACAATAATAATCGATCTAGAAATAATATTAAAAAAAAGTAGAAGATGGAGATGAAATAGCTGTTAAAGCAATTGGATTTAATAAGAAAGGTAAATTAAACTTTCTAGAAAAAAGTCGTTGAATTTTAAATAAAGTGCACAATGTTGTGTACTTTTTAAAAATATATGATTTTCTAGTAATTATCGCACAAAAACAGATAAAAATATTTAAAAAAAATATAAAATATGTTATAGTATTGTTTGTCAGAACGCATTT
>JAFQID010000045.1 GCA_017397685.1 Bacilli bacterium | reverse complement strand
ACCTTTTTAGCATGGAATCATTTTCCTTTTCATCATTTATTTTACTAAAATTTCATAAAAATACAAGAGAAAAAGTTGCTTTTTCTCTTGTAATTACAATCATTTGTTTATAAATTGCATTTTACTATTTAACTAACTTTTGCATTTCACAATAGAATAATTTAACTTAAAATTATTATTTAATATTTATAAATTTTATATTTTGATAATAATATTTAGATATTCTTCAAATAATCTTCTAATTCAGATAATTTTATCTTATTAGATAGATTCTCTATGAATATTTCGTTAGAAAAATTAAATATTAAAAATGTTTTATTTTTAATAATAATTCTATTAGGTTCAATATAAGTTAAGTTAGTTTTATCTATCTTTCTAATATTGCCATTTATAATAGTAGGTGCTACCTTAAAAAATCACATATTAGTTCTAATTTTCTTTTTAACGATTCTTCAATAGGTAATTCTTCTTTAATAATATTTACCATAATACCATCCTTTCTTTCTAGGATAGTTTCTTAAACACAAAAAAACTAATCCATTTCTGAATTAGTTATTTATTAAAGCTCGAAAAGTTCGAGCAGATTTCCTTATGGTAGCGACGGTGAGATTCGAACTCACGACCCCACGGGTATGAACCGTGTGCTCTAGCCAACTGAGCTACATCGCCATCAACAAAGTAATTAAATATTATCACATATTTTACTATATTTCAAGTAAAATTTATTTTTTCTTTAAAAAAATAAAAATAATCTAGTTTTTTTCTAGATTATTTTGTATGATCTTGTAAATGTGTAAATAAAAGTCCTATATTTATAAGTCCACATACACCAACAATTGTATAAATGATCCTTGACATTAAAGTAAGCTCACCAAAAATTGCAGCTACTAAATCAAACTCAAACAGTCCAATTAATCCCCAGTTTACCGCACCTATAATAGTGAATACTAAAGCAACTTTTTGTAACGTTTCCATAATATCTCCTTTCACTATTAATATTATTTACAATAGTGAAGAAAATATACATAAAAATGATTAATTATTTGACAAACATTTCCATTTTAACAACAACATCATATATTTCGTTAATTTTATAGTTTCCTTTTAATTTTAAATATAAATAATTTGATGTAAATCCATAATAATATCCATCTTTATATTCTTCAATTAAAACTTTTTCTTTTTTATCAATAAAACTTTTAAAATACTCTTCTGCTAATTCATCAGATAACAAACTAAGTCTTCTTACCCTATCTTTTTTTATAGCGTTATCAATCTTATTACTCATTTTTGAAGCAACAGTGCCACTTCTATCAGAATATGGGAAAACATGTATCTTTGTAAATCCTATTTTTTTACAAAAATTATAAGTTTCAATAAAGTCTTCTTCTGTTTCACCAGGAAAACCTACTATTACATCAGTTGATAAAGCTATATTTTCTCTAGCACTTCTAAGTTCATTAACTTTATCTAAAAAATAATTTGTATCATATCTTCTATTCATAAGCTTAAGTATTTTATCACATCCACTTTGAAGTGGTATATGCAAATGAGAAACAAATCTATTTTCATTTTTAATTATATTAATCATATCTATATCAAGTTCAACAATTTCAACTGATGATAGTCTTATTCTTTCTATATTAGTATTAACTAAAAGTCCATTAATTAAATCAGATAATCTTTTTCCATCACTATTATACTGACCAGTATGAATGCCAGATAAAACAACTTCCTTATGTCCATTAGAAACTAACGAATTAACTTCATTAATAACTTTTTCATAATCTTTACTTCTAACTCTTCCTCTTACAAAAGGAATAATACAATAACTGCAAAAATTATTACATCCATCTTCAATTTTAATAAAAGCTCTATGATGAGAATTAAAATGATTAACACTCATATCTTCAAACTCTTGAGAGGACATATCATAAAACCTAAGTATCTTTTCTTTTCTTAAAATGTAATCATTTAAATAATCAATAATCTTACTTTTATCTTTATTTCCTAAAATAATATCTGCGTCAATCAAATTGTTTATTTCATCTTTTCTAAACTGACAAAAACACCCAACAGCAATTATTATTGCGTTAGGATTGTTTTTTCTATAACTATTAATAATTTTTTTACTCTTATTATCTGAAGTATTAGTAACTGTACATGTATTAACAATACATATATCAGCATTATCATTATCAGATTCTACATATCCATTATTAATAAATGAACTTCTAATAACTTCACTTTCATAAGAGTTTACTTTACAACCAAGTGTTTTAATTAAAAATGTTTTCATTCTAATGCCATCCTAAACTCTTTCATTAGTTTAATAAATTCTTCTTCTTCAAAATAATTTTGAGCGGGAACTATTTCTCTATCTAAAACTTCTATTTTATTCACAATTGGAGCATCATCACTAACTCTTTTTTCTTCATGATAAGAAACACTTATATTAGATGCATTTTTAAGTAGTTGTTCATAACTAATAATAGCTTTTCTCTCTTGCTCCTCTTCATATTTTTTAATCATTGCTTCGTTTTCAGAAAGTCCTAAAGCTTCCATTCTCTCTTTTGTTTTTCTTTCAAGTTCTTCTGTAGATATAATTGCATTTTCTTCTTCCATTAATTCATATTCATTAATTATTTTATCATATGTTTTAATCTCAGGAATAACTACTGGTACTTTAGAAATCAATTCTTCACTAAGTTTAATATTATCCCTAGCTTTTTCTTTTTCTTCAATTTCAGTTTTTTCAATGCTTTCATTAAATTTAATTAAATTTAATATATCATCATCTTTATCAGAAAAGTAAAAATCTTTTTCCTCACTAATAGATAGATAATCATGTCTAGTTTTTATAAAAGCAATAATCAAAACAACTAATATAATAAATATAATAGCCATAAATATTAAAAAATAATCCTCTGTTAAAAATGTAGTAATAAACTTATCAAACTTATTCATCATTTGCACTTCCTTTTAAATACATAACTATAGACATAATAAACATTATTACGGTCTCAGTTCTTAGTACATTCGGACCTAAACTAGTTCTTATAAAGCCTTTACTAATAAGTTTTTCTTCTTCTTTATTAGTAAAACCACCTTCTGGTCCGAACACTAATGATATTGTATCATTACAGTTTTTAGTGTTCAATATGTCTGATATATGTTTTACATTATTCTTTACAAGACTACACAAAATATTTACGTTAGTATTTAACACTATTTGGTCAATACCTATAATTTCTCTAACTATAACTTTATTAACTCTATAACTTTGTTCACTAGCTTCTTTTACTATTTTATTCCATCTAAGTAGTTTTTTCTCATAATCTTTTTTAGGTAATTTAAACTTACAATGTTCAAAATAAACTACAACAAACTCATCAACACCAAGTTCAGTTCCTTTTTGCAAAACAAGGCTCATTTTTTCTTCTTGAAGCAAAGGAACATAGGCAATAATACTGCCCTTATCATTTGACTGTTTAAATACACTATCAATTTCACAGGAAAGTAAATCTTTATTTAACGAGCAAATATAACTAATTCCATCATAATTAACTATTACTTTATCATTTTCTTTCATTCTCATAACGTTCTTTATATGATTAAAATCTTCACTATTAAGAATTAACTTTTTTCCATCCTTTTTAACTCCAAAATATTGTTGCATGTTTACCTCCTTATATTTAAATAAACAATAGTTTCTCCATCATTATAATTATTTACGTTAAAACTAATCACATCTTTGCATCTTTTTAAATAATCATGAACATAGCGTTTAATTATACCATCACCTTTGCCATGTACAATAACAATTTTATCTTTAGCTAATATAATATTTTCTTTAATAAAAGAATCTAGTAGCATTACTGTGCTATATCTATTTTCTCCATGTAAATCTATTACTGGCACGCCAAATAAAAATGGATCAACTCTTTTTTTCATAAATAACCTCTTTTTATAAGCATTATTATACTTAAAAAATAGAAAAAAACAATAAGATAACTTATTGCTTTACATTATTACTTTTCAAGTTCAGCTATAATATCAGCTTTTTTCATAGAACTAGTTATTTCTATTCCACGTTCTTTAGCTTCAGCTTTTAACTCATCTACAGTAAGTTTAGAATAGTTTTTCTTTTCAGAAACAGCTTTTTCTACTTCTTTTATAGTTTCTTCTTTTTTACTTACTTCTCCATTTAAAGCTTCTTTAGATAAAACAACTAATTTAGTAAATTCTTCTGGTGCAAAAATAGCAAGTTCACTAAGCATTTTTCTATTTATAGTAATTTCTGCTTTTTTAAGACCATTTATGAACTTAGAATAACTAATATCATTTAATCTACAAGCAGCATTAATTCTTGTAATCCATAATTTTCTGAAGTCACCACTTCTTTTCTTTCTATCTTGGTAACTATATGCTCCTGAATGAAATAATTGTTCTTGAGCTGTTTTATATAATCTATGTTTACTTCCAAAATATCCTTTTGCTCTTTTTAAAACTTTTCTTCTTCTATTTTTAGATACAATTCCACCTTTAACTCTTGTCATTTTCTACTTCCCCCTATCCTAATAGTCCTTTATATCTGTTAGCATCACCTTTACTAAGTGCAGTTACTTTTCTAGCTCTTCTATTAAAATCTGTACCTTTTTTACCAGTATTATGGTTAGCGCCAACATGTCCAATCTTAGTTGAACCACTATTTCTTACTTTAATTTTTTTACTAATTCCGCCATGTGATTTTTGTTTTGGCATAACTCTTCATCTCCTTCTTTATTTTTTAGGTGCTAATAACAAACTCATGCTTCTACCTTCAAGTTTTGGCATTTGCTCTATTAATGAAACATCATCTAATCTATTAGCAAATCTCATAATAACATCTTTTCCAAGTTCACTATGAGCAATTTGTCTTCCTTTAAAACGTACTGAAACTTTTATTTTATGACCTTTTTCAAGATAACTTTTAGCATTTCTAAGTTTTGTTTCAAAATCTCCCACATCTATGGTAACACTAAGACGATATTCCTTAAGTTCAAGATTTTGCTCTCTTTGTTTTTTCTTAGCTTCTTTTTCTTTCTTTTGTTTTTCATAACGATACTTATTGTAATCAAGTATTTTACACACAGGATTCTTCGGATCATTATTAAGCTGAACAAGATCAAGCCCAGCATAAGAAGCTAAAGTACGAGCATCCTCTATTTTCTTAACTCCCATCTTTTCGCCATTTGGTCCTATTACCATAACCTCAGGACAAGTTATTTGTTCATTAATTAGAACATCATTTTGCTTTGCTATTGCAATCACCCTCCAATTTTATACTTATTAAAAAAGTGAATACTACTAGTATCCACCTCAAAAATCTTATTATAAAACAAGCTTTGAACCTATGCATTTATGCATCAGGTGAGAGTGGACACTCTTCTTTCTCTTTTTCAATTACGTTATATAATATACACTAATTATATGCATTTGTCAAACATTTTCAACCTAAATTATTATAAAACTTGGCTTTTTTGCCAAGTTATCGTTTATAGGAAAAGATTTTATCATCTATAATGCATATACTACATTTATTTATCAATGTAATATTTTTTTACTAAACGAATATTATTTACTTAATATTTATCTATACGCTTCACCTCTTACTTTCTATATTAATTATAAAAAGTAATTGTGAACATATTATGAAAATATTTAAAATATATTGTGAAATATTCTAATATTGAAGTCCCCAAACAACTTCATGTTTTGCTTTCTTTCCACAAGCAACACATTTATCACTATCATGTACTTCATTATCAGTTATACATCTAGATTTTGTTCCTCTAATTTCTTTTATTTTAACTTCACACTCTTCATCTCCACACCAAGGTGCATATACAAATCCAGGATTATTATCCATAACCTCTTTCATTTCATCAAATGTAGAGCATCTGTAAGTTCTTTTGTCCATAAGTTTTTTAGCATTATCATAAAGACATTTTTGAATATCATCAAGTAGATATTTTGTTTTATCTAAAACATCATCTATATTAATAACTTTTTTTTCTCTAGTATCTCTTCTAACAATAGTAAGTTTTCCTTCGCTTAAATCTCTTGGCCCTATTTCTATTCTTACAGGTATTCCGTTAACTTCACTTTCAGCGAACTTAAATCCAGCTGATTTATCACTTTTATCTATATAACTTGTAATACCATTTTCACTTAACAACTTACGAATTTCTTCACACTTTTCTAATAATTCATCTTGAGGTCTAATAGGTACGATAGAAACTTGTTTTGGAGCAATTTTAGGTGGCAATACAAGGCCATGATCATCACCATGAACCATAATAAGAGCACCAATCATTCTAGTAGTACTTCCCCAAGAAGTTTGATAAACATAAGACCAATTATTATTTCTATCTAAAAACTTAACATCATAAGCTTTGGCAAATTTTTGACCAAAATAATGGCTAGTCGCAGACTGAAGACATATTCCATTTTGCATAAGAGCTTCAACTGTAGTAGTAAACTCAGCACCTGCAAATTTTTCTTTATCAGTTTTTCTTCCTGTAATAACTGGAATCGCAAGATATTCTTCTATAAACTTCTTATATACGCCAAGCATTCTATAAGTCTCTTCTATAGCCTCATCCGCAGTTTCATGAATAGTATGTCCTTCTTGCCATAAAAACTCTCTACTTCTTAAAAATGGTCTAGTTTCCTTTTCCCATCTAACTACATTACACCATTGATTATAAAGTTTTGGTAAATCTCTATATGATCTAACAGCATTCTTATAATAATCACAAAATAGTGATTCACTAGTAGGTCTAAAAGCAAGTCTTTCTTCTAGTAAACTAGTTCCTCCATGAGTAATCCATGCAACTTCAGGTGCAAATCCAGCAACTAACTCTCCTTCTTTTTTAAGTAGTTCTTCTGGTATAAATACTGGTAAATATACATTAGTATGTCCACATTCTTTAAACATACCATCCATTATCTTTTGAATATTTTCCCAAATCGCATACCCGTTAGGTTCAAGTATTACACATCCCTTAACAGATGAATAATCAGCTAGTCTAGCAGCTTTAACAACATCAGTATACCACTTAGCAAAATCTTCTGTTCTTTCAGTTATCTTTTCATTTTTCATTTTTTTACTCCTCCTTTAAAATAAAAAAAGAATGGTATAAGGAGTCATAATATGACGGTACCATCCTTTAAATTAACTTAAATTATATAACGGTTTTACCCGAGAATACTTTTAATATTCCACTCAGAAGATAGGAATTATTAAATATTATCCTTAGTTCACACTACCCTAAGGTCACTTAAATAAGAGATTTAATAATATTTCTTCCTCATTGATTTAGCATAATTTTAACATTTCACACATAATTAGTCAAGCGACTTTTATCTTTTTAGAGATAGTTGGCTTTTACATTCATTTGCCCATTCAACTATTTTTTCATAACCAATTTCTGGTTTAACTTCATTTATCTTTAAAATCTTTTCATAATCTATATATTCAGAATCTCCAAAAATAGCCATATAAGCATCCATGCTTAATATATTATTTCCAAAACTTCTAATTAAATTATAAGTGTAATAATCTTCAAAATTATAAAAATTACGATAACAATTTTTAAGTTCTTTAAGTCTATGTTCAGGGTGCATACTCCATTCGTAAATAACATGAGCACTGCACTCTTCTTCATCTTTCCTCATATATTTACATATAGCTTCGCCCATAATACCAGATAAAATGTAATTAATCGCGCTCATAATATTATATTCATCATTAACTTTATCAAGCACAAGCCTAATACCATTATATGTATCAATTTCAAAAGTTGAACCCATATAATTACAATAAATATTGGTTAATGAATCATTTTCTTCAATTTTAATATAATTACCAAACTCTTCCTTTAAAACACTCTCAAGTTCTCTTTTAATATTAAGATAATTTTCTGCATAAGAAAAGTTTTTACTCTTCTTTCTATTTTCTTTTTCAATAGAATAAAAGGTTTTTCTTAAACTATTAATTTTCTTAAAATCACTCATAGTATACCCCCTAAATAAATAATGTAGTATTATAGCATAAAAACAAACATTTGTCTATTAAAACATAACAAATCACCACTTCTTAACAAGTTCAATTAAAATCTTACTAACCATTTCCATATCTTCTAAGCATACATATTCATATAAACTATGATAATTATGCACGCCAGTTCCAATAGTAAAACAAGTAATACCTTTATTTGTAATACCAGGTCCATCAGTACATCCCCTATTTGGAACAATCTTTACGTATACTCCAGTACTTTCAATAATATCAATAGTTTTATCTATTATATCTTTCTTCTTTAAAATAATATCTTTAACATTGTAATATAGATCATTTATCTTGTAATTTATACAACCTTTATATTTATTATTAAGTTTACTAATAACACTAGTAAGCTTTTTCTTTTTAGCTTCAAACTTACCAATATCAAAATCACTAATTAAATATTCCAAATTACATCTAGAAATATCTCCTTTTATTTTCTTTAAATGATAAAATCCCTCAAGGCCATCTGTATTCATTGGAGTTTCGTTAGGAAGCATGCTATTTAACAAACAAGCTATATAACTAGCATTAATCATAATATCCTTTGCATATCCATAATGACTCATTATCCCATTAATTTTTATTTCAGCTAAAGCACTATTTAAATTCTCATAAGATAAATCTCCAAGAGCATTACCATCTACACAAAATACTATATCAGGAGAAAAATATTTTTTATTTAAATATTCACTTCCAATTCCAAGTTCTTCGTTTGAATTAAAACATACATAAATATCTCCATGCTTACAATTATTATTACAAAAATATTCAAGCATGGAAATAATCTCACAAATACCAGCTTTATTATCCGCTCCCAGTAAATTATTACCATCTGATGTAATAATAGTTTTTCCTTTCTTTTCTTTCACATCAGGGTACTTATTTGTTTTAATAACTACTTTATCGTTTAAAATAATATCATTTCCATCATAATTTTCAATGATATTAACTTTAACATCCTTACTAAATCGATCATTACTTGTATCTAAATGTGAAATAAAACCTAGTTTAGGTAAATTATTGTCTCCTTTTAAAAGTCCATAAACAAAACAATGTTTCTTATCAAAATAAACTTTATCAAGTTTTAAACTTTTAAGTTCTTTAACAATAACGCTTGCGAGCTTCTTTTGTCCATTATTATTTGGCTTACCATTCTTTCCAAATTTAGAAGTGGTATTAATTTTAACATATTTTATAAATCTTTCTAACATAAATATCTCCTATATTTAATATACCCAAAAAGAAAAAATATTATTTGATTTTTAAAAACATTATGCTAAAATACAAATAAGAACAAACTTCAGGAGGGTTATATGTCTTATACTTATAATAAAAATAAATCAATTACTGTTAATGATCCTATTTATGGAAAAATAACAGTTCCATACCCATTTTCACAAATAGTGTTAACAAAAGAAATGATGCGCTTATCTGAAATATCACAAAATGGTTTTTCATCATTAGAATATAAAGAACTTGAAAATAATAATAGATTAAATCATAGTATAGGTGCATTTCATATAATGACTTTATTTCTAAATAAACTAGAAGATATATTAAAAAAATACAATATAACTTTAAGCCAAGATGATAAAGATGTTGCTCTTTGTTCAATGCTTCTTCACGATATAGGCCATGGTCCTTTTTCACATTCGTTAGAGCAAATAACAAACTATTCTCACGAAAAAAGAACAACAGATATTTTACTTGGTGACACTCAAATAAACGAAGTAATAACAAACTTTTTTGGAAAAGAAAAAGTCAAAAAAATAGCTAGTTTTATTTCAGAAATAAATGATAAAGAAAAACCTAAAAAAGACAGTTTTACAAAACTACTTAATAATCTAGTTTCTTATCAATTAGATGCGGATAGATTAGATTATTTACTTAGAGATTCACATTATATAAAAATGAAATCTGCAATAGATTTAGATAAAATAATATCGAGTATAAACGTAATAGTAAACAATAATCAAGAATATGAATTATTAATTGATAGAAAGGGTTTAGCTAGTATAGAAAATGTACTTATCCAAAGATATCAAATGTATAGAGATGTATATTTATCACCTACATCAGTTTTAGGAGATTGGTTATTTAATAAAATAATTGACAGATATTATAATAATCCTTCACTACATCAAATACCAGTATCACAAAGTTTTAAAAATCTTGCATTTAATCCACAAATAACTAATCTAAATGATTTTCTAAATATGAAAGATGAAGACTTTAAAGAATCATTTGAAATAATCAAAGAATATAATATAGATCCAATCCTAACATATTTATGTAATTTTAATATAAGTGATTTTATAATAATAAAAAATGATGTAAGCACAGAAAAAATAAAAAATAAAATAAGAGAAATATTTGGAAATATAGACATAGAAAATACATTATCAATAGTTAGTTTCGAAACAAATAAATTAATTTATAATAAAAATCAAAAACTAAACATTCAAGATGGTAACAAAATTATGGATTTAACTCAAAGCACAAACTTAATAAAACCACAAGAAACATTAAATCATAAACTTACTTTCTTTAACCCTAAATTATTGATGTTAGAATTAGGTCTAAATAAGCATGAAGAAAAAAAATATGAAAATGAGGTAAATAAAATGATTGAAGATTTAAATAAAAGCCCTGAAGAGTTTGAATTAAAATATATAATTAATGAGAAAAATAATAATGAAGAGTTATTAAATCAATTACTTTCAGTATTTATAAAAAACGGCTTTAAAATAATATCAATAAGAGAAAAAGAAAATAATGATGAATATTATGATTCTAAAAACTTAGATTTATATAAAAATGGTGCATCACTTAGAATTAGAAAAATTACTGAAGGAAAAAATAAAAAAATAAAAGCAACTTGTAAAATACCACTAGCAACTGGTGAAGTATATTCTTCTAGAAACGAATTTGAAGATACATTATCAGATGATAATTTTGAAAGTTTAAAACAAAAAATGACAGAATTAAAAGTACCTTTAGATTTTAATATTATATTAGATTATCCATTAATAAACTCTAATAACAAAAGAACGGATATTATTTTAAATAAAAATGGTATTGAAGTATGTTTATCATTTGATAATACAACATATACTAATCATTTGTTAAATGAGACTTTTGCGTTTGATAGTATGATTGAAATTGAAGCGATTGGAAAACCAAATAATAGAATAATACTTAATGAAATACATAACTTTATATCTTATTATTTTCCTTTCTTACAAATAAATAAACAAAATAAATATGAACGTGGAATAAATAGTACAATAGAAAAATATAATAATGAATTAAATAGTCAAAAATTAACACTATCAAAACAATAATACTAAAACCTCTAAAAAAAATTAGAGGTTTTATAGTTTATAATTTTAAAAGTTCATTTTTTTCTTTGCTTATATAGTTTTAACTGATTTTGATTAAAATTACTAACTAATTCAAATTCTTTAAGATAAGATAGCATTCTTTGAGTTTCTCGATTTAAATCCCATTTACTTTTATAAGAAGTTTTATTCATATCTAATTGATTATCAATATTTGCAAACTCATCTTTATATTCACCATTATTAGGCAAATATAAAACTCTCAAATATTTATCATTAATTTTATCAATTTTATAAGATTTGGATTGCAATAAAGAATCAATAATATAATTTACATTAAAATTTATATTCGAAATATCAATTATACCTATTATACCATCATCCTCTATATTAATATCTATAAAACCATGATCCCAGTAATCATCATAAAAATAATTTATTGATGACTCAAAATTAATTTTTGCTATAAATATATTTTCAGATGATTCTAATGGTTCCCAACTCGTAATTACTGCTGTATTTTTTTCATATTTATACGATATCATAAATCTTTTTAGAAAGTTATTAATATCAAAATTATTTTCGTTTTTCTGTAATCTATCAATTAAATAATTATTGTATCTACTAGGAACACCATTTTTTAGTATTTTTTCAAACTCTTCTATTTCTTTTTCTCTATTCATCTTTTGAATTAATTGTTCTCTTCTTTCAATAGAATGTTTTACACATCTTTGAATTACACTTTCTTTCTTACATATAATAAATTTAATCAAAATATCTAATAACTCTTTTTCTGATATATCTACTAATTTATTTATATATCTATATTGCACTACAAAATTTATAAAATCATTTATATAAGGATATTTACAGAAATTCATAACTATTAAATCTTCTAGAGTTCCTTTTTTAGATAAATAAAAACTAATTTCTTTTTTATAATCATTTTCATTTACAGCTATTACTATTCCTTTACCCTTTAATATTAAACTCAAAAGAGCATTACTAATATCATTACGATCATAATAATATTCATATTTGTTTTTTCCTTGCACTACCAATAAAACTTTTTGTATAATTTGAATCGATTCGCTTCCATAAAGATTTGATTCATATTTATAAGTTTGATGTATAGCTTTTTGATAAGAATATTCTTTTCCTTCCATTATGCTAAGTAATTGCTCAAGTGTATTTCCAATCATTTCGGAATCAAAAGTATAATAACATTTAGGTAAATCATCATAAATCTTTATCTCATTATTTAATGATTTATTATTATCTTCATATTGTATTATTTTTATTTCTTTTGGCACGTCTTCAATTACTTTTTCTATTATTTCTTCTATTTCTCTCACTATTTTATGTAAAATTTCTTTCTTAAGTTGACATGGATATTTATGTTTATTACATAAATCTGCAATTTCATTAAATAATATTCTTATCTCCGATAACTCAATTATCTGTTTTTTAGCATCTTCTAACATTTTTATTTTTTCATCATACTTTATTTCATTCATACTTACCCCACCTAATTGAATTATACCTAAAATTGTGATATAAATATAATATATATTATTTATATTTGTTATAAGAGGTGTTTATATTATGAATATAAATTTAGATTTGTATCGGATTTTTTATGAAGTTGCTAAAATAGGAAGTATTTCTGCCGCGACTAATGTACTGTTTATTTCTCAACCCGCAATTACTTTTCAAATAAAAAAATTAGAAGACAAATTAGGAATTGATTTATTTACTAGAACGAAACATGGAGTTGTATTAACTGATGAAGGAAAAATCTTATTTGAGTATGTAGAAAAAGGCATTGAAAATATAGTAAATGGCGAAAATACAATATCAAACTTAAAAAATTTAGATAGTGGTGTTATTAGAATAGGAGCTTCAACTACAGTTTGCAAACATATTGTAATGCCATATCTAGAGAAATTTCATGAATTATATCCAAAAATTGATATTAAAATAATAAATGATCTTACTACTAATTTACTTAAAGAATTGAAAAATGGTAATCTTGATATACTATTTTTAAATATGCCAATGAATGAAAATAAAGATTTAAAAATAATTCCTTTAGTATATGTACAAGATATTTTTGTTGGTAATAAAAAATATTATGAATTGACAAATGGCAAAGTTAGTTTAAAAAATCTGGATTCTTTTCCACTTATTTTTCAAAAATTACCATCAAATACTAGAACATATCTAAACAATTATTTAAAAAATAATAACGTAGAGTTAAAACCACAATTAGAGGTTGTAAGTTATAATTTAATTATGGATTTAGTTAAATCAGGTTTTGGTATTGGCTATGCTACAAAAGAGTTTATAAAATCAGAATTAGAAAACAATATTTTGTATGAAATTGAAGTAACTCCTAAAGTACCTAAAAGATTTATTGGTATTGTAACAATGAATAAAAAAACACCTAACCATAGTGTAAAAAAGTTAATTGAAATGATGACTACAAAATAATTATTACTAACCTAAGTTATTATCATAAACTTTGTTTTTTAAAAAACAAGAAAACTTTATATTTATTTGAAGCAGTTTTTAAATTTAACAATGTTAATTTTAGAAAATATTCTAAAACCTCTAAAAAATTAGAGGTTTTATCATATTTATAATTAAATTTTTACTTAAATAAATAAAATAACTATCTTTTTAATCTACATTAACGCCTTTTTTAAATAATTTTAAGTTTACAAAATAAATCACAAATAAACTAATAGTATAAATGATAATTGCAATATAAATAATTACTTTTATCATGTTTATATTTATTATTTCATTAGTAAAGAATAAATTCATAATATCACTATTAAATAAACCTGTTATAAAAATCATTAATAATGAAATAATTTGAGTAATCATATAAACAACGAAACCAAATAAAACACTAAATCCTGTCTTATTATTGTTCTTTCTATGACCGATTATAATTCCAGTATACCCAGACTGTAAAATATTAGCGAACTCTAAAAAGAAAACGAATAATATAGCAAATAATATTTTAATAATTGTACTATTATAAGCATCAGCAACCGGTAATAAAATAGTTTTTATAATTTCTATATTTTCTTTTGAATAATAAGCGATAAATAATGTTAAAGATATTACTATAATACTTACAAATAAAGTAATAATAGCTGTTAATATTTTTGATAAATATAATGTTTTCTTATCTACTGGCAAAGTATGTGTTAAATAAGATTCATCACCATATAAATTTTGTTTAAATCTACCCCATAATCTCATTAAATTGTTTATTAAAATATTAAAAATCATTGATATACTAACACCACTACATACTTTAGCTATAATGTTCATTATAAATGAGGCTTCTATACTAAAAAATATCCTAGTTAATACTCCAAAAAACAAAGACAAACTATAAAAGATAAATAGACCTTTAAACATACTTTTTAAATCATATTTTAATAATTTCTTTAACATTTGAACATCCTCCTAAAAACTTCATCTATAGAGCTATTTTCTTTATTTCTAAGTTCATCACAATCACTTTGAAGCATTATTCTTCCTTTATCAATAAATATTACTTCATCAAGTATTCTTTCAATATCTGATATTAAATGAGTAGAAATAATCACACTAGCTCCATCTTTAAAATTAGTTAGTATAGTATCCAATATATAGTCTCTAGTTGCTGGATCAACACCACCAAGTGGTTCATCTAAAATATATAAATCAGCTTCTCTGCTCATAACTAAAACTAGTTGTAATTTTTCCTGCATACCTTTACTCATTTTAGATATTTTTTGTGAAAGATCTAAATCTAAATCTATTAATAACTTCTTAGCTTTATTAGAATTAAAGTTATCATAAAAATCCTCAAAATATTTAATTACCTTATCAATAGTCATACTTTTATCTAAGTAAGTTCTTTCCGGTAGATAAGAAATAATCTTCTTACTTTCACACCCTATTTCTTTACCATTTACAAGTATTTTTCCACTACTTGGAGTTAATAAATCATTAATAAGTTTTATTAAGGTGGTTTTTCCAGTACCATTTTTACCTAACAAACCAATAATTTTTCCTTTAGGTATTGTTAAGTTAATATCCTTTAAAACTTCTTTATTTCCATAACTTTTACATAAATTAATGCATTCTAACAAATTCATTATTTCTTTCCTCCTATTTCCTTTAAATAATTAATAGTTTCAATTTTATTAAAACCAATACTTTGCATACTCAAAAAATATTTATTAGATAATTCATTAGCATATTTTTCTCTAAACTTATCAATTAATTTTTGATCACTAGTAACATATTTACCATTTGTTCTTTCAGTAAATATTAATTTTATTTCTTCTAATTCAGCTAAAGCTTTTTGCATTGTATTAGGGTTAACCTTAAGTGATAGAGCATAATCTCTAACTGAAGGTAATCTATCACCAGGTTTTAATTTACCAGAAATGATATCAATTTTTAACCGTTCAACTAACTGTATATAAATAGGAATATTATTATCAAATTCATAATTCATTTTCATCACCATTGTATTACACCCCTAATACAATAATACGATATATAAAAATTAAAGTCAATACTATTAAATTAATATTTATTATTATATAAAGTAGGATATAATTGACATTATTATATAAAGTAGGATATAATTTATTATAATATAGGAGGTAAATAAATGAAGGAGTTTGAAAAGGCACAAAAAAACTTAAAAAATGATATGCTAGTGTTATTTATATTAGAATTAATAATTCTCGTTTTTTCACTAATTAATAGGTCATTTAGTTTTTTTACTCTTATTTTTGCTGTTCTTTTAATTATCGGTTATATTTATGCAAATAAAGGTGAAAAGGTTGCAGGAACAATAGGAATTATTGTTGGTATTTTAATGATGCTTACAATATTAACCGTTGACGTAATAGACTTTGTATTAGGCTTATTTGTTTTATTACATTCGTTAAAATATAATAAGTTAATCAAAAATAAATAGTTATTTTTACTGTTATATATAATTATTAAAGGTGTAAAATGAAAGGTCTATATTGAAGTGAACCCCAAATAGTTCACAACAATAAAAAGAGTGTTAGATGAAAATCTAATACTTTTTTGATTTAATTCTATCAGTATTATAAAATAATATCCAATCTTCTACAAGTTTTTGATATTCTTGTAAAGAAGTGATATTATTGTTATGCAAGGTTTCTTTCTTTAAGAGACCATGCCAACTTTCCATTGGTGAATCATCTATGGGTGTTCCTTTT
>JAFQID010000044.1 GCA_017397685.1 Bacilli bacterium | reverse complement strand
AGAATTTATTGACGATATTGTTTATGATAATAATTATTTACGTCCAAGTTATGCATTAAATTATAAAACCCCAAATGAGTATAAATCTCATTTAGGGTTTAACTAGAACTTTTTGTGTCTACTTTTTATTGACAAGTTCATCAATTGAATAAGTTATTTATTATTATCATCCCATATTAATGTGGATTTTTTATATAGTAAATCATCTATATCTATATTTATCTCATCTTGAATTGTAGGTATAATGTTTACTAGCAAATATGATGATTTGACATTAGATATAAATCTTCTTACTTCTTCCTTATTATCACTCATAATAGCCGTACAATAATTACTACTAGATATATTAAATTTATTGTAAAAATCTTTAGTATTATTTTTCTCAATAATAACTACATTTCTTTTTCTTGCTTCATCAATTAAATTAGGATCTAACATCTTATCTATTATTAATTCATAATTTCCTATTCCATAATACTTTTTATCGCATTGTATTTGAATATTATTAAATTCATTTTTACTTCCAATAAATAATAGTAAATCTATATTATTATTTTGCTGTAATAATTCATTTGTTGAATTAATAATAATTTTATTAATTCCGTTTATTTGTGGGATAACTTGATTTAACATTTCAATTAGAATATTTACAGTTCCCATATTTTTATATGGTTCAAGTATTACAGAATTGTTTGTTTGAATTAGAAGATTTAATATAGAAGCATAGTTATATAAAGAAATATCATTTTTTACAATAACTCCTACAATTCCGTATGGAACATAATTGTTTGCAACCTTGCCAAATTCATTTCTAAACGGACTATCAATTATTCCAATTTTATTGTTTTTTATATAGTCAAATGAGCTAATTAATTTATCAATATTTAATGATTGTTTATATTCATATTCGTAACTTTTTTGTAGAATATCTATATTATTTTTTAAATGTTTTTTTATAGTATCAACTAGTTCTTCAATATTATATTCCTCATTGTATGATAACTTATTCAATCTCATTTTTTCAATAATACTATCTAACATTATTTAGCCCTCCCAACATTTTTACTCTCTTCTATTTTTCTTGCTAATAGTTTTTCTATTTCTTTTGCAGTTGGTCTAAACACTACTCCATGCATTATCATATTTGGATTTTGATTATCCCTTATTTCTCTAAAATTTTCAAGTATTTGTTGCTGTTGTTCTCTAGTAATTGTTGTCTTTTTAGAATCATCTGTATAAGAGTATGCAACATCATCTCCGATTTGTTCAATTACTCCTCGTTTCATTTGCAACAAATACAGTAAATATGATGTATCTTCTCTTAAATCTGCTTTAATAGGTTTAATCGTTGTAATTGAACCACTATCATCTAAAACAATAGAATCACTCAATATTTTTTCAAATGCTTGTGCCATCTCTACTGTTTGTGACATTCCTTCATCTTGTAATCTAGGATCTTTCTTTGCTAAATCATATACTTCTATTCCTGATTGTCCATCTGAATAAACATAATACCAATCTTCACCAGTAATTACCTTTAAATTATCTAAAGGACATCCACACAACTGAGCTAAAAGTTCTGGCTCTTTAATTGTATATTCTCCATCTTTAATGTATTGTGTCATTTGAGTTTTGTGTGCTACTGATTCAATATCAGTTATTTTTCTTAATGTTTCATATCTTATATCAGATGATGCTTCTACACTAATTTGTCTATCATCTCTAAACATTGGAATATCAACATATTCAGCATTTGGAGTTAAAACTTCTTCATTAGTTTGAATTATAACATGTTGTTTATGTTCTGAATCACCAGTTGAATCTCTATATCCTTCATAACCTTTTGGACCATATGACCTTTCTTCTGGCTCGATTTGTGTAAAACTTTCTTTTACACGTAAGTCATCACATCCATCACCAACAGTTATTATCTTAATAGTTTGTCTTTGTCTTACTATTTCTAATTTTCTTAATTCTTCTTGTTTTTCTTCTTCACTTAAAGAAGAGTCCATTATTTTCTTTGTTCTATCTGCAATATAAGCATCAACAGTTTCTTTTGATGATTTAATCATATCAATACATGAAGACTTAATTGCAAATGTTGCAATATCTTGTAATAGTTTTCTCTTATCTCCACTTGCACCAGTTATTAGACTAGTTGCTTCAACATTATCTAAACATGCTTTCGCTTCATTAGTCCAAAACCAAGATTGAGTTAGCATTGTTGGCACACCATCAATTATTAGATAAGTAGCAAATATTCCACCATTTTGGCTTGTAGATGCATGTTTCATACATGGTTCACCTGTATTGTGATATCTTTGGCAACAATTTGTGAAGTTTGTTTCTCCAACTAATAAATTAAATGGATCATCTGCCCTTAACACTTTTGCAATTACTTGATATTTAGAACCATCAGGAGCAACATATTCATATGTTTTTTCGTGTCTAGGGACAGTAGTTAAATGTCGTTTTCTAGTTTCTTGAAGCAAACCTTCATAATATGCATAACCATCATCTGATACTTTTGTATTTTTTGCATCTTGTGCAAATTCTTCATTACCAAATGTTATTGTATATGGTGCTTTATCAAGATATACTAACATATCATTATAATTAGGATTATGATTACCTCTTGAAGCATAATACTTTTTAAATAAATCATATTTTCTTTTTGCTTCTTTTAATTGTGCTTGATTTTCAGGTGTTGCTAATATTTGATCTTGATTTTCTAAAAAGAATTGATAGAAGTCAGGATTATATGATAAATCTAATCCATCAAACATTCTGTGTAAATTTTCAAAATTATATCTATTGTTCAAGTGTGAATCTAATAATAAATGTATAACTTCTGCACGATCAGTTCCACTCAAAGATTGTTTCAATTTATAACCTTGTTCTCTAATTTCTTCATAAGGATTTAAGAAATTTATTAGTTCTTTTGGTGTTTCTGGAGAAGTTAACAAAAGCACATATTCTTCGTTAGTCATTTCAGGCCTTAAGTATTGTGAATACAAGTCAATTTGTATTCCATTACGAAGTTTCCAACCATTTTCAGTGCGAACATATGGTGATAAATATTTAGTTAATTCAGAACCAATATTTCCTGTTCCTTTTTTTATTCTTGCCATTTGTTCCATTGTAAGATTTCCAGATAACCAATTAGCTAAATTTTCTGGTATAGTAATTCCATCTCTTAATCTGTAAGATTTAATAGTAACTGAATCAAAATGACTTGTTATCCATTCGCTATCAATAATTCCAAGAGAATCAATATCTTCTTTTGAAAGTGGCAAACTATAATTTTCAAACAAACTAATAATTTGTCTTTTTCTTAATTCTACATTAGGATCATTTTCAAATAAACCTGAGATGGCAATTATTTCAACTAAAGCTCGTTTAGTATTATCATCTTGATTAAATAAAGGATTTTGAATTAATTGATTCCATGTTTTAACATTAAATTTTTCACACATATCAATAGGCATTTTTTGATATGAAGCAAAATCTGGTAAACTTCCAAATCTTGCTCTAAGGAAAATTGCAGCAAATTTTTCTAATTGATGTTGGTAAGTTGTTTTTCTTGTACCATCTGGGCCAATAATTGCAAAACCTTCACGCGCCAATTTAGTTGCAATATGTTGAATAATTTCCTTAGCATTTGGATTACTTGAAATTCTTTTAATCAAATCTTCCATTGTAATATTTTTAATATATTTTGATGCAATATCATATATTTCCTTTAGTGTTGCATCATCAATAAATCCTAATGTTTTATATCTTTCTAAAAGTTCATTTAATCTTCCTTCTTGTATATATTTAACTTCATCTGCTTTAAAATATTTAGGTATTCTATATGCAGTAGGACTTGGTGAAGCTAATTCAGCTATTGATAAACTAAACTTTGGATTCCTATAAAGGACTTCCATTAAGGATTTATCCAAGAATAATGATTTATCACTTATAATGTTGCCTTTTAATAAGCTTTCTACATCTTTAATAGACAATGCTTTATTATTTAATGTCTGATTTATTATTTGAAGTTTTAATCTATCGTCTTCAAAACATTTAATAAACTCTTTTAATACACTACCATTTATCATTCCAGATAAAGAAGGTTTCTTAATAATTTCATTATATGTTGATATCAATACCGAATCATTTTTTATTGCTTTAAATATTGATGCAATTGTATATGAATCAATATATGATTTTAATTTTTCATCTGCCATTACTTCTTGAAGTTTGCTAATTAAATATTGAGCATCTTCTTGCGTTTTAACTTCAACTGTTTTTTCAAAAACAAAACATAGCATGAAATTTTGTAAATATTTTTTACCAACAGTTTGCTGATAATCAACTGTCTTTCTACATAATTCTAATTTTTTATCAAAACTATTAATTGTTGCAATAAGCATATTATAACCGTCATCTGAATAACCCGTTTTTAATGAATCCAAAATAAATTCTATTTTCAAGTCATCATTTGAAATATTTTTTATCAATTTTTCCATATTTGAAAATGATAATAAACTTGAATCTTTTTTATCCTTAGTTTTGGTTAAAGACAAATCTCTTATTTCTCTTATTAATTTATCTGCTTGTTGGGCTTCATTTTCCTTTAATTCTACAACTTCTAATAGTTTATTAACTCCAAGCATAGTTATATTAGAATAGTTATCTCTTTTATCTGCATATTTTAAGATATCTCTTAATACTACTAAAGTTTTAACACCCATATCAGATGATATATTTTGATTTGTACACACATCTATTAAATCATTCATTGCATCATTAGGAAAATGCAAACTTAGTTTTCCAATAGAAGATGCAAATTTCATAATATTTGGGTTATTTAATAATTGATTTATTTTTTCCTCAACCGTAATTGATTCTACTAATAGTTTTTTTAAATTATAAGCCATATCAGAAGCTTTTGATGATAATTTATTATTGAAATAATCCATATCACCAAAATCAATATTAAATATACCTAATTCAACAAATTTACTAGTAATTAATTGTTTTTTTTCTTCTTCAGATACATTATTAAAATCATAACTATTATACCAATCAGACAATTCTGATAATAATCTATTTATTTCATTTATCGGCATATTCTTTCACTCCTTAAAGAAATTGTCAAATAAAGTTCTCTCTTTATTTTATAATTCATAATAATTATATCATACTTTTTGTTTTTATCGCACGATTTCAAGCAATTTTTTGCAAAAAAAAGGGATTGCTATCCCTAATCTTTTTATCTAGTGTGTTGATGAAGAGTTTCATTACTTGTGTTTAATTCAGCAATTGAATTTCCTTGTAATTCTCTTAATTTAGAATAACGTCCCAAGAACTCTTTTTGATCTATTTTTCCAGTATTTAAAGCATGTAATAAATCTTGATATTTGATTTCCATTAACTCATATAATTTTTTTAATTTTTCTAAATATAAGTCATTAACATATTTATCAAATCTTCCTCTAATTGCATCACCCTCAAATAAATCTGCAATCATTTCAATCGCAACATCGCGTGATATCATATTTTTTTGATGTGCTTCATCAATTCCTTGCATTACTGAAAAAGTGCCTTCTGGTATTGAATCAAAAGATTCAGGTACATCATAACTAAATCTGTTACTCATACCTCTTTGTGCTATAACTTGTCTAACAAGATTTAATGTTTTTTCATCATCAACTAAAATAGAGTTGTTAATAACTTGACTTGTTGTATTATTAACTGGATTAGTATTTTTTAAATCTTCATTATTAATAATATTTGTCATATTATTCCTCCCTTTCATACTTAATTATATCACAAATATATCACAAAATTTTATTTTTTTAAATTGCCCATAATATTATTATCTAGCAAAATTTTTAATCAAGGTCTTTTAAATCAAAATGAAGTTTCCATTCTATATATTCACTATCTGAGATTTCTCCATTCTCTCTTCTTATTTTCATTTCTTCCCATGCTTCAAATCCTCTTATAATATCTTCATTATAGAATGTCTTTTTCATAGCATCCTTATCGAAGATAAATTCACTATATGGACACAATTCTTCTTCCCACATGTGTTGATATATAACTTCATTAGGATATACAAAATAATATCCCCTTATAGCATAATTACTTACATCAAATAATTCTACTAAATCTTTTAATCTTTCTGGTTGTGGTTCTCTAGCATTTCTTTCATATTTATCTATGCTGTCTGTTGGTTTTTCACCTCCTAACTCTAAAAACTCTGCTACATTTGGCTTAGACATATATCTTAACTCCCTTACAAATTTTAGTCTTGCGCCTTGACTAAGATTCTCCAATTCAGGTTTAAAAAAATAATTTTTCATAAATATACCTCCTATCTTATTTTTTTATTCCATTAAAAAAGCTAGTACTTAATACTAGCCAACTCCTTTTTATTCTTTTTAATTTTGTTCACCATATTTGGACTACAAGAATTGCAACCCTAGTTTGATTGTTACTATACTATGCCATTTAGAAACACCTCTTTTCCTATTATTTTATTTTTTATATCTATTTTTATATTCTTTAAAAATTCTTTTAAATACAACAAAAAAAGAGTATTTCTACTCTTTTAATTGGTACGTTTAAACGTCCTATTTTTGATTCGCCTTAATTGCAGCTTGTGCAGCAGCAAGTCTAGCAATAGGTACTCTAAATGGACTACATGATACATAATTAAGTCCTACTCTATGACAGAAATCTATAGTAGAAGGATCTCCTCCATGTTCACCACAAATTCCAAGTTTAATATTTTCTCTAGTACTTCTTCCTTTTTCAGCAGCTATTCTAACAAGTTCACCAACACCAGTTTGATCAAGTCTTTCAAATGGATCACTTTCAAATATTTGTTTAGAATAATAATCACCTAAGAACTTACCAGCATCATCACGGCTAAATCCAAAAGTCATTTGAGTTAAATCATTAGTACCAAAACTAAAGAACTCAGCAACTTCTGCAATCTTATCAGCTGTAATAGCAGCTCTAGGTATTTCAATCATAGTTCCAATAGTATATTCTAAAGTATAATTTTGTTCTTCAAATACTTCTTTAATAACTTCTTCAACTATTTCACGAACATATTTAAGTTCCTTAACTTCACCAACTAACGGAATCATAATTTCAGGTTTAACTTTTATACCAGTCTTATCCACATTAATAGCAGCTTCAATAACAGCTCTAGTTTGCATCTTAGCAATTTCAGGATAACTAACAGCAAGTCTACATCCTCTATGACCCATCATTGGATTAAACTCATGAAGTGAATCGATTCTGTTTTTAAGTTCTTCACTAGTAATACCAAGCTCATTTGCAAGATGTTCTATCTCAGCACTTTCAGTTGGTAAAAATTCATGAAGTGGTGGATCCAAATATCTAATAGTAACTGGATTACCTTTCATAGCTTTATATATTCCTTCAAAATCTTCTCTTTGCATTGGAAGTAACTTAGCAAGTGCTTTCTCACGAGCTTCAACACTATCAGCAACAATCATTTGTCTCATAACAAATATTCTCTCTTCCTCAAAGAACATATGCTCAGTTCTACATAGTCCAATACCCTCAGCACCAAACTTCATAGCTTGCTGTGCATCTCTTGGAGTATCAGCATTAGTTCTAACCTTTAAAGTTCTAACTTCATCAGCCCAAGACATAAATGTTTCAAAATATCCACTGATTTCAGGAAGAGCAGTCTTAATTTCTTCACCATAAACTTTTCCAGTAGAACCATCTAAAGAAACATAATCTCCCTCACTATAAACTTTACCATCTTTAGTAGTTAAAGTTTTATTAACTTCATCTATAGTAAGTTCACCACATCCACATACGCAGCATCTTCCCATACCACGAGCAACAACAGCAGCATGGCTAGTCATTCCACCACGTACAGTTAAAATACCCTCAGCATCATTCATACCTTGAATATCTTCCGGTGAAGTTTCAAGTCTAACAAGTACACATTTATTACCTTCAGCCTTAGCTTTACTTACATCTTCAGCGCTAAAATATATCTTTCCACATGCAGCTCCAGGTGATGCAGCAAGTCCAGTAGCAATAACTTCAGCATTCTTTAGTGATTCATTATCAAATGCTGGGTGTAATAATTGATCTAATGCTTTTGGTTCAACCTTAAGTAAAGCTTCCTCCTTAGTTAAAGCTCCTTCTTCAACTAAATCAACAGCTATTTTTAGTGCAGCAGCAGCAGTTCTCTTACCATTACGAGTTTGAAGCATAAATAACTTACCATTTTCAATAGTAAACTCCATATCTTGCATATCTCTATAATGTTTTTCAAGAATCTCAGTAGTTTTAACAAACTCAGCATAAACCTCAGGCATAATTTCCTCAAGTGTTGCAATATCTTGTGGAGTTCTAACACCAGCAACAACATCCTCTCCTTGAGCATTAATTAAATATTCACCATATAGTTTCTTTTCACCAGTCGCAGGGTTTCTAGTAAACGCAACACCAGTACCACTAGTTTCTCCCATATTACCATAAACCATTTCTTGAACATTAACCGCAGTTCCCCAGCTAGATGGAATATCATTCATTCTTCTATAAATAATAGCTCTTTCATTATTCCAACTTCTAAACACAGCTGTAACAGCTTCAATTAATTGTTCCTTTGGATCTTGTGGGAAATCTTCACCTGAAAGTTCCTTATAAACTTCTTTAAACTTATTAGCAACTTCCTCCATATCATCAGCACTTAAATCAGTATCATATTTAGCACCTTTTTCTTCTTTCATCTCTTCAAGTAATCTATCAAATGAAAGTTTAGAATATCCCTTAACAACATCAGCAAACATCATAATAAATCTTCTATATGAATCATAAGCGAATCTTTTATTATTAGTACTTATTGCAAGTTTCGCACAAACCTCATCATTAAGACCTAGATTAAGTACTGTATCCATCATACCAGGCATACTAGCTCTTGCTCCACTTCTAACAGATACAAGCAATGGATTTTCTATATCCCCAAGCTTCTTACCAGTAATTTCTTCAAGTTCTACTAGTTTTTCATAAATTTGATTTTTTACCTCTTCACTAATTACCTTATCATCCTCATAATATTTATTACAAGCATCAGTAGTAATAGTAAATCCACGAGGTACTGGAAGGCCAATAGATGTCATTTCCGCAAGATTAGCACCCTTACCACCAAGCAGATTTCTCATATCTTTATTACCTTCACTAAACATGTAAACATACTTCATAATACATCTTCCTTTCTTTAATTTATATAATTTACATCGACCAAATAATTATACCACAAAATAGAAAAAAGAAAGAGAATTTTTACATATATTTACATCATAAAATTAATTTTATCATTTAACTATATCTTTTATATAAAAATCTCTTCACAATTATAAAAAGTTTATTTAAAATTAAACATTTTTTATATTAATTAATTACATATTACATAATTTCAAAATAAAAAAGTAACAATTCGTTACTTTATTTTAAAATCTTTTTTATAAGAAAAGCCTTTTTCTTCAACATTTCCTTCTAAATTTAATTTTTCCAAATCGTTAGCCGTAAAAGTTTCAAATATATTAAATGGTAATATATCCGCAGTATATTTTCTAAATCCCTGTGATATAAATAAATATCCTCTACCAAAATCATGAATTCCTCTACATATACAACCTGGATATGGAGCTATTAAAGGTGTTATAAACAATCCAGCATTTGTATTTTCAAAATATTTATCAAGGCATTTAGGCATATAAGCATCATGTACATGTCCACTTACTACTAAATCCGTTCTATCTCTAAAATCATCAATAGCATCAAATACTCGTCCATCTTTTAATAACATAGGACTATGAGTAACTAATACATTAAATTGATCATTTTCCATTTTAAGATTACTTTTAATATAATCCTCTACTGTCATATCTCTAACATCATCATTATATTTTAAATATGTTTCAAATCTTGGACTAAATCCTAAGAAATTTATATCATTTATTTTTACTTGCTCATTATTTAAAAAATACACATTTTTAATTCTATTAAGAGAATCTAAAAAATTAATAACATCTGAATTCTTACTTCTACCGGTCAATCCTAAATTAGCTACTTCATGATTACCAGGAACGATAATTACTTTTGTAAAACTAGCAAGTCTCCTTATCATATCTTCAAAAAAGATTCTCTCAGTACTATTATTTAAAAAATCAAAAGTTTCAATTAAATCACCTGGCATAATAACATAATCAGGAGCCACATTAGCGCAATATTTAATCATAGCAATATATAAACTCTTATCAATATGTTCATGAAAATGAATATCTGACGCTACAACTATTGTAGATTTCTCTCCTTTATATATTGGTAATTTAATAGAATACTCATCATTATAAAATTTACTACTTTTATTATGATTAAAAGTCATAATTAACCCCCTAACTTGTCATATATTATAACAAAAAACATTCTAAAAGTAAAGAAATACTAATTATTGTCGTTAATATTAATAACTTTTTCAAGATAACATTTACCACACAACGATTCATATGAAACATCATTTTCATTATCAATCGCAACTTGTGATCCATCAGTAGTAAACTTTCCATTAACTATTCTTCCATTAAACTTAGCTCTTTTACCACACCTACATATAGTATATAACTCTTCTAAATCATCAGCAAGTTCAAAAAGTCTTAAACTTCCAGGAAAAGCTATAGTTTTAAAATCACTTCTTAGTCCATAACATATAACTGGAATATTCTTAGTTTTAGTAAATATAAATAACTCATCAATTTGATCACGAGTCATAAACTGCACTTCATCAACTAAAATACAAGAAATATCATCAGGTAATTTATTAAGATAATTACCAAGATTTTCATTACTATCTACTAAATGATCAACTTTTCTAGAAAGTCCTATTCTTGTAACAATAGTATCCCCACCCTTAGTATCAACCAAAGGTTTAATAATTATTACTTTCATACCTCTTTCTTCATAATTATTCGCTACCTGCAAAAGTGCAGTAGTCTTACCACAGTTCATCGCTCCATATCTATAATATAATTTACTCATTTTCTCCCCTCCTTGGAAAACAATTATAATAAACTTCTTTTACTCTTTCATTAGTTACATGTGTATATATCTCTGTTGCCTTTAAAGATGTATGACCAAGTAATTCCTGAACTATCCTAATATCACAACCATTATTAAGCATATCAGTCGCAAAACTATGTCTTAAAACATGAGGCGTCACATGAGTATTAATAGAAAGTTTATTCATAATATTATCTATAATATATCTAACACTCCTATCACTCATAACTTTACCTTTATTATTAATAAACAAATAGTCTTTTATTTCATAACCCCTAATATATTTTTTTAAAATATCATAAGCATAATCACCAAAATAAACAACTCTTTCTTTATTACCTTTACCAAGAACAACTATTTTTCTATTATCAAAATCTATATCATTTACTTTAATATTAACAAGCTCACTAACCCTAACACCAGTTGCATATAAAAGTTCAATAATAAGCCTATTTCTAATACCATCTTTTCCTTTATTAGCTTCATCTATTATTTCTAAAAGTTCATTATAATAAACAAACTTAGGCAAACTTTTTCCTACCTTTGGAGCAATAATTTTCTTCATTGGGTCTTCACTTATCAATTTTTCTTTAATCATAATTTTATAAAATGTTTTTAAACAAGAAATCTTTCTTTTAACACTAGAATCCTTTTCATTATTAGAAACATGCTTAATATAATCTCTTACATCATCTTCATTAAGATAAATTAAATCCTTCTTAAAATATACATACATAAGATATAAATCACTAATATAAGAATTAACACTTTTATTAGAATAATTCTTTCTACTTAAATTATTAATAAAAACGACAATATAATTTTTTAAAGCAAACTTATCCTTCATAACCCAAGTATAACAAACAAATATTTGATTGTAAAGAAAAAACAAAAGAGAGTGTCAATCACTCTCTTATAAAAGAAGAATATATCTTCTTATATATATAAACACCTAATGGTGGTCAATAATATTTTATGGTTTAAGCGTAATTAAGTTTACAATAAATCGTAGCAATTTTTAAAATTAATAGTTAAAGAAGGATGATTATGTTTATATTTAAAATTATATTCTTCTAACTCTTCTTTTGCACATTTTAAATATCTCCTAAAGATAACTAAATTAGTTATCTAATATATATTATTCAAAGAAAATAAAAAGATATAATTAAATTAACTATTCGTTAAAAAAATCATTTATCTGCTACCAAACTCATTCCTTTCAACTAAATAATTACCATTTTGATAAGCGGGCAACATAACAGCACTGCCATCAGAATATCTTAAATAAACATTAGGAAACGTATAAAAACCTTCATATTGTGGATTATTTTCATACATAATAAAATTAAAATCTCCACACGGCGACATTAACATAGCCATAGTTTCAACTTCTCTATTTTTAAATAATGGATGAAGATTATTAAATTGAACATATGAAATTAAATCACCAAAAGAAAAATTATCACTAACTGGACTAACGCCATGTGTGTGTCCATGACAAATAACCTGCTTATTTCCATTGTTATACTCACCAGCTTCAACTCCTCTAACAAACTCATTTAAAACGGGATTAAGACTTTCAAAACTTGCATATGTTCGAGCACTTGAATTATAAGTAGATATAACAGTATCTAGCCAAACAGTACCATTAGGTTTTTCTTCACCTAAAACTAAATACGCAACTTCCTTGTTAGTCTGAAGAGTAATATTTCTTATCTTAATTAATTCATTATAAGCTTCTTGTGTAATTACTACATTATTATTAATATTAACACTTCCCATTTTAGCAGGTGAAATCGGAGTCATTTCACTATCATAATAATTATATTGTTCAAATAAACCCGCATAAAAATCAGCATTAGGATTTTCATCTCCTAATAACAAATCTACAACTTTTGATTTTGCTTCATTTCTATTCATAACTTACCCTCTACTCTATTAATATAATAACATACAATAAATAATTATAAAACTATATATTATTATATCTATAAAAATGTAAATAAAAAGACTATTATAATTTAGTCTTTCATCATTTTTTTATATAGCACCCTCGCTTTTTCAACAATTTCTTTTTCTTCTTCAGTAATAGGTGTCATATCCTTAAAAAATTCAAACATAGAATCTAATTCTTTTGTATTTTCTAAAATTACATATTCACTGCCAGGATACAAATCAAACCATAATTTTATTAAATTAATATCATCATATGTTTTTGATAATATTTTTACATTAACACCTGACATATGTTCACTATATACTTTAATAATACCCAAATATTTTTTCATAAATAAACCTCCACTCAAACTATTGATTTTTTATTTTTCTAAAAGCATCTTTTTGATTTTATACTTAGAATTAGTATCAAAAGCATATTTTATAAATAAATCATTTTCTAAATCACATAATAATTCTTTTAATTCATCCTCTTCCATTCTATTTAATAAATCAATTAAATATGTTTTATCTAAAGAATTAAAATAATTATGTTTTATACTATTAATATATTCATTTTCAATTATTTTAAACTATGGAATCTTATTCAGATAATTAAAATAATTACTAAAAAGTAAAAATAAAAATTCCTTTTCAAGCTCAGTATTATTATTAAAAACTAAATTAAGTTTAATATCTCCACAATTAATCCCTTTAATACTTTCATTACACCAATTAATAGAAAAAATCAAAAAAACTTCATTTTCATACATATTAAAATTATTAATAGTCCTTCTGTCTAATAATAAAAAATTTATTATTTCTTGTATTACAGCAAAATCAATAGCAGATGAAATTAATATCTTTTCCGAAACTCCCTGTTTAAATACATTATTTCCAAACAAAAAACTAATTTGAGATTTATCATAATCAATATTAACATTAATTTCAATTTGAGGTGACTTTGCATTTCCTAAGATATCTAATCTATCCTCAGTATAAGGACAATATTTTAAAATAACCCTCTTAACATACTCTAACAAATCTTCGCCTTGCTTTATTAAATTATTCATTTTAAACACCCATAAAATATATAATGTTATATATTATATCACAAAAATTTATTTCTATGATAATTATTAAACTATAAAATATTTATCTTACAAATTATATTTAATAAACAATTATTAATCATTTATTCTTAATTAATTTTTTTATTTTTGGTTTAAGATCATAAACTTCTTCATATTTAATTAAACCAACTTCATTCATAGAAATCTCTGGTATCATAATACCTGTTTCTAGTTCTATCCAATCAGCTATTAATCTTCTATGACAAAAAAATTTTTTATTAAGTTTATTACTTGGTAATTCATGACACAGTAATATTATTTCATCTCCAAATTTTTGTTTTAAAGTATCCATTAATTCGATTGGATTTAAATCTTTTAATCTTAAATCATAAAATTCTTTAATATACCAGTCAATTAATTCATCTTCTATTAAATTATTTGGGTTTTGATCATAATACTGCCATAAGTATAATCTTGGTGACATTTTCTTATATGCATTACCATAAAATCCCCAAGCATTTCCACCATCACCAGTAATCGATACTAAATTACCACTCTTTGCATTCTCATAACAACTTGT
>JAFQID010000006.1 GCA_017397685.1 Bacilli bacterium | reverse complement strand
TTTTTACTATTTTTTCTTTCTCTTTATATGTTCTCATTGTCTTATTTTTTCCAACATCATTCATACTTTACCTCCATTATTATTTTATCAAAAAAGTAGACATTCTTTTTTATTTGTCTACTTTTATTTTATCAGTTCAGAAATATAATTCTTTTTTAATAATAAAAGATAAAAAACATATCATTAAATAGGTGATAAATAAAATGAAAAAAATCTTATTATTTACATTACTATTTTTTATAATAAATAATAAAATTAATGCAGAAATGATTTTAGCTCCTAATAGCCAAAGTGCAATTTTAATAGAAGCATCAACTGGAAAAATAATTTATGAAAAAGAAAAAGATGAAAAACGCTCTCCAGCATCAATGACAAAAATAATGACATTTCTTTTAACTGTAGAAGCGCTTGAAAACGGACAAATAAAACTAACAGATAAAGTACTAATTTCAAAGAATGCATCAGGCATGGGTGGAACTCAAATATTTATAGAAGAAGGAACATATGTAACAGTAGAAGATCTAATAAAAGGTTTAGGGATAGCATCAGCAAATGACGCAGCAGTAGCGCTCGCAGAATATATTGGAGGAACAGAAGATAATTTTATATCAATGATGAACAAAAGAGCAAAAGAACTAGGATGTAAAAATACAAACTTTAAAAATCCACATGGACTTGATGAAGAAGAACATTACTCTTCTGCTTATGATATGTCTTTAATGGCAAAAGAACTAGTTAAACATGATTATGCATTACAAATTTCAAGTACATACGAAGAATACATAAATGTTTCTGGTGAAAATCACTGGCTTGTAAATACAAATAAACTAGTTAAATTTTACAAAGGAATAGATGGACTTAAAACAGGATACACAGATAAAGCAAAATATTGTTTAACCGCAACAATGAACAAAAATAATATGAGACTAATATCAGTAGTGATGGGTGCAGATACAAAAGATAATAGAACAGCGGATACTATTTCTATGATGGAATATGGAAATAACATGTATACATCCAAAACAATTTATAAAAAAGAAGATATAACAGGAAAAATAAATATAAAAAACTCAGTAAATAGAAAAGCAAAATATACATTAGAAGAAGATATAAATATAATAACAGAAAAAACAAGAAAAGAAATTGACTACACATCTGAAATATTATTAGATGATGTAAAAGCACCATTAAAAAAAGGAGATAAAGTCGGAACATTAAAATTAAATGTTGATAATAACACTCTTGAATATAATTTAGTTGTTACTGAAGACATAGAAAAAGCCTCTTTTATGCAAACCTATTTTAATCTACTAAAAGACATTATAACAGGATCAGTTAAAATAAAAATATAAACGAAATTAATCAAAATGATGATTATCCATCATTTTTTATTTTTAAAAACACTTATAGTTTTCTAAAATAAACTACAATAAACACTCTATTAAAAAATACAACTTTTGTTCAAAATAAAAAAACGTTTATTTTAATTAAATTATTATTTAAGCTTTAGCATAGTACGAAGAATATTGTTTTTAATTTTTGATTTAAGTGCTATGCAAATTAAATCAAGAAAATAAGAATGCTACTAGTAGAAGATATATCGATACAATAATAGAGTAAATAAATCAATTTTAAATAAAAGAAATTATTCTTAATAAAACTTTAGGAATCGCTTTATCTTGACAATACGCACAAAAATAGGTAAAATTCAAATATATATACTAAGATATAAAAATAATGAAGGGAAACTAGATAGTTCGTGTGATAATATGATTATAAAATTATTAATGAAAAAAAATGGAAAACTATTATTTGGAACATTTATATTTGTTTTTCTTCTAGCGGTAATTTTAGCTACTATATTTATCACAAATAATATTAATAAAGAAATTTTAACATTTACCAAAGATGGTTATGCTCTATATAATAATGATATTAAAGAATCAAAAATTGAAACATACCCATTTAAAGCAGGAACAAATTACAAATATAACAAATCTAATGAAAAAATATCTTTTGAATCGCAAAATGATAAAGTAGTTATAGATGATGCAACTATCATACATTATACCGATAACTCACTTGAAGTAATGAAAAAAGTAGTAGGTATAGATGTTAATACTATAAATAATAGTATAATATTTTACTATAACATTTTTAAAGATACAAAAATTGAATATGTAAAAGGTGGATATAAAATAAAAGTTAATAACGGAAAAGAATTAACTTTTAAAAATCTATTATTAAGAATAACTGAAAACAAATTCTTACTAACTGGAGAAAATGTAAGATTAGTATTCCCAAACAAAGAAATTATTGATTTTGATAATTACGTTGAATTTGAATATACCGATGGAAATATTGTGAAAATATATAATAATGAACATAGCTATAAAACAATCGCATCAGGAGCTTATTTATTAGTAAATGATATAAAAATTAATTTGAATGATGCTGAAATATACAAAGCAAATCAAAAATATATAACTTTATCAAATCTAGTAATAGACAATAATGGTAATATAGATGTAATAGTGGAAAACCCGGAAAACTTAGATATATCAGATGGAAACGTAGAACTACCAGAAAGCGGAAACGCAGGCGGTGGAACTTCTTCAGGTGATGGAGGTTCAAATAATAATTCAGGTGGGGTAATTGATGGAATAGTTGGTGATGAAACTGAAGATGAAGAGGAAGAAGACAACGAAGTTATAGAAGATGAAACTATAACAAAAAAAACACCACAATATAAATTAACAGAATTATTATTAACGGCTCTTAAAATAGATGCTAAAATAGAAATAAATGATGAAGATGGTTTAATAACAAGCGATACATTAGTACAAATTATTGAAAACTCAACATCAAAAGTAGTAGCTGAAACAACCGCAAGCATGGGGGATACAAGTATATTTATTTCTCATGCTGACTTAAAACCAGATACAGAATATACACTAAATGCAAGAGCGTCATATAAAATAGATGATATAGAATATTCAAAAACATTTATATCCAAAATATTTAGGACAGAAGACATAGGTGTAAGTTTTGAAAAAAGCTATGCAACTGAAAATCTTATAGTGGTTGATGTAATAAAAGAAAACTACTCAAAAGTATCAAGCGTAGTTATGGAGCTATATGATGAAAATGGAACAAAAATAAACTATCAAACAATAAGATTTGAAGATCAAAAAGAAATAAGAGAAGTTGTTTTTGCCGGACTAGATCCAAATACAACATATTTAGTTAAAATGAGTGAAATACTTTGTCAAGGAGTTATTGTTGATGATGGTTTTACACAAAAAGAAAACATAACCACATTAAAAAACAAAATAACAATTGGTTCGTTAAACTATGAAATAGATAAAAGAAACTCAAGATTTAACTTAAATGTAGATACAATTGAAGATCCAAACTATGGAATAAAATCTTATAGATATGAGATTTATGATGCAAGAGGAGAAATAACAAATGCTGCGCCAGTATTAGTTTTATCGCAAGATAACACATCAGGCGTACAAGTAAATGTTGATGATAAATTAATACATAGAGGAATACCTTATACATACATATTAGTAGTAGAGTTTTATGATAATGAAAAAATAATTGAATACTCAAAAGAACTAGGAACAACAATGACTCTTGAAGGAGTAGAATATCCATCAGTTAGATTTGATGAAGAATCAGCATATATAACTTGGGAACAAATAAATGGAACAATAATTATAGAAGATCCATCAAATGCAATAGTAAGTAATGAATATCAAGTAATTTATAAAAACTCAGTAGATGTATTTACAGTTCAAACAATTACCGCAGATAGTGAAACAGGAAATATCCCAATTACAATAAATAACTTAAGAGCTAATGAAACATATACATTCCAAGTATACGGCTCAATAAATATGCAAGATGGAAATGAAACGCTAAAGTCAGCATATATAGGTAGTGTATTCGTACAAACTAAAAACCCACAACCACTCGCAGCATTTTATGCAAATACAGATAATTACTCAGATGCATTTTCAATAAACTTTAAACTTGAAAATAGAATAAATGAAGATGCACAGTTAGAAGCAAGTACACTTTCAGAAGTAACATTTACACTATATCAAGGAGCTACAACAGAAGGTTCAAGGCAAGTGTATAAAAGAATTTTAGATAGCGATGATTTACCTTATATAAGTACTTTAAAAAGGGATTTCTATGATAAGAATGCAATCATAAATCCAGCTTTCTTTGATAGTAAAAATGGAGACTTTACTGAAAAAACATACACATTAGAAATAAGTAAAGCATATGATTACACTGACTTTAAAAACGAGATTCCAATTGAAAATAATATTTATACATTCCAAACAAATAGCTATATTCCAGATTTGCCAGAAGATTATAATGATGCCGTAAATGTAAGTACAATAACTAATAGAAACGCAACATCATTTGGACTAGAATATGATTCAAACTTAGAAAATAATATAACAGTTGGATATAGAGTTACACCGAAGTTTAATAACGAATCAAAAAGTGCGAGACGTATAATATGGCATGTATGGAGACTAAATCCAACCACAAACGAATATGAAATGTTACCAGAACTAGATAAAACACTTGAGTTTAATGAAGATGGAACATTAGATCCAGCAATATTTAAACTTGATTACGGAACTCCAAAAAATATACTTGATTCAGATACTATGAGACGAGGAAATTATTATCATTTCTCATATGAAATATTTATAGATGTAGACAAAGATGGTGAAGAAGATACACATTATCCAAAAAAATATGGTGAAGATATTATACTTACAAGTAAAGATTTAATAGCTCTAAAACAAGAAGCTAATGTTAAAATGTATCCATCTATATCAACAAATAATACATACACTTGGAAATATAAAATAAAAGATATAGATAATTCACTTGAAACAAATAAATTATATAGTTATTTGGATTCAAGTACATCTCCAACATCATCACCAACAATAATAGTAGGAGCAGAAGAATATAATGCGGTAGAGTTTACAAAACTAACGCCAGGCAAAAACATTATTATAAAAAAACATGAAAGCTTAATAAAAAATAATAGTGGTACTTATGACATCTTAACACAACAATACTTTACCGGAACCAAAGACACCATTAATTTAAGTTATTCAGTTGTTGTAGATGTAAACAAAATGATAATATCTATCAATGACTACTATGATAACTTTGAAGTAGTAAAATCAATCGCATCATTAGATGTAGAAATAATTCCAAGAAGTCCAGAAGATCAAGAAAAATATGGAACAATGACAATTAAGGGATTGCAACTAGATAATGACACAATAGTAATAGATTTCTTTGAATTACATAAATATCTTTCAGTAGATATAATGGTAAATGTAACAGCATATTATGACTCAGGAATAATGGGATTCGATAGTGAAGCAGAGTACTTTGCTATGCAAAAAGTAGATGTAACAGATTCAATAGTTTATTATATATATGATGGATCAAATATGACACAAAACTCATCAATTAAAAAAAGTATGTATAAAAAATCATTTGATGAATTAAACGAAACATTATCATTAACACATTTTGATACACAAAAAGATGTTCAAATACCAATTGAAATAAACAATACCGGAGTAATATATGATGGTAATAATATAGTATTAAAACAACTAAATAAACAAAAGCTAACATCTACTCAAAATATAGTTAGATTTGATCTAATAATCCCCGGAATATCTATGCTAGATAGTTCCAACAAAACAAATATTAGATCACTACTTGATAGTGCAGAAGTAAATGCAAAAATAATAAATCTAGACACAGTAGTAGTAGAAAACGATCTAATATATATAGAACTATATAAAACAGATGAAAATGGAACAAATGCACAGTATATAAGAACATTTACAGAAACAATAACCGCATTTCTTGGTCCAGTAGTAATAACAGATTTATTACCAGAAACAAACTATTATATTCAATTTTATACATATGTTTACAATAACGATTTAAATCAATTTGAAAAAAGATACTTATATGATATAGATCAACAAGCACATGGAATTAAATATAGATTTTATACACTATCAAAAGTAGGAATAACAAATGTAAAAGCAAATATGACAGAACTATCATATGAAAATAAATATATAAACATAACATACAATCTAGATACAATATACGGTTTTGATCATATAGAATATACACTTTATAAAATTGAAGACGGAAAGTACATTGAAACAAAAATAAATATTCCTAATTCATCAGCATTTTTTACTTCGATGGAATTAAAAGTAGGTGCAACACCAAAAGAAAACTCGGAAATATATTATGGTGGAAAATATGCAATAAAAATAAAACCTGTTGGATATTATGAAAGTAATGGAGAACTGGTAGAAATTGACTTAGGAACCGTAACCCATGAGTTTGAAATTAATAAGCCAGAAGATCCGTACATTGGAATAACAACAAGTAAAAATGCAACTTCAATAAACTTTAGGGTAAGCGTATTTGATCCAAACTTTATAATCGCAAATGGTACATATGATGTTAAATTAGTTGATCAAAACTACAACGTAATTGCTACAATTTTAAATCAACCTATATCACTAATAAATAAAAACTTTAGTTTTAGTAATACTAAATATAACTTAATAGATAATGACCTATATACTTTTGTGGTAACGGTAAACTTAGATAGAACTAATTTAGCTACTGATCTAGATCAAGTAACAGAAACAAAAAACATATATTTTGGAGACTTTGTTAACTTAGGAACGGTAACAACAAGTAAAAATGTTGAAAATCCAAAAAATATAGATATAATATTTTCAGATCCGTATAAATTAAACACAATTGATTCGGTGCAATATACAATAACAAGTAATGAAGGTTTTTATCTATCAAAAAGAACGGAATTTATCACAAGATATGATCCAGATAAATTATTATATTACTATACTATAGAAGTAGATGACAGTGTTGAATTTATAGAAAATAGTTTATATACAATAACACTTAACTTGTATAGTGGAAATACATTAGCCACACAAACTGAATTAAATTACTATTACACGTTATCAGGAGGAACAACAGATGAGGAAGCTTAATGGAAAAAATAAATTATATCTAATTATTTTCACCATAATAGTTATTGTTATAACAATATTACTAATATTTTCAATAAGAATATCAAATAAAAACGGAAAAATAGTTTATAATATATCAAGTAATAGTGTGGTTTTTAACTCAGAAACAAACCTTTTAGATACTTCTAGTGGAGGAAGAATAACAAAAAAATGGAATGAACGCTATTATTACATAAGTTCAGAAAATAATTCTTATGAAATAGGAACTAACCCTGTTATTTATGAACTTTCAAAAGATGAAGTTCAAATATTTGGTAATAATTATCAAGTTAGCCAAGATGGAAGTATAGTAGAAAACAAAAATATAACAGTAATTTCGGATTTAAAAAAACCGACTTTCTATAAACTATCAGATAGAGCATACCTAATTATTTCATCTGAAATTTATAATTCAGATAAAACTATATATGCAAATAAATATTTAATAGTTTATATTGATAAACAAGGAAACGCATCACTTTTAAATGATGCAATAAACATAAAAACAATAAATCCATTAAATCTAACATTTGATAAATATACTTTTGATATAGCAAATGAAAAACTAATAATTAATGAAACAACAATTGATTTAAAATTAATTAATGGAAGTACAAATGAATATAAACCAAAGAAAAAAGAAGAAAATATAAAAGTAGATTTGGGTGAACTAGTAGATTCATATAACTCATTAGTTAATAACTTTCAGCAATACATCGATAACAATATATTAAATATTGGAAGTAATCAACAAGTTTCAAATAACAATAATAATATAATAATAAATGGAACAAATAACAATAACAACAATGATAATGATAAACAACAAGTTATTAACAAAACAAATATAACAAAAATGGTAAGTTTAAGAGGAGCAATATCATATCCAACTTATATAGATGTAACATACCTTGTATCAGACATAGAAGATAAATATCAAGCTGTATATTTACTAGTAACTGGATATATAAATGATGTTTTAACAACAGAAAAAATTATATTAGATAAATATGCATCTACTTATAGAATAAACAATTTATCTCCAAAGAATGAATATTCAATAAGTTTAGGATATGTAGAACTAATAAAAGGTGTGGATGGAACGAAAACTTTAACAGATGTAATTGAAGATGTAATAAACGTAAGAACAGCAAAAAACGACCTATCACTTACAATAGAAAAAATATCAAAAGGATACGTTCACTTTAATGTAAAAATGACAAATAAATACGCATTAGAAAGTGGAAAAATATCATTATATGCCGATGGAGCATACTCAAGAAGTATATCTATAGACACAAAAAAAGCAATTAAAACAAGTGGATATTCATCAAAACTACTAATACCAGAAGGAAATATACTTGAACTAAGACTTGAAGATGCGGTATATTCTGGAAAAAAAGTTGATTTAAATGTTAGGAAAAAGTTTGTTTACTAAAAAACAAACTTTTTATATATAAAAACATAAATTTACATTTTCCTATTTAAAAAGCCAAAAAATATGATATAATTAAATTAATATAGAAAGGTAGGTATAATCTTATGGAAAGTACAATCTCCGCTATACTAGGTGCAGTGGGTAACATAATGGGTTTTTCACTTTTAGGTTTCGGAATAGGGATCGGTATATTAGGTTCTAAAATATCAGAAGCAATCGGAAGAAATCCAGAAGTAAAAAATGAAATAGTAAGTTCGATGATGATATTGTTAATTATACTATCAATATTTATTCTTTTAATGTTCGCATTTTGTTTCATGCTACTATTCTTTAATCCGTTTATGTCTTAAATATGAATGAAATAATATTAGCTATAATAGTTATTGCAAGTTTAATTATAATATTAATATTTTTATTCGCATTAACTATAAAAAGAGTAAATATACTTGTAAAACAAATATTTGTCGACAAACTTCAAACGTATGATTTTTTAATTGAAGATAGAGAAAAAAGAATAGAAGAATTAAAAACGAATATAGAATTAAAAGAGAAAAAAGAAAAAGAACTAGATGCATTAATTACAAAACTAGAAGAAGAAATAAAAGAAAAAGAAATAAAAACAGAAGAAGTAATTATACCTACAAATGCTGATTTTGAAGATGGTAACATCCTAGAAGAATACAAAAAAATAAAAGAAGGATTTGATTTTGATAATGAAAAAATCATATTAGATTTTATTGAAAAAGAACTAAAAGAAGACACAACTGAGATATATGATACTTTAATAAAAATAAGAAAAAACTTTTCACATAAAGTTATATATAAAATTTCTAACTATAACAAAGAAGAACAAAAAATAATAATAAATGAATTATTAGAGGAAAAAGAAAAAGAAATATTAAAAGATTTATTAAATGTAAATAAATTTAACATTGTAAAGTTTATTAATAAATTAGATGACTTAATAACATCTAATAATCCAAAAGCATACATATATGTTTCAAATAAAAAAGATAATTATGATAAATATCATAAATTAATAAAAACAATATATGATGAAAAAATGGTAGAGGGGTTTAGGATAGAATATAAAGGAAAAATATACGATTATAGTTTATAACATATATTTTTACTTAAAGGAGGATGCTAGTAGTGGAAAATAATATAGATGATTTTATAGAAGCAAAAATAGATAATATATTAAAAGAAAAAAACATCTATCATATAGGCAAAGTAGTTAAAATAAACGAATTTGTCGTAGAAACAATAGGCTTAGATGATGCATTCTTTTTTGAAAAAGTATATGTTGGAAACGAAGAAAATATTGGATATGTAGATAAAATAGAAGAAAACAAAGTAATAATCGCTTTAGTAAAAACAAATGGAAAAATAAAAATAGGAGACCTAGTAAAAACAACAGGCCAAGCATTAGAATCAAACTTTTCTAAAAATGCTTTAGGAATGATTATAGATGCATTTGGAACGGATAGAATATCAGGAAAAAACTTTAATGATAGTAAAACAATATCAATAGAAACCCCTAAAATACCAATAATGGACAGGACCGCAGTAAACAGACCTCTTGAAACGGGAATTGCGGGAATAGACCTAATGTTTCCAATAGGAAAAGGTCAAAGACAATTAATTATAGGTGATAAAAAAACCGGAAAAACACAGATTTTACTAGATGCAATAGTAAATCAAAAAAATAAAGATGTAATATGTATTTATGTATCTATTGGAAAAACAAAAAAAGAAATAAAAAGATTATATACTAAATTAATTGAAAAAAATGCAAACGCATATACCTTAATAGTCGCAGCGTTTAATGATGATACATCTCCTATGATCAAACTAACACCTTATGTTGCACTTTCAATAGCTGAAGAATACCTTAAAGAAGGTAAAGATGTTTTAGTATGTATTGATGATTTAAAAAAACATGCTGAAGCATGCAGAGAAATTGCGTTAATTTCGGAAAAAAACACAGGAAGAGAAGCTTATCCAGCGGATATTTTCTATACACATTCAAGACTATTAGAAAAAGGCTGCCAATATAAAAATGGTGGCTCAATAACAATTTTACCTGTAGTTGAAACAAAAGGTGGAGATATAACAGACTATATTTCAACAAACATAATATCAATAACTGATGGACAAATAGTACTAAATGAAAAAACATTTAAAAAAGGTCAAAAACCAGCAATAGATTTTGGACTATCTGTTTCTCGTTTAGGTGGGGCAGTTCAAAGAGAAAGTATAAAGAAAATAGGTGCTAGAGTAAGACAAGAATTACTTTCATACCTAGAAACAGCCGATGTTTACCAATTAGTAAAAATAGACTCAATGACAAAAGAATTACAAGAAAAAATGCATAGAGGTAAAAAAATACTAGAACTTTTAAATCAACCTAAGTTTTCACCTAGATCAGAAGAAAAACTAGTAGAATATTTTAGTTTTATAAATGATGAAGATAAAAACACATCAAATCAAGAAGAACTTCATAAAATAGATGAACCTACTGATTCTAACGAAAACAATAAAGGACCTAAACTACCAAAAGTAGAAGAACAACCTAAAGTAGAAGAACCAACAGAGTTAAAAGAAAACAATAAAGAAGTAGAACTTCCAAAGGTAGAAAAACAAACTGAAATAAAAGAAGAAAAACAAAAACAAGAAGAACTACTTAAAGTGGAAGAAACTACTGACTCAAAAGAAAGCAATGAAAAAATAGAACTTCCAAAGGTAGAAGAACAAACTAAAATAAAAGAAGAAAAACAAAACCAAGAAGAACAACCTAAAGTAGAAGAACCTACTGACTCAAAAGAAAGCAATGAAAAAATAGAACTTCCAAAGGTAGAAGAACAAACTGAAATAAAAGAAGATACACCAAATCAAGAAGAACTACTTAAAGTGGAAGAAACTACTGACTCAAAAGAAAGCAATGAAAAAATAAAACTTCCAAAGGCAGAAAAACAAAACCAAGAAGAACAACCTAAAGTAGAAGAACCTACTGACTCAAAAGAAAGCAATGAAAAAATAGAACTTCCAAAGGTAGAAGAACAAACTGAAATAAAAGAAGATACAC